>JACVJH010000039.1 GCA_015711895.1 Candidatus Solincola tengchongensis | reverse complement strand
CGGGAAGCTCACTCCACGGTCACCGTCTTGGCCAGGTTTCGCGGCTGGTCTACGTTGCAGCCCCGCATCTTGGCCACATGATAGGCGAAGAGCTGCAGGGCCGGGGCCATGACCACCGGGTAGTACTGCGGCTTGACCTCCGGCACGTAGATGACCTCCTCACAGCAGCTCCTTATCTCCGCATCGCCCTGCGTGGCCACGGCGATCACCGGAGCCTGTCGCGCCCGGACCTCCTCCACATTGCCCTTCATCTTCTCGTAGACCGAATCCCGGGGGATCAGGGCCACCACCGGAAAGCCGGGGTGCAGGAGGGCGATGGGGCCGTGCTTCATCTCTCCCGCCGGATATCCCTCGGCGTGGATATAGGAAATCTCCTTGAGCTTCAGGGCCGCCTCCATGGCCAGGGGATAGTTGATGTTGCGCCCCAGGAAGAGAAAGTCCTCGCAGCGGCAGTACTTGTCGGCGCAGCGCTCCACGGTGTCCGTGTCCCCCAGGACCTCCTCTATGCGCCCCGTGAGGTCCTCAAGCTCCCGGAGGGTGTGCCTGACGAACTCGGGCTCCAGAAGCCCCCGCTCCTGCCCCAGGTAAAGGCCCAGCAGATATACCGCTGCCACCTGGGCCAGGAAGGTCTTGGTGGCCGCTACCCCTATCTCCGGCCCGGCATGGGTGTAGAGCACGCCGTCCGACTCCCGGGCCATCATGCTCCCCACCACGTTGACCACGGCCAGGGTGGGCGCGCCGCAGCGCTTGGCCCAGCGCACCGCGCTCATGGTGTCCGCCGTCTCCCCGGACTGGCTGACCGCCACCACCAGGCAGCGCGGGTCGAGCTTGGGGGCACGGTAATAGAACTCCGAAGAGATGTCCACCTCAACGGGGATGTCCATCCACCCCTCCATGACGTAGCGCCCCAAGAGGGAGGCATGGTAGGAGGTCCCGCAAGAGACGAAGATGATGCGGTTGATCTCCCGGAGGTCGAAGCGGTCCTCCTCCAGCTCCTCGATGCGCAGCCTATTTCCGGGACTCATCCTGCCCCGCAGGGTGTCCATCCAGGCCTGGGGCTGCTCATGTATCTCCTTGAGCATGAAGTCCGAGTAACCTCCCTTCTGCACCGCCGTGGCGTCAAAGGGGACCTCGAAGACCTTCCTCTCCACGCTCCCGCCGTTGATATCCAGTATTACCCAGTCATCATCGGTAACCCTTACAAGGTCACCGTTCTCCAGGGAGACCGCCCGACGGGTGAAGTCCAGAAAGGCCAGGGTTGCGGAGGCCAGGAAGTTCTCGCCCTCTCCCAGCCCGAGCAGGAGAGGACTGTCTTTACGGGCGCCCACAAGGACTCCCGGTTCATCGGCGCTCAGAAAGACGGCGGCGTAGGTCCCCCGGATCTTCGGCATCGCGGCCCGAACCGCCTCCAGGAGGTCCCCGCGGTAGTTCTCCTCCACCAAATGCACGAGCACCTCGGTATCCGTCCGGGAGCGAAAGCGATGCCCACGGGAGGTGAGCCCTCTTTCCAATTCCTGGTAGTTCTCGATGATGCCGTTGTGCACCACGGCTATGCGCCCCCGGCAGTCCAGGTGCGGGTGGGCGTTCTCCGTGGAGGGTACGCCGTGAGTGGCCCACCGGGTATGGGCTATCCCTGTCCCCCCCTCGCCCGGAAGGTCCCCGAGGAGCGGCTCCAGGTGATCCAGGTTGCCCCTCCGCTTGATCACCCTGATCCCGCCGTCCTCCTGTATCCCCAGCCCCGCGGAGTCATAGCCACGGTATTCCAGGCGGCGCAGGCCATGGAAGAGGGTGGCGGCGACCGGTCTGGGTCCCGTGTAGCCCACGATGCCGCACAACTCAGCCCATCTCCCTCTCCACCAGGGCGGCCAGCTCCCGGGCCGCCCTCTCCGCCAGCTCGCCGTCCACGGCCTCCACCATCACCCTCAGGACCGGCTCCGTGCCCGAGGGACGCAGGAGCACCCTTCCTCGGTCCCCGAGACGCTCCTCCCAGGCGCGCAGGGCGGAGAGCAGCGTCTTCCTCTCGCTCCAGCTCTCCTTGTCCCTGACCCTCACGTTGACCAGCAGCTGCGGGACCTTAACCACCAGCTTGGAGAGGGAGGAGAGCTTTTCCCCCGATTCCCGCACCGCCTCCAGGAGCTTGATGGCGGTCACCAGCCCGTCCCCAGTGGTGGAATGGTCTAAGAAGATTATGTGGCCCGACTGCTCCCCTCCCAGGTTGAAGCCCCCTTCGAGCATCTTTTCCAGCACGTAACGGTCGCCAACCGCCGTCTGGTGGACCCGTATCCCTTCCCGCCGCATGGCCAGGTGGAACCCCAGGTTGGACATGACCGTGGCCACCACCGAGTTCTCCCTGAGGGTGCCCTCCTCCTTCATGCGCACGGCGCAGATGGCCATGATGTGGTCCCCGTCCGCCAGCTTCCCCTCCTCGTCCACGGCGATCAGCCGGTCGGCGTCCCCGTCGAAGGCCAGCCCCAAAAGGGCACCTTCCTCCACCACCTTTCTCTGCAGTGCCTTGCAGTGGGTGGAGCCGCATTCCCGGTTGATGTTCAACCCGTCGGGCTCCACGTGCAGGGGGATCACCCGGGCGCCCAAGCGCCGTAAGAGCTCCGGGGCCACCCGGTAGGAAGCTCCGTGGGCGCAGTCCACCACCACCTTGATCCCGGAGAGGTCGGGCTGGGCCACGGAGAGGAGGTGCTCCAGGTATTCCTCCTCCGCCCCCACCGCAGGCCGGCAACACCCCACCTGATCCCCCCGCGGCTTGGCCTGAGTTTCGACCCCGGCCACCAGGCGCTCCATCTCCCTCTCCAGGGCATCGGGGAGCTTATAGCCGTCGCGGTGGAAGAATTTTATGCCGTTGTCTCGTGCCGGGTTATGGGAGGCGGAGATGACCACGCCCGCGTCGACCTTCCTGGTACGGGTGAGGTGGGCCACCGCCGGTGTAGGGATGACCCCCAGGAGTTCCACATCGCCTCCCGCGGAGCATATGCCCGCCACCAAGGCCCCTTCCAGCATGTCCCCGGAGAGCCTGGTGTCCTTGCCCAGCAGAAGCCGGGGCCGGGGGTTCTCCCCGGCCAGGACCATCACCGCCGCCCATCCCAGTCGCATGGCCAGCTCGGGCGTGAGCTCCACATTGGCTTCTCCCCTCACCCCGTCGGTCCCGAAGAGACGGGGCCAACCGCCCTTTTCACTTCCCATGCTCACTTCCTTCGCTTCCCCGTCCAGGTCTGCAAAAGACCACTCCCGCCTTCCGCGGCGTTCAGAACGTCCTCTGCTCCCTTCCTCCCGCGCCCCTAATGGACTATAGCACCCCGCCTTTCCGGGCTTCAAGGCGAACCGACCCCCGTGCTCGCGCTTCCTTCTCCACATCCTCCCCATGTGCGGAGGCGGCATCTCAGCCGGTCGACCTACCCGCCTCCGTCCCCTGGCAACTCCCGGCCCCGGTAAGAGGGGGCGCGGCGCGGAGGTCGCCCGGTGGTGCCCCCCGCGTAAATATTTTCCCTCTCCTTTCCCGGCACTTCCTCCCCGAACCCACCCTGTCCTCCCAGTGTCCCACCATTCCGGGTATGGGAAGGCGTAGTGCCCGGACCTCCGCCACGCGCCCGCGCCGCTCTTTCCGGCAACGGGAACCCCCTGTGCGGAAGGGACCGTACCGGCACTCAGCGGGGAGAAAGGCATGTAAAAAGGCAAGTACATGCCGTTCCGCGAAAGAGGGGGCGTTATTCGGTCCTGAGGTTCAGCGCTTGGAGAACTGGGGTCGCTTGCGCGCCTTCTTGAGGCCGTACTTCTTGCGTTCCTTCATGCGGGGGTCGCGCCGCAAAAGTCCGGCCTTCTTCAACTCGGAACGGAGGGTCTCGTCGCAGTCCACGAGGGCACGGGCAATTCCATGGCGGAGGGCACCGGCCTGTCCGGAGATGCCCCCGCCCCGTATGGTGGCCACCACCTTGTAGCGCCCCACACTACCCGCGGCCTCCAGGGCCTGCATGATCTGATCCCGCAGGGTCTGGCGCGGGAAGTACTCCTCCAGGCTCCTTCCGTTGATCACGAACTCGCCCTCGCCGGGATAAAGCCAGACCCTGGCCACGGCTTCCTTTCTCCTGCCCGTCCCGTAACCCAGATGCTGCGGCAAAGGTCACACCTGCCTTTCCGTCCTCATGCGCCCAGGGAGATCTTCTCCGGCTTCTGGGCCTGGTGGGGATGGTCCGGGCCGGCATAGACGTGCAGCTTGCGGATCATGGCCCGGCCCAGGCGGTTCTTGGGGAGCATCCCCCGCACCGCCTTCTCCACCACCATCTCCGGCTTCTCCCGCAGGAGGGTCCTGTAGGTGAACTCTCGCAGGCCTCCCGGATAGCCGGAATGCCGGTAGTATTTTTTCTTATCCAGTTTATCGCCGGTCAGTACCACCTTCTCGGCGTTGACCACCACTACGTGGTCGCCCACGTCCATATGGGGCACATAGATGGGTTTGTTCTTTCCCTTGAGGATCTTGGCCACCTCGGAGGCCAGTCTCCCCAGGACCATGCCCTGGGCGTCCACCAGGTACCACCGGCGCTCTATGTCCGCCTTCTTGGTGCTGTAGGTCTTCATCATTCCGCGTCGCCTCGTATCTCTCTCACAGCACGACAAACACTAATAATAGAGGCCGTCCCCCCTAGTGTCAAGGAAAGAAGAGGGAAGGTTGCTTGATGCAAAAAAACGGCTACGCAATCCAGGCATCAAAAGGATAGGACCTTCTCGGGCCGACCTCTCGCATCCCACTATCACAGTCCGGCGTGCGATGCGTAATTCTCCGCGTATGTGGGGGCGTAAGGCTCCAGCAGCCAGAAACGATGCGGCTTTTCGCCCACTTCGACCCCTTCGCCCTTTTTCTTCACGGTGATGAACTTCTTGTCTTCAGGCCCGGAATACGGGTAATCCAAGCGGTAGAACCCCAACGCCCCGATGCTGGCTTTTCTCGCCAGGCAGGCGTGCATGATGACCTCTCCGACCGTGATCAACGTGAAGGCCTCGTTACATCGCGCGAGTTCGTGGGGATTCCTGGCGTAGAGTTCCTGTGCCTCGACTTCCTTTATCTGCTTGAGCCGCCACAGGCCCAGTTTTAACGTGTTCTCGTGCTTTTCCGTGCCACAGAACTACTGCATGACATAGCAACACCCGCGTGGACCTCTTTCCATCCCATTGTCTCTTTCGATGGGACCGTACCCTTTAGCCTTCTCCCTCTCTACCTGGTCACGATGGATCGCTGGAGCAGGTGCTTCTCGCAATGCATAGTCCGCCGCTTTCCTGCCGGCGTACCGGCCGGTCGCCGCCGCTTGGCTGTGATCGATACCGCAAAAGCCGTTCATCCCCGCCACATACAACCCTTCGAGGTTGGTTTTGAGGTCCCAGTCGTACATGAGCCCACCGCCCAATATCGCCGGGCCGCGGTAACGTTCCGGAGGTTTGTAAAAAAGCCAGGCCGGCATCTTGTACCGATCGGCGGGATGGATGGGCACCGGCAGAAGGTCTTTGTGGGGGTCAAACCCCCACTGAGAATAGTTCTCGTAAATCGGCACGCGTGTCCTTCCCTCGTTGCCGACCATGAGCCCGAAGATCGCCCTCCTCTCGTCTTCGGGTATGCCCGGCAGATCGTCGTAGAGGGGCAAGGTGAGCTCGGCGCCCGCGTTCCAAGCCACAGAAAACCCCTCGCCCGTGCAGTCGGGGTCGATGACATGCATACCCGCTCCCATGCTCTCGGTAGAGAAGATCCACGGACTTGAAGCTATGGACATGCAGAGAACGGTGGATTTTGCCTTGAAGATGTAGAATTCCCCCGTGCGGACGTTCAGGCCCGTTGCGCCAACGACCCTGGCGCCCTCTTTCCCTCCTTCCGTCAATAGGCTGGTGGCCATGACCCGTTCATACAACGGCACGCCCAGCCTTCTGAGCTCCCGGTGATAATATTCCTTGATTCTCGCTCCGCCGCGCACTCGTACGATATGTCGATTGTCATGGTTATACGCAAACAGGATCCCGGTTTCTTCGTCTCTGAAGCCGGACCCCTTGGACTCACCGTCGACATCGCGAGGCGGCAGGCCCCATCTCTCCGCGTCCAGAAGACAATCCCAGCTTTCCCGGCACTGTATGTACAGGCCGATGCCGCAGAACCATCCATAGGTGACAAAATCGACGAAATCAACGAGTTCTTCGGGCGTGATCTTGCTGAAGGGAGTCGTCAGGGGATAGTTCCAGTGGTCGCATCCCGCTCCGCCTGAAACGCCGGTCTTTATGGGCCCCTTGTCCACGACGACCACTCGAGCCCCTTAGTTCGCCGCCGAGATGGCGGCAAAACATCCCGCAACCCCGCCTCCAAGAACCAGGACGTCGCATTCCACCCCGTTCTCGATGCCGTATTCCACCTCGTAAGGCCATGGTCCCAGATTCCCCTGCATGACTCTCCCCCTCGGCTCAACGTAGGATTTCAACAACCGACAGGCGGTTTGTCGTTAGGTGGCGGCGGATTCTTCATCCCGATGCGGAAGTGCTCCCCGGTCTCCTTACGTTTCCAATACCATTTGAGCGGCAATGGGTGATTGATTCTGGAAGCGCCGGGCGTTGGGCAATAGATGACGCAACATCCGCAGAACCAGCATTCGTCGGGATAAAGGATAAGCGGCCGCTTGCCTTTTTCCGGGTTGGGAAAAAGGACGTCCTTCCTGCGCACACCCACGCAGGCATTACATCCGGTGCAAAGCTCGGGATCGAACAATACAGGCCTGCACGGCATGAGCGGGTTTTGTTACATGGTTTTTGAATATATTGCAATTATTTATCTGGTCCTCCGGAGCCGGCATGTGCTGGCGGATGCCGTTCTCTTTACCTTCCTCGCTTTCATCTACGGGCAGGCGGCGGTCTCGCGGATCCTCTCTACGAGACTGCCCTTTCCCGGAGACGAGGGAGGGAATCCCTCCGTGATTCGTGGACTAGATTGCCTAAGGCGTGTGGTTGACGCTTGCCCAGAACAAGTCGCTCAGAACACGGCCGGTTTATATTCCCGATATATTCCATCAAGAAGTGGGTGCAGCATGCTCACGTTAAAAACACGGGACATACACGGCTTTAGGACGGCCGCCATGCGGCGGTAAGAGGGCTCCCCTCACGGCGAAGCCTCGTATTCCAGCCAGGACCGGATGATGTCCCTGAGGGCGGGAACGGCCGAGGATGCCGTCCGCAGCACCTCCTCATGGGAGACGGGGCGGGGCCTGCGCAGGTCCCAGATATTGGTTATCACGCTCACGCCGTTCACCCTCATCCCCAGGTGGCGGGCGTAAAGGGCCTCGGGGACCAGGCTCATGGAGACCGCGTCCCCGCCGATGAGGCGCAGGAAGCGCAGTTCGGCCCCCGTCTCATAGGAGGGTCCGGAAACAGCCACCAGCACTCCTTCCACCAGCGGCCAGCCCTCGGCCTGCGCCTTCCCGAGGAGGAAGTCGCCGCATCCGGCATCGTAGAGGTCGGAGAGGTCCACGAAGGCCGGGGTGCCGTCGGCATCCCGCACGCCGCGTAGGGGGTTGACCCCCATGAGGTTGATGTGATCCCTAACCAGCATCAGGAAACCAGGCTCATAGGCCGGGTTCAGGGCCCCCGCCGCGTTGCACAGCAACAACCTGCGCACCACGAGGCAGGCCAGGACGCCAACCGGAAAGGCCACCTACTCAATGGTCAGCCCCTCGTAGTAATGGAGCCTTCCCCTCTGGAAGAGGGCGCACTTGCGGCCGTAATCCGCCACCAGCACGGTACCCGCGTGTCCCGGGACCCCGGCACGCGGCCATCCCGGGATCTCCTCGAAGGAGACCTCCACCTCTCGCTCCGCCCCGGGTACCGCCTCCCCCTGGCCGCTGCCGAGCACGACCGCCTCACCGGGGAGTGGAAGCCCCTCCCCTTCCAGGAGGGAGGCCAGAAAACGCGCCGCCGACCCCGGGGAACCGCTGTCCTCGACCCTCGTCTCCGCTCCCATTCCTCGCCTCCTTCCCTTCCGTTTCGCTCCGCAAAAAGGCAGTACGCATGGCCCCCGGCGTCAGCCCCCCCGGGCCATACGCTCCTTGAGCAGGGCGATGCTCTCCACCGGCGTCGGATCCACCCCGTTCAAGAGGGCCAGGTAGACGCTCACGAAGTCGCCAAGGTAGATGGCGCCCAGGAGTTTCTCGGTTCGGGTGCGCCCCCCCACCCGGATCACGGTCACCCCGCCCACCTTCTCGCGCAGGATGTCCGCGGTTATCTCCACCCGTTTGGCGATGCGGGGATGGGCATCCTCCTCCAGGAGAAAGACCACTTCCACCCGGCGGCTGAACTCGTCCGCCCTGTGCCACCCCACGATCTCGTTGTGGTTCATCTCCGGGAGGACATGGTGGAAGGCGGGGACCTTGGAGTTCTCGTTGAACTGGCATTTCCAGCGGTAGGCGGCCACCCCCAGCAACCCCTCCGTTCCGTAGACGACCGGCACCTTGCCCGCCAGGCGCAGGGCCATCTGCTTGGCGAAGTTGCGCGCCGTGGAGGAGATGCGACCCCATTCCGTCGCCTTTTCCTCCAGGTACTCCACGGCCTCGTAGGACACCCGGACGAAACCCTGCATGAGCCCCAGGCGCTCGATGACCGCCGCGGCGGGGAGGAAGAGGTATCCCAGCGCCGCCCGCGGCTGTAACCCGGCCGGGATCACCACACAGGAATGCCGGTAGCCGCGGGCTTTCTCCAGCAACTGACCTCCCGATGTGAGCACCAGAAGGCGGCATCCGAGGTATATGGCATCGTCGTAGGCGGAGAGTGTCTCCTCGGTGTTCCCGGAATAACTGGCCGCCACGGCCAAGGTGTCCGGGCCCAGGAGGGCAGGAAGGCGATAGGAGCGATGCACGCTTATGGGCAGGCCGGTGGCCTCCTCGAGCAGGGCGCGCAGGATGTCCCCGCCGATGGCCGAACCTCCCATACCCAGGTAGGCTATGCGGCTTATGCCCTCTCCTGGGGGTAGGTCCGCAAGCTCCCGGCCCATCCGCAGGGCCTCCCTGCACTGCCGGGGAAAAGATTCCACCGCGGCGAGCATGTTGCCGGGATCCCGCTGCTCGAGCTCCATCACGTCGTCCAGGTTCACCCTATCCTCCATGGCCGCTCCTTTCTTCCCTCGCACCCTTTCGAGCCCCCGCTCTTGCCGGACGGCGGATATAACACGGGACGGAACGGGCAAGCCGAACCGCCGCCTCGCTCCCCGTTCCCCGGGGCGTGCCGGATCTCCCCTCACGCTTGCCGGACGGCGGGCATCACGGCTGTAAGCGGGAACCGGGCATGCTAAAATCTTAACATGTTCGGAAAAGCGTGAAACGGCGCCGGAATGCGGTTCGAATCCGACAGGTTCCCCTTAGGGATGGTTCAAGGAGTCAGCCATGAAAGCTGTTGATCCCTCCATATTCAAGGCTTACGACATTCGTGGCATCTACCCTCAGCAGATCGACGAGGACATATCCTACCGATTGGGGAGGGCCTTCATCGTCTTCCTGGGCGAGGAGCGCATCCTGGTGGGGAGGGATATGCGGCTCTCTTCCCCGTCACTCTCACGCGCCTTCATCGAGGGGGCCAGAGACCAGGGGGCGGACGTGGTGGACATCGGGCTGTGCTCCACGGACATGCTCTACTTCGCTTCCGGGGACCTGGACCTGCCCGGGGCCATGTTCACCGCCTCCCACAACCCCAAGGAATACAACGGCTTAAAGCTGTGCCGGCGCAAGGCGGGACCTATAAGCGAGGACACCGGCATCGGCGAGATCCGCGAGCTGGTCCTCAAGGGAGACCTCCCTTCCGCCCCCCGGCGCGGAGGCCTAGAGGAGAAAGACATGCTCCCACGTTACATCGACCATGTGCTGGGCTTCATCGACCTCTCCGTGCTCCGCCCCCTCAAGGTGGTGGCGGACGCCGGAAACGGCATGGCGGGCCTCATCCTCCCCGCCTTATTCGAGCGCCTCCCGTGCCGACTGGTGCCCCATTGCTTCGAGCTGGACGGCTCCTTCCCCCACCACCAGCCCAGCCCCATAGAGCCGGAGAACATAGCCCTCCTCCAGAACTGGGTCCTGGAAGCGCAGGGGGACCTGGGGATGGCCTTCGACGGGGACGCCGACCGCGTCTTCCTGGTGGACGACAAGGGGGAGCCGGTCAGCGGCTCCCTGACCACCGCCCTGGTGGCCAGGCGCATCCTCCAGGAGCACCCGGGGGAGAAGATCATCTACAACTGTATCAACAGCTGGATCGTGCCGGAGACCATACGCGCTTACGGGGGTGTCCCCATCCGGGAAAGGGTGGGCCACTCCTTCATCAAACAGACCATGGCCGAGACGGGGGCCATCTTCGCCGGTGAGCATTCCGGCCACTATTACTTCCGGGACAACTACCGCGCCGACTCCGGCCTCATCGCCGCCGTCTATGTCCTGGAGATCGTGAGCCGGGAGAACAGGCCGCTCTCCGAGATCCTCAAACCCTTCAAGAAATACTACGCCTCCGGTGAGATCAACAGCCGGGTGGAGGACATACCCGCCAAGCTGGAGGAGATCGCCCGCCTGCACTCCGGGGCCAAGAAGATCGACCGGCTGGACGGCATCACCGTGGAATACGACGACTGGTGGTTCAACGTGCGCCCCTCCAACACCGAGCCCCTGCTGCGCCTCAACCTGGAGGCCAAGACGCGAGAGCTCATGGAGGAGAAGCGTGACCAGCTCCTGGAATTGATACGCTCCTGAACCATGGCCGGCGTTCTCCTGCCCCCCAAGCCCTCCCAGGATACAGTCTTCACGCCTGCCCGGGAGGCAGAGAGGCCGATCCCGACGACCCGACCGGGCGGATACATCGAGCGGAGCCCCGCAGAGGTTCCCGCCTGCCCTGTCAACAGGAAGCTCCACCGCGCGACGGCGAGAAAAAAGGGGCTATCCCGCAAGTTTCTTTCTCTCCCGCTCCTCCTCCTGGCCCTTATCCCGGTGTGCGCCGGGGGATGCGGGGGCCACCATCCGGCGGCGGGGATATCCCTCCAAGCGGAAGTGAGCTCGGCGCTTACGGAACTCTCCGCCTCGAACTCCTTTTCCTTCCGCCTGCGCATGGAGATCTGGGTGGGAGTGTCCGGATACACGGTTTACGGGGAAGAGCGCGGGGAGGGTTCCCTGGAGGGCGATGACCTCACTCTGGAAATCCTCAGGATCTCCCCGGAAGGTGAGGACCGCTTCACGATCTCCCGCCGGGAAGGCGATTATTTCCTGCTCCGGGACGGACTGGAGAGGCCGGCCGATGGTTCGGAGGTCCCCGGACCCCTCTTCCGCCCACGGGAATTCCTGGCCCTGTTCTCCAGGTTCCGCGACGTCCGGGAAGAGGGCGAAGAGGAACGTGAGGGTGAGATATGCCGGGTATTCCGTCTGGACTACGACCCCTCCCTCGCCCTGGAAGCCCTTCCCCCTCAGGCTAAGGGATATGTTACCCATCTCGATTACGAGCTTAGCGGCCGTCTGTGGCTGGGCGAGCGCTCCCCCTACCCCGTGGCCATTTCCCTTGAACTCACCGGCCTGGACCCTACGGAGAGGCTGCAGCGCCTGCGCATGGTCTTCACCTTCCAGCCCCTGGCGGCGGAACGGCCGTGAGCCTTCCTCAGGCGGAAGCGCGGGAAGGCGGCGGGTCGAAGGGGTAATATACCTTCTCCAGGAAGAGGCCGTGCGGTGGGAGGGCGGGCACGGAACGCGGTCCGCCCTTCCCGTCGAGAAGGCCCCGGAGATCCTCTGAGGACCAGCGTCCCTTGCCCACCTCCAGGAGCGCCCCGCAGAGCATGCGCATCATCATCCAGGCGAAGGCGTTGGCCCTGACCCTCACCTGGAGCAGCTCCCCACGCCGGAAAATGCGGGCCTCGAGGACCTCCCGCACGGTGGACCTCCCTTTCTCGCTGCGGCAGAAGGGTGCGAAATCGTGTACGCCCAGGATGGCGGACAGGGCCTTCTCCATACCCTCCAAGTCCAGTTCTCTTCCCACGTGCAGCGCGAAACGCCTGAGGAAAGGGGATGGTCGCGGGGCGAGGTGAAAGTAATAGGCATATTCCCGGGCCAGGGCGCTGCGCCGGGCATGGAAACCCTCGTCCGCCTCCCGACATTCCAGGACGGCTATGTCCGGAGGGAGGAGGGCGTTGAGGGAGCGCGGCAGCCTTTCCGGGTCCACTCGGAGGGTGCCGTGGAAGTTCACCACCTGCCCCTTGGCGTGCACCCCGGCATCGGTCCTTCCCGCGGCGTAGAGGGGCGATTCCCGTACCGCCAGCCGCTCCAGGGCCCTCTCGAGCTCCCCCTGCACGGTGGGCAGGCCGGGCTGCCTCTGAAAGCCCTTGTACTCCGTCCCCTCGTAAGCCACGGTCAGCATGTAATTGCCCATGGCTCACCCCAGAGGTCGCAAGACCCGCGCCCGCCGAAGCGATAACATCACCGGCACGGCGGGCATATAAAACCCGCCCATTGGGGGCGGGAGGCTCCGGGCACCATCGATGGGGTTCAGACCAGCTCGACCACCGCCATGGGCGCCGCGTCCCCCTGGCGGTGCCCTATCTTCACCACCCTGGTGTAACCGCCCTCGCGGTCCTCATAACGCGGCCCGATCTCGGCGAAAAGCTTGTGTATCACGTCCCGGTCGGGGATGATGGCCAGGGCCTGGCGCCTGGCGTGGAGGTCACCCCGCTTGGCCAGCCCCACCAGCTTGTCCATCAGGGGCTGGACCTCCTTGGCCTTGGCCTCCGTGGTCTTGATCCTCTCATGTTCTATGAGGGCGCGCGCCAGATTGGCCATCATGGCCTTCTGGTGGGCCGCGCTCCCTCCCAGTCTCCTTCCCTTCTTCGGCTGCGGCATGACTGCACCTCTCGCGATCAAATCTTTCTGTCCCCGGGATCTCACTTGGCCTTCAGGCTGAGACCCCTCTTCCTCAACTGCTCCTTGACATCCTCGATGGAGCGGGCTCCGAAGCTGCGCAGGGCCAGCAGGTCCTCCTCCGTCTTCTCGATGAGCTGGCCCACGGTGTTGATCCCCCCGCGGTGCAAGCAATTCAACACCCTAACCGGCAGCTCCAAGTCCTCGATGGGGATCTGCATCTCCCTGCCCCCCGCCGCCTGGGCCTCCCGCCCGAAGATGGTCTGCTCCATGCCCTCCTCGCCCTCGGCCAGGGCAAAGAAGATCTCCGCGTGGCCAACCAGCACCTGGGCCGCCCGGAGGAGCGCCTCTTGGGGACCAATGCTCCCGTCCGTGGTGACCTCTATGATCAGCTTGTCGTAGTCCGCCCTCTGCCCAACACGGGTGTCCTCGACGTGATAGGCCACCTTCACCACCGGCGAGAACATGGCATCCAGGGGGATGGTCCCGGCCACCTCGTAGAGGCCGGCCATGCGCTCCGCGGACACGTAGCCCCGGCCCTTGCGGGCGGTCATCTCCATCTTCAGTTTGCCCTTTTCGTTCAGGGTGCATATCTTGTGGTCGGGGTTGATTATCTCCACTTCCGCCGGGGCCTGTATGTCCCCGGCGGTCACCGTCTTGGGCCCCGTGACGTCCAGGAACAGGGTGTGCTGCCCCTCATCGAGGATGCGGAGGATGACTCCCTTGAGGTTGAGGATGATGTCCATGGTGTCCTCTTTGACCCCTTCGATGGTGCTGAACTCGTGCACCACACCCTCGATGCGCAGCGAGGTTATGGCCGCGCCGGGGATGGAGGAGAGCAGGATGCGGCGCATGGAATTGCCCAGGGTGTGCCCGAGCCCCCTCTCCAGGGGTTCGATGATGAACCTGCCGTAGGAATCCTCCACTTTATCCACCACTATGTGTGGCTTCTGCATTTCAAGCACCAATGCCCGTTCCCTCCTGTCCCTATGATTACTTGGAGTAAAGCTCCACTATCAGGTGTTCCTTGACCGGGATGTCGATGTCCTCGCGCCTCGGCCTGGCCACCACTTCGATGCGCCTCTTGTCCAGGTCCACCCGGAGCCAGGGGACCACGGGACGTCCCTCCGCTAGGCGCACCGCCTGGAGCACCCGCACCATATCCCGACTTTTCTCCTTGAGCTCGATGACGTCCCCCACCTTCACCTCGTAGGAGGGGATGTCCACTTTGCGCCCGTTGACCGTCACGTGCCCGTGGCGCACCAGTTGCCGGGCGTCCTGCCGGGAGGAGGCCAGGCCTCCCCGGTAGACCACGTTGTCCAGTCTGGACTCGAGCAAGGCGAGCAGATTCTCGCCGGTGATCCCCTTCTGCCGGCTGGCACGGCCGTAATAGTTGCGGAACTGCCTTTCCAGGACCCCGTAGATGCGCTTGGCCTTCTGCTTCTCCCTCAACTGGAGGAGGTATTCGGTCTCCTTCACCCGACCGCGCCCGTGTTCCCCGGGCGGGTAAGCCCGGCGCTCCATGGCGCACTTGTCGCTCTCGCACCTGGCCCCCTTGAGGAAGAGCTTCACTCCCTCGCGGCGGCACTGCTTGCAGGACGGCTCAAGATTGCGTGCCATGACCCATCACCCCTATACCCTTCTTCTCTTCTTGGGTCGGCACCCGTTATGGGGCTGGGGGGTCACGTCGGTGATGCTCACCACTTCCAGGCCGTTGGCCTGCAGGGTGCGGATGGCCGTCTCGCGCCCCGACCCCGGCCCCTTGACGAAAACATCCACTTTCTTCATCCCGAACTCCTGGGCTTTCTTGGCCGCGTTCTCGGCCGCCAGCTGGGCCGCGAAGGGGGTACTCTTGCGGGAACCCTTGAAACCCACCGTCCCGCTGCTGCTCCAGGTGAGGGTGTCGCCGTTCTTGTCGGTTATGGTGATGATGGTATTGTTGAAGGTGGACTTGATGTGCGCCTCACCGTGCAATACCGTCTTCTTCTCCTTCTTTCTCCCTCTTCCCCTTCCTCGCGTCGGTCTCGCCAACTGGCAACCTCCTGTGTCTCAGCCGTTCTCCTGCTTTGGATACCGGACCGCTCCGCCGTGTTCCCACGGGGGCTACTTCTTCTTGCGCTTCACGCCCACCGTCTTGCGGGGCCCCTTGCGGGTGCGGGCGTTGGTATGGGTGCGCTGCCCTCTCACGGGTAGGCCCATGCGGTGGCGGAGACCCTGATAACATCCGATCTCCATCTTGCGCTTGATGTTCTGGGCCACCTCCCGGCGCAGGTCGCCCTCCACCTTGAGGTTCTGGTCGATGTAGTTGCGCAGCCTCACCACCTCATCGTCGGTGAGGTCACGGACCTTGGTGTTGGGGTCGACCTGGCAGCTCCGCAGCACCTTGAGGGAGGTGGACCTCCCTATCCCGTAGATGTAGGTCAGGGCTATCTCCACCCGCTTGTCCCTCGGAAGGTCTACTCCAGCTATGCGCGCCAAGACACTACCTCCCCTTCCTCAACCCTGCCGCTGCTTGTGGCGTGGATTCTGGCAGATGACCAGAACCTTGCCGTGACGGCGGATTATCTTGCACTTGTCGCACATCTTCTTCACCGAGGGTCTAACCTTCATTTCCAGTCTCTGCCTTTCCCTCTCCGTACCGCCGTTCCGCCCGGCTTTCCTCCGTTCACTTATACCGATACACGATGCGCCCCCGGGTGAGGTCGTAGGGAGAGATCTCCACCACCACCCGGTCCCCGGGCAGTATCCGGATGTAATGCATGCGCATCTTCCCGGAGATATGGGCCAGAATCTTGTGCCCGTTGTCCAGTTCCACCCGGAACATGGCGTTGGGCAAGGGTTCCAGTACGGTTCCTTCGACCTCTACGGAGCCTTCCTTCTTGGCCACTCCTCACTCTCCCCACGCCACCCTCGCGTCGGGCGTGCTCTTCTTTTCGCACCAGAATTTAAATATTAACAAACTAAATACCGATAGTCCAGAAATATACCCCTCCTTTTCCTCTCCCTCACGGGAGGGTGAGCACCTCCGGCTCTCCCTCGGTCACGGCCACGGTGTGCTCGAAATGGGCCGAGAGGCGTCCGTCCACGGTGCGCACCGTCCAGCCGTCATCCTCCACCCTCACCTCATAGGTCCCCTCGTTGACCATGGGCTCCAGGGCGAAGGTCATACCCGGCAGCAGCAGTGGCCCTCTCCCCGGGGGTCCGAAGTTGGGTATCTGGGGCTCCTCGTGCATCTCCTTCCCTATGCCGTGCCCCACGAACTGCACCACCACCGAGAAGCCCCCGCTCTCCACGACACGCTGGATGCTGTTGGAAACGTCTCCCAGGCGATTGCCGGCCCGGCAGGCGGCGATGCCCGCATCCAGCGAGGCCCGGGTGACCTCCATGAGCCTCCGCGCCGTCTCGCTGACCTCCCCCACCGCGTAGGTGCGGGCGGCATCGGCCTGGTACCCGTCCAGGATCACCCCCACGTCAATGCCGATGATGTCCCCCTCCTTGAGCCTCTCTTTTCCCGGGATGCCATGAACCACCACATCGTTCACCGAGGTGCATATGGAGGCCGGAAAACCCCGGTATCCCAAGAAGGAGGGGATGCCGCCCCGGGACCGGATATAGTCGTCGGCCAGCCGGTTTAGGGTCTCCGTCCTGGTCCCCGGCCGCACGTGCTTCTCCAACATGTCCAAGACGCCGGCCACGATGCGGCCCGCTTCCCTCATCCTGGCTATCTCTTCCCGCGATTTCCTTATGATCATGGATTCCAGCCACTCTTCCGCTGAGCGCTCCTGCAGGGCCTCGCCCGCCGGGTAGCGGCGGCCGCGCCTCCCGCTTTCCGCCCCCCTGCTGCGGGGCGTCATTCCAGCACCTTCCGGATGGAGGAGAGAACCTCCTCCATGGAAGCGCCCCCCTCGATGTCCCTGAGGAGGCCCTCGGCGCGGTAATATTCGATGAGGGGCTGGGTCTTGGCGCGGTATTCCTCAAGACGCGTCCGAACCGTCTCCTCCCGGTCGTCGTCCCGCACGTAGAGCTCCCCGCCGCAGGCATCGCACTTCCCCTCCTCCCGGGGCGGGTTGAACCTGAGGTGGTAGACCGCCCCGCAGGAACGGCAGGTCCGGCGTGCGGTGAGTCTCTCCACCACCGTCTCGTCAGGCACCTGGATGTTCAGCACGTGGTGGATGGGCTTCCCCATCTCGGCGAGCATGCCCTTCAGGGCGTCGGCCTGAGCTACGGTCCTGGGAAATCCATCCAGGACGAAACCCTTCTCGCAATCCGGCTCCGCAAGCCGGGAGCGCACGATGCCTATGACCACCTCGTCGGGGACCAGCTCTCCCCGGTCCATGTACTCCTTGGCCTTGAGGCCCAGTTCCGTGCCCCGCTTGAGGTTGTCCCGGAATATGTCCCCGGTGGAGAGGTGGGGTATTCCGTAGATCTCGCTTATCCTCTCCGCCTGGGTGCCCTTCCCTGCACCCGGCGGCCCCAGAAGGATGAGGTTGTGCATCATCGGCCTCCTTCCTCGCCCCGGCGCGTCAGCGCAGGAATCCCTCATAATGCCGCATCTGCAGCTGGGCCTCGATCTGTTTCATGGTCTCCAGGGCCACACCCACGATGATCATGATGGCCGCCCCGCCGAAGGGGATCTCGCGCGTCCCGAAGAAGTAGAACATCACGGCGGGCAGGAGGGCGATGGC
>JACVJH010000038.1 GCA_015711895.1 Candidatus Solincola tengchongensis | reverse complement strand
TCATTCCTCCAGGGCCCGGAAGAGGCTCTCCGCCTCCTCCTCCCCGGAGGCGATGCGGGAGGAAAGCTCCTCCACACCGGCCATGAGCTCATCCATGCGGTTTAAGGTGGGCATGAGATTGGAGGGGTTGTCCGTGTAGGGAAATCCTTCCAGCGCCGCGGCGCTGAGTCCGATGAACTCCCCGAAGAGCTCCAGCACCTTCAGGTTCAGGTCCACCAAGTGTTGCATGGCCGCGGCATAGGAGGTGTACGCCCCCTCTCCCTCGCCGCGCAGGAGGTCGATCCTTTCCTTCACCGTGCGAAAGGCGGAGGCGGCCTCGGGGATCAGGTCCCGGGCCTCCCTGATGAGGGCACCGGCACGCGAGGGTAGGTCTTCCGGGTTCCGCGAGCGCAGCACCTCTTCCATGGCGGAGGGGAATTCCTTGACCTCCGCCAGCACCGCCCGCGCGGAGATGTAGCTGGAGCGGGTCTCCCGGGCATAGCGCATGGCCCGCGGAGTGCATCCGGCGAAAAAAGCCCAAGCGAGAGCCGCCGCCAGGATGAGAACGGCGGAGGAGGACGGGAGATGGTGGGGTAGAACCATTCCGGGTCTCCCCTCGCGGGGCGCCCTTCCTCTCCTTGCCCGTGCGGCTGCGTGCCTCACCCCGAGCATGATTCCGCTCCTCACAGTCCGTGTTCCCGCGAGTAGGCGTCGGCCTCCTCCGCGGCTTCCGCCCCGCGCCGCAGGAGCTCGGAGACCTCCTCCGTGAGGCGGCCTATCTCCTCCACGTAGTAGGACAGCTGTTCGGCGCTCTCGGCCATGGGTATCACGTCCAGCATGTCGTGGACGGCGTCCAGCAGTTCCCGGTTCAACCTTACCGCTTCCAGCACCGGCTCCACGGCGTCCAGGGCCAGCAGGGCGTAATCGCGGTATTTGCCCGCCCCTTCGGCGTCCGCCGCTTCCCGCAGGAGGTCGCGCGACCGCGTGTAGCGCGATTCCAGCTCTTCCACGTCCACCATGGCCATCTCGGCCAGGGACCTGCCCTCGGCCAGGGTGTCCTCGATGGATGGGTAGCGCTGGCCCAGGGAGTTGAAGCGCTGGTCCAGAAGGAGGAGGTCCTCGAGAAGCTCCCGGGAGGATGAGATGATGCCCACCGCTTCCCTCGTCTTTTCCGCTGCTTCGGTGGGCTTGCCCCCGCAGCCTACGACCGCCGTGTAGAAGAGTAGGAGCAGGGCGGGAAGTAGCGCGATCAGTACTTGCCGGTTCACTACGGGGCATAGGGGTTCGCGCCTCCCTTTCCCCTTGCACCTCCCGGGTGCTATCTTCTCCACGTCCCTCCTCTCCTTCGTCTCTTCACTGCCTTTCCCTCCGCCTTCCGGGTGCATTCTTCTCCCCCGGTGCCCTTTTCCCTTCACCGCGCCACCTGACGGCGCCGCGGGGGGAGGAGGGGCCGGGGGAGGCAAGGGCTCGCCGATTCGTTGGTTCGTCCGGCGGTCCTTCCCTTGCCGCCGGTTCCTTTTCCGGCTCAGGAGGCGGGGCGGGTGTTGAAGAGGTTCATGGCCGTGTCCAGGCCGTCCATTATCACCGCCTCAGCGGCCTCCGCCGCCCTCTCGCACCAGGAGAGGAACTCCTCCAGTTCTTCCCCGCGCATCTCCGCGAGGACGTACTCGGCGGGGTCCACTCCCTCCGGCGGCCTCCCCACACCCACCCTCACGCGGGGGAACTCCCGGGTCCCCAGATGCTCGATGATCGACTGGACCCCCAGGTGGCCACCCGATGAGCCGCCCATGCGGATGCGGATGGTCCCTGGCCGCAGGTCGATGTCGTCGTGGATGACCAGTATGTTCTGCGGTGCCACGTGGAGCTTGCGCCTCAACCGGCGCGCCGCTTTCCCGCTGAGGTTCATATAGGTGAGGGGGCGGGCCAGAAAGACGCGCTCGGTGTAAAAGTCCGTCTCGGCCAGGTCATATCCCCTCCCTCGCTGGAAGGAAGCCCCGTGGTCGCGAGCCAGCATCTCCACGGCCCAGAAACCCGCGTTGTGGCGGGTCCAGCGGTAATGCTCCCCCGGGTTTCCCAGACCGAACACCAGGAACATGACCCTTCCCCATGAAAAGGGGCGGCCGTGCCGCCCATGCAGGCGTTGGTGACGATTAGATTACAAGCAAGGGCTCGATGGTGCGACCACTTGCGCGCCGCTCCGCCGCAGCCGCCCTTATCCCTCTTCTCCGGAAGGCCCGGTGGCCTCTTCTTCGCCTTCCGCCGGGGCGGAGGCCTCTCCCTCGGGGCCCGCTCCCTCCACGGATTCTGCCGCCGCGGACTCCTCCTCCGGCTCGGCCTCGAAGAGCGTGCGCACCACCCGCGCCGCCTCCCGTACCCGCTTGGGGGTCACGGCGGCCACTATCTCCTCCGGCTTGTTCAGGTACTTTATGCCTTCCAGCCGGGGAAGGTCGGCCACCCGGAGGCTCTCCTTGAGGTTGAGGTGGGATACGTCCACCTCTATGCTCTCCGGCAGGTCCTTCGGGAGGCACTGCACGCGCACCTCGTAGAGGTAGTGGTTGAGAATGCCTCCCGCCTTGACCCCTACCGCCTCGCCGGTGAAGTGCAGGGATACGGTGGCCTGGATCTCCTCGTCGTCGTGTACCTTCTGGAGGTCGACGTGAAGGATGTGGTCCTTGAGGAAATCCCTCTGTACCTCCTTCACCAGGACGGTGTGCTCGCCGTCCTCCGCTCCCTCCACCCTGAGCTTCACCAGTCCGTGGAGGCCTCTTTCCCTGCGCAACGCGGCCAGGAAGGTCCTCTCCTGCAGGGCGATGTGGAGCGGCTCGAAGCGGTGCCCGTAGAGGACGGCGGGGATGAGGCCGGAGCGCCGCAGTTTCTTGGCCGCCTCCTTGCCCTTTTCCGTCCTGGTCACGGCGATGAGTTCCGTCTGCATTTCCAACACCTCTTGTCCGGGATGTTCTTCACTCCGTGGCGCAAACAATTAAACAATTATATGTAAAGCCCACCCACCCCGCAACCCGCCATGAGAGAGCACCCCTTTCGTTCTGTCGACTTAGCTTGTTTTGTCAGGATGACAGGGTGGTCTCTCGACCTTTTTCAGACCCTAAAGCGCCTACTGAAACGATACAGCACTGAGGCTGCTCCCTTCATCGTGTCTGTTCGCGCGCTCCGCCGGGGTGAAAGGCGGCCTATCGATCCATTTCTAACCCGAAAGCCCCTGCCGGGAGGATACGGCACCGAGACCGGGATCTCTCCCTGTCGTTTCGTTTTCTTTTCCAAGAGGACAGGGTGGGAGTCGACGTTTCCAGACTGATGACATATCGTGAGATGCAACGCAACGACAGGTGGCCTCCGACCCCTTCGTGTTCCCGGGTGCTTGCTCGGATGAAAGGGCATCGGGTTGCCGGTGAGCCGTTGAGAAGCGGTGCCCGGTGCTCGACGCCGAAGTACGTTAGGGCTTCTCCGTACCCGCTCATGTTCGAAGGATAATAACCGGCGCCCGAGTGAACGGGGCGCGGCAGGGCGCCCTGCGTCACGCATATGAGCCTGAGAGCCTTACCCCCGAGGTTGTTTCCCTGAGACGGCCAGCCGTCCTTTCGGCCCAACCGGCTTCCCGAAATCTACCTGCAGCCGTATGGGGAAGCCCATGACCACAAAGCGCGAAGGCCCGTAGGCTTACGGGTCCCATTCTCGGCGGGGGTACAATTATGGTAGGCCTGGGCGCTGCGCGCCGAGGCCTAAAAGGCTTGCCTTGAAACGCACTCCACGAGGGTAGCGAAAGGAGCAGGGGGAGACGGCACGGAAGCGGGTTGGCGAGGGAGGGGTTGAATCGCGGGCCCGTCGGTCGGGAGAGGGTGGAGGGAGGGCAGGGGATGCCCTGTCCGTCAGGGGCCAGAGTATGCCTTATCGATTGAGCGAAGGGATGTCCTATGCGGGATATGGGAAAAGGGGAAGAGCTCCTGGAATTCATCAGGGGTGAGGTGGAGGCCTCCCTGGACGGGGAGCTTCCGGAGGCCGTTCCCGGAAGGGGACGCCTGGTGATACGGGCCACCGAGGAGGCCCACCCCTTCCTGGTCGCTTCCCTGTTCCACCTTTTCCCCGGGACCCTCCTGGTAGCCGTTCCGGGCACCCGGGAGGTGGAGGAGATGGTCGAGGGCTTGCGCCTCATGCTCTTCGCCGGCGAGGTGATGGAGTTGCCTTTCCGGGAGCTGGTCATAGCCGGGAAGAGAGGCGAGGACCCGGAAGCCGTGTCCCTGCGCGCCAGGGCCCTGGCCGCGCTGCGGGAGGGGCGACACGCGGTGGTGTGCTGTGAGGCCCTCGCCCTTGCCCATCCCGTCCCGGCCGGGGAACTCTCCGCCCTGCCCGTGCGCCTGCGGGAGGGAGAGGAGGCCGACCGCGACGGCGTTCTGGAGCGTCTGGCGGACATGGGTTACGTCCGGGAGTACCTGGTGGAAGGCGGCGGGCAGTTCGCCGTGCGAGGCGGGATACTGGATGTCTACGACCCCGCGCTGCAGGCCCCGGTGAGGGTGGAATGGTTCGGCGACCGGGTGGAGCGGATAAGGTTCTTCGATCCCCTGGACCAGCGTTCCCGGGAGGGGCTCCGGGAGGTGGAGTTCTTCCCGGTGCGCCCGGGACCCGGGGAACCCCGCCGCCTGGGGGAACTGCTCGGGCCCGGTTGCGCGCTGGTCCTCCTCCAGCCGTACCTCCTGCGCCGCTGCTGGCGCGACGCGGAGGAGGCCGCGGAACCTGACCTGGAAGATATTGCCAGTCGGACCGCGCTGGTCGAGCTGGACCCGCTGGCCGGCGCGTCTCACCTCCAGCTTCGTTCCCGGGCCGCGGGCGATTTCGGGGGGAGGGTGGGTGAATTCCTCCGCGAGCTCAAGGAGACGGTCGAGGAGGGTTTCCGGGTAGTGGTCCTCCTGGAGACGGAGGGTCGCCTGCAGAGGATGCGGGAGGCCGCGCTGGAAGAGGGGATCCCGGTGGTAGACGGGGGCCTCCCTTCCCCGGGCACGGTGCGCCTGGCCGCCCTGAGCTGGGGCCGTGGCCTAGTCCTGCCCGACCGTGGGCTGGCCCTCTTCACCGACGGGGATGTCTTCGGCCGGCGGCGGGTGCGGGTGGCGGCGGGGGAACGGGGCGCGGGCCGTCCCCTGGAGGGCTGGTGGGAGCTGGAGGAGGGTGACTTCGTGGTCCACGTGAACCACGGCATCGCCGTTTACGGGGGCCTGGTGAGGCGCGAGGTGGAAGGGACGGTGCGCGAGTACCTCCTCCTCAAGTACGCGGGCGGGGACGCGCTTTACGTGCCCGTCGAGCGCATCGACCTGGTCCACCGCTACGTGGGGGCGGAGAAGCCCGAGGTGCACCGCCTCTCCGGCCACCACTGGAGGAAGGTGAAGAGGAGGGCCCGGGCCTCCGCAAGGGAGATGGCCCTGGACCTCCTGCGCCTCTACGCGGAGCGCATGGCCGCCGAGGGCCACGCCTTCGCGCCCGATGACCCCTGGCAGCGGGAGCTGGAGGACTCCTTCCCCTACGTGGAGACCCCGGACCAGGAGCGGGCCATCCGGGAGGTCAAGGAGGACATGGAGAAGCCGGTGCCCATGGACCGCTTGGTCTACGGGGACGTCGGTTTCGGGAAAACGGAGGTGGCGGTCCGCGCCGCCTTCAAGGCGGTCATGGACGGCAAGCAGGTCATGGTCCTGGTGCCCACCACCGTCCTCGCCCAGCAGCATTACCGCACCTTCACCCAGCGCTTCCACCCCTTTCCGGTGCGGGTGGAGGTGCTTTCCCGCTTCCGCACGCCGCGCGAGCAGCGCGAGGTCTTGGAGGCCGTGGCCAGGGGGGAGGTGGACGTGATTATCGGTACCCACCGTCTGCTGCAGGAGGACGTGAGCCCAGCGGACCTGGGGCTCTTGATCGTGGACGAGGAGCACCGCTTCGGGGTGGCCCAGAAGGAGAAGATGAAGGCCCTGCGCCGCAACGTGGACGTCCTCACCCTCACCGCCACCCCCATCCCACGCACCCTGCAGATGTCCCTCTCCGGGATACGGGACATGAGCATAATGGACACCCCCATCGAGGACCGGCGGCCGGTGATCACCTCCGTGGGGCCCTACGACGAACAGGTCGTTCAGGAGGCCATACGCAGGGAACTGGCCAGGGGCGGCCAGGTCTTCTACGTCCACAACCGGGTGCAGAGCATCGAGAGGGCCGCCCGGCGGGTCCGGGAGCTGGTGCCCGAGGCCCGCGTGCTGGTGGGCCACGGGCAGATGCGGGAGAGCCGCCTGGAACGGGTGATGGACGATTTCGTGGCCCACCGTGCCGACGTCCTGGTGTGCACCACCATTGTGGAGTCCGGGCTGGACATCCCCAACGTGAACACGCTCATCGTGGACGGCGCGGAGCACCTGGGACTCTCCCAGCTCTATCACCTGCGGGGGAGGATAGGCCGCGGCGACCGACAGGCCTACGCCTTCTTCCTCTTCCATCCCGGCGGGAAGGTCACCGACGGAGCGGCCCAGAGGCTCAAGGTGATACGCGACTTCTCGGAGCTGGGGTCAGGACTGCGGGTGGCCATGAAGGACCTGGAGATAAGGGGGGCGGGGAACCTGCTGGGTCCGGAACAGCACGGTCACGTGGAGGCCGTGGGTTTCGAGCTCTACTGCCGCATGCTCGCCGAGGCGGTGGACGAGTTGCGGGGCATCAGAAGGCCCCGGGGTTCCAAGGTGACCATAGACCTCCCCCTGCGGGCCTTTGTGCCGGAGGAATACATACCAAGGGCCTCGCGGCGCCTGGAGCTCTACCGCCGCCTCGGCGAAGCGGAGGGTGAGGGGGAGGTGGATTCCCTGGCCGAGGAGGTTCGGGACCGTTACGGCCCCCTCCCCGTGGAGGTGGAAAGCCTCTTCGCCTCGGCCCGCCTGCGCCTCGCCTGCTTGGAGGCGGGGGTGCGGGAGGTGGGTCACGAGCGGGACGCGATCACCGTCCGCCTCTCGGGGCGGGGGCCGCTGGCACCGGGAGAACTCCTATCCGCGGCGGGGAAGGGCGGCTATCCCTGGAGGAGGGCTCACTTCCGCGAAGGGCTGCGGGAGGTGGTCCTCTCCTTTCCCCCCGGCTCACGGCCGGGGTCGGAGGCGAACCATGTGGAAAGTATTACCAAGTGGCTCAAGGAAGCCGTATCTGTCGCGAGGAAGGGATGAAACCGTGGCTCAAGGAAGCCGGCTCGGCTGCGGGGAGGAGATGACCCGCAGCTCATGGGGAGGGCGCGCGTCAAGCCTGTCACCGCAGCCCTTCACGTGGCCGGGCTGCCCTCGCCGGGCCTGGGATGAGGATTGACGGTGCGTGGCTGGAAGGGGCCTCGCGGAGAAGGGGGAGGCGCGCGGGGACGGACTTTGAAGGTGATATACTACTAACCCGGCGGAGGGACGAGGCATGAGGGAGGGCCCCGTTGCCTTCCTCGCCGATCGCCCCGGGAACCGCGCGGGGTCGGTACAGCCGGCATGGGGGCGAGGGGCCCGGCGGCCGGTCTCCCGCGAGGGGTCGATGATGTCGGTCCATGGCGGTGGGTCCGCCGGTCGGCGCAGGGGCATGGAGATGGCGCGAATGGGTTGTCATACCGGGGGTATGGGGATCCGGGGCGGAAGTGTAGGGTGCGGATGGTAGAAGTTGGAAGCGAGGACCATGCGGTGAGGGCTGAGGACTGCGGAGGCGGGGAGCGGTGAGCGGGGAGCGTCCGGTGGTCCACGTGCTGGGGCTGGGCCCGGGGCCCCTGCACCTCCTGACATTGGAGGCCTGGGAGACGCTCCAGGCCGCGGACGAGGTCCTCCTGCGCACGGAGAGGCACCCCTGCGTGGAGGAGCTGAGGAGGCGGGGAGTACGCCTGCGTCCCCTGGACCGCTGGTACGAGGATTCCGAGGACCTGGAGGAGGCCTACAGGGGGCTCGTGGGCGAGGTGGTGCGCCGCGCCGCGGAGCGTGGGACGGCCTGGTACGCCGTTCCCGGGCACCCCCTGGTGGCGGAGCGCACGGTGAGGATGCTCTTGCGGGAGCCGGTAGAGGTCCGCCTGCACAACGCGGTGAGCTTCTTCGACGCCGTCCTCTCCGTCCTCCGCCGCGATGCCCTGGAAGGGGTCCTCCTGCTGGACGGGGAGAGCCTGGCGGAGGCGGGCGTGAGGGCCCTGGACCTCAGGGTGGGGCTCATGGTGGCGCAGGTGGACTCCAGGCTCAAGGCCTCCGAGGTGAAGACCGTGCTCCTTGAGGCCTACCCTCCCGAACATCCGGTACAGGTGATCAAGGGCGCGGGGTGTCCCGGGGAGAGGGCGGAGGCCGTCACCCTGGAGGAGCTGGACCGCGCGGAGAGGTTCGACCACCTCACCACCATCTGGGTGCCCCCGCTGCCGGAAGCGGAGATATTCGACTTCCGCCGCCTGGTGGACATCGTGGCCCGGCTGAGAAGTCCCGGGGGTTGCCCGTGGGATCGCAAGCAGACCCACGAGTCGCTGGCCCGCCACATGGTGGAGGAGGCCCACGAGGCGGTGGACGCCATCGGGCATCGCGACTGGGACCACCTGTGCGAGGAGCTGGGGGACCTCCTCCTCCAGGTGGTCCTGCACGCCCGCTTGGGTGAGGAGGAGGGGACCTTCGACATCCATGACGTGCTGCGCCTGATAATCGAGAAACTGGTCCGCCGCCACCCCCACGTCTTCGGGGAGGCGGAGGCCCGCACCCCGGAGGAGGTCATCTCCCGCTGGGAGAGGATAAAGGCCGAGGAGCGGGGAGAGCCCTCCCTCTTGGACGGTATCTCCGAGGGACTGCCCGCCCTCCTCCATGCCTACAAGCTGCAGTCCCGGGCGGCGAGGGTGGGCTTCGACTGGGAGGCGCCGGAGGAGGTCCTCCCCAAGCTCCGGGAGGAACTGCGGGAGGTGGAGGAGGCCTCGCGGCGCGGCGGGGAAGACCTGGAGGAGGAGCTGGGGGACCTCCTCTTCACCGTGGTCAACGTGTGCCGCCACTTCCGGGTGGACCCCGAGATCGCCTTGCGGCGCTCGGCGCGCAAGTTCGCGGCTCGCTTCCGGTCCATGGAGGAGGAATGCCGCCGGAAGGGGCGGGCCATGGAGGAGATGAGCCTGGAGGAGCTGGACTCCCTCTGGGAGGATACGAAATAGGGCAAAGGGATGCTTCCGGGCGGTACTTGTGGGGGGAAAGCCGGGTGGAGGCGCAGAGAAGCCCCTTACCATATGGACGGCGCTCGCGCCACCGGGCAGGCATGAGGACACGAGTTTACGAGGCAGACAGACTTACGAGGGACACAAGACGGATGGTCCGGTTGACCTCGAGGCCTCATGGAGCGGATCGATCCGGCATGGAGGAACAAAGGAAAGGTTAAGGTTATCCAAAGTAGCATACGGGCGGGAGGGTCGTGCAGGCGGGAATGAGCGGGAGAACAGTACAGGCGGGAATATAGGCGGGGAGAGCGGGAGGACAGAACGGGCGGGAGAGTCTATAGGCGGGATCGAGCGTGAGAGCAGCAGGAGCGGGAATATAAGCGGGAGCGAGCGGGAGAGTGACACAGGCGGGAACGAAAGGCGGGTGGGCGGGATGTTTACCGGGAAGGGGAAAAGACGGGTGAGGCGTGCGCTGGCCGTTTGCGTGGCCGCGGCGGCCGCGGCGGTCTTCTTCTGTTTTCCGCCCGGTGGCGGGAAGGCGCTGGCCCTGCGCGAGACCTACGTCTTCGACGGGTCGGGTTGGGGGCACGGCGTTGGGATGTGCCAGTACGGGGCGCGGGGCATGGCCGCCGCCGGCTTCAACTACCAGCAGATACTCACCTATTACTACCAGGGGACGCAAGTCAGCGACTGGACCTGCCCGCCCTCCGTTCGCGTGGGCCTGCTGGAGGGCCAGAGCGAGATACAGCTGGTGGCCGACAGCGGGAACTTCATCCTCTTCACCTCGGGTGGGGACATACCGGGGGGCACGGTCAGCCCCGGCGGCACCTGGAAGGTGAAGCCCTCCCCCGACGGCCGCTTCCTCATCTACAAGCCCGACGGCTCCCTCCTCAACGGGACTTCCTACGGCAGCACCTGGCAACCGGTTTACGTCAGGGGTGCGGCGGAGGGGAACGTGCTGCGCCTCCCCCAGAACGGCAACCGCCGCCTGAGCCACCTGACCTCCATTACCCCCCTGGAGCTCAACGTCTACGGTTCCCCCTATGCCTTGCGGGCCATCCTCATCTCCTGGTTCGAGACCTACCTCAAGGGCGTGGCCGAGGTGCCGGGGAGCTGGCCTCAGGAGGCGGTGAGGGCCCAGGCGGTGGCGGCGCGCTCCTACGCCGTGCGCTCCATGGGCAAGCACGCCTCCTCCAACTACGACCTCTGTGACGAGACCCACTGCCAGTACTACCAGGGCTACGACAAGGAGAAGGACACCGGCTGGGTGCAGGCGGTGCAGTCCACACAGGGGAAGGTCCTCACCTACCAGGGTCAGGTGGCCCAATGCTTCTACTCCTCCTCCTGCGGGGGGCACACGGACAACAACGAGGACGTGTGGGGAGGGACACCCGTTCCCTACCTGCGCGGCGTCCCCGACCCCTACTGCATGGACGAGGTGAACCCCTACGCCCACTGGACGGTGACCTACACGCGGCAGGAGATTGAGTCCAGGCTCAACGCCTCCTCCGCCACTCAGGTGGGGACCCTCTACTCCGTGGACCTCTCCAGCCGCACCCCCAGCGGCAGGGTGAGGTGGGCGGTCTTCAACGGGAGCGCCGGGAAGGTCACCCTCTCCGGGGAACAGCTCCGCTCCGTCCTCGGCTTGCGCAGCGCCATGGTGAGCCTCCGCTCGGAGAACTTCGAGGAGTACGTCCTTTTGGCCAACCCCTCCGGGAGTCAGGCCGGGGCCGTGGTCAGGATGGCCGGCGGCGGGAGGACGGCGGAGGTCACCGTGGACCTCCCTCCCTTCACCCGGAGGACGGTGCGGGTCAACGACCACCTGGACGGCGAGGAGGTGGCGGTGCAGGTGGAGGCCGACCGGGACATAGTCGCCGAGAGGGCCATGTACTTCAATTACCGGGGGAGCCTGGACGGCGGCTCCTGCAGCCCAGGTGTGTCGAGCCTTTCCAATAACTGGTATCTAGCGGAGGGGTACACCGCCCAGGCTTTCGATTCCTGGGTGCTACTCTACAACCCGGGCGGGGATCCCGCCCAGGCGACGGTGCGCCTCATGCGCGAGGACGGCTACACGCGGGACTTGGCTCTGGAGGTGCCGGCTTCCGCCCGCCTGACCCTTCCCGTGGACGCCCAGGAGGGCTTCTCCGCTTGCGCCTTTTCCCCCCGAGCTCTACACGGACTGGTATTTCGCCGAGGGGTACACGGGAGGCGGTTTCGACACCTGGGTACTGGTGGGGAACCCCGGAGGGGAGCCGGCGAACGTGGAGTTCACCTTCCTCACCCGCACGGGGCAGGCGTTCACCGTGGCAAGAACCGTACTCGCCACTTCCCGGCTGACGCTCCACGTGGACGACTATCTCCCGGATGCCGAAGTGGCCGTGCGTGTCCACAGCGACAAGCCGGTGGTGGCGGAGCGGGCCATGTACTTCGGCTACCCGGGCCGGGACGGAGGGAGCTGCGCCATGGGTTCCCGTGCCACGGCTGCCCGCTGGTTCCTGGCCGAGGGGTACACCGGAGACCTCTTCGACGAGTACGTGCTGGTCAGCAATCCCCTGGAGGAAGGGGCGCGGGTGAGGATATCCCTCTTCACCCAGGGGGGACTCCAGAAGGAGGTGTATGCCGATCTGGCCCCCCGTTCCCGGTACACTCTTCACGTGGACGACCTGGTCCGCTCGGAGGACGTCTCCACGCTGGTGGAGGAGGTCAACGGGAGGGGCGTGGTAGTGGAGCGGGCCATGTACTTCGATTACGGTGGGAGGAAAGGAGGCCACGCCTCGCAGGGGCTCACCGGTACCTCCATGATCTGGTACCTCGCCGAGGGCTACACGGGCTCCTGAGGTGCAGGGCTGGGATCCGGAACCACTCCCCCAAGCGACGAACCCACGGGCTGGACCCGGCTCTCGTCGGCCATGGCCACCTCCACGCGGACCTCGGTCTCCGCGGGACAGGCCAGGGTCATCTCCACCTCGAGCGAGCGGCCGCTCTTCCTCCGGCGGGCCTCTCCGTAGTTCACCAGGCGCAGGCCGTAGACCATGTCTTCCCGCGGGGAGGAGCATTTCACGGAGAGCAGGCGGTCCTCGTCTGGCTTGCGCCAGTTCATCCACTGCACCCAGAGCTGTATGTCCAGGCGATGTATCCCCCCGGGGACGGCGGGCAGGGCGGCGGTCCAGGTACCGTTTTCCCCGGGGCGGAAATCCTCCCCCGAGAGCCGCACCGGTTCTCCTATGGCCGGCGAGTCCTCGCGCACCTTCTCGAAGACCAGGCAGTTCCAGGCGCCCTCGGCGGCGGGGCCCAGGCGGCGGTTTATCTCCCCCTCCATGTCCCCGCGGCGCAGGAAGCCCAGGGAGGTGAAGAGGGCCGTCCACCAGTCGAAGCTGGCGGCGATGAGGTGCCCGTGGATGGGGTAGCCCTCGATGTCCCGGACCAGGTGGCGAAAGGAGGCCAGGTCGACGACGTGCTTCCGGTAATAGTTTATCCGTTCGGGCTGGACCTTCCCCTCCAGGCAGCCGTCCGGCCCGTAGGGGTTGGCCCCGTAACAGGGGATGCTCGCCCAAATCCAGCGCGAGGTGAGGCGCCGCAGCTCCCTCACCACCTCGCGTATCTGGGTGGGAGGGATGTGTTCCAGGACCTCCAGGGCCAGCACCAGGTCGAAGTACCCGTCCGGGAAGTGGACCTTGCGGTACTCCTCGACCTTTAGATAGGGCTCCACCTCCGCCGGAGCCTCGCTGACCGCGTAATCGCTTATGTCTATCCCCCACGCCTCCACGCCTTCCCGGCGCAGGGCCAGGACCTGATATCCCTTGGCGCATCCCACGTCCAGGACCCGCGTGGGCCGGAAGAGGTCGCGGGCCACGACCGCCACCTCGCGGAACTCCTCCCGGTAGGTGAGGGCCTCCCCGTAACCGCTCTCCCGCAGGGGGTCCTTCTTGCGGTCGAAGTAATCACGGGAATAGAACTCCGGACTGCGCACCCGCCGGTAGATGGATCTCCGGGGCAGCACGCGGAAGAGGGCCTTGCGCAGCCTGCGCCTTAACCACCGCCCGGCGCGTCCCGCCAGATGTCCCGCTCCTCCGTCCTCCGGCCGTTTTCCTCGCATGCGATCCACCTCCTCCCTCCGCGCCCCCGAGCGTATCCGCCGCGCCGTTGCCGGCGCATCCTGGAGGGCATGTGAGAGCCGGGTGATATTATAATCCATGGCCGGGGTGAGGCTCGGGGTCTCGACGGCGTGAGGGGATGGAAGGGGGCGAGTCCCGGCATGCGTGAAGAAGGTAGGATTCGATCTAACCCATGGCCTGGATGAGGCTCGGGACTCGACGGCATGATTGGATGGAAAGGAGCGAGTCGCGGCATGCGTTGGGGTGGAGGACTCGGGAGGGGGCCGGCGGCGACTTGTGCGGCGGTCCCCCGGTGTATTAACGTCATGTAATTATGAAGGAATATCTGAGGAAGCTTTTCTTCTACCGGGAGCTGCTCTACAACCTCACCGTCAAAGAGGTGAAGGTTAAGTACAAGAATTCCTTCATCGGGTTCCTGTGGTCCATGGTGAACCCGGTGATGATGCTGGCCGTCTACTACGTTGCCTTCGGGATCATCTTCCGGCTGAGGGCCCTGGGGATGACCCGCTACGAGTTCTACCTCCTCGCGGGCATCCTCCCCTGGAACTTCTTCTCCTTGAGCCTCCTGCAGTCGGTGAGCGCGGTGGTGAACAACGCCGACCTGGTGAAGAAAGTCTACTTTCCGCGAGAGGTGCTGCCCCTCTCCTACATCGGGGCGGCCTCCTTCCACTTCCTGCTCCAGGAGCTGGTGCTGGTGGCCTTCCTGCTCATCTTCCGCGTGCGCCTCTCTCCCTGGATTTTCGCCCTGCCCCTGCTCCTCCTCCTGCAGCTGGTCTTCACCGCGGGGCTCTCCTTCTACCTCTCCGCCCTCAACGTCTTCTTCCGGGACGTGAGGCACTTCACGGAGATCGCCCTTCTGGCCTGGTTCTGGATAACCCCGGTGGTCTATCCCATATCCTTCATCCAGGACAGCTTCCCGGCCTGGGCGGAGAGGATCTACATGCTCAACCCCATGGCGCACATCGTGCTCCTGTGGCAGCGCATCACCTATAACTCCCCGGTGAACGGGCCACAGGCGGCCTATTTCTCCGTGGAGGGTTTCCTGTACGCCGTGGCCCTCTCGCTTTTCCTGCTGCTTTCCGGCTACTACCTCTTCTGCCGCCTGGAAGGGAGGTTCGCGGAGTTCGTATGAGCGTGGCCAGGGAGATCGGAGCGCGCGTCGTCTCGGACATCCCCGCCGTGGAGCTGCGGGGGGTGGGGAAGTGCTTCCGCCTCTACCGGGACGTCAACCGCTCCCTGAAGGAGAAGGTGGTCAACTGGCGCAAGCGGGGCTACGAGCTCTTCTGGGCACTGCAGGACGTGGACCTCACCGTGTACCGGGGGGAGACCTTGAGCGTCATTGGCCCCAACGGGTCGGGCAAGTCCACCATGCTCCGCCTGATGACCGGGATAATGAAGCCCAACCGGGGCAGCATCACCACCCACGGGACCATAGCCGCCCTCCTGGACCTGGGGGCCGGGTTCCACCCCGACCTCACGGGCCGGGAAAACATCTACCTGAACGCCTCCATCCTGGGCATCAGGAAGAAGGACCTGGAGCCCATCTTCCAGGAGATAATCGACTTCTCCGACTTGGGGCCCTTCATCGACAACCAGGTGAAGAACTACTCCGCCGGGATGTACGTGCGGCTGGGCTTCTCCATCGCCATCAACATCAACCCGGACATCCTGCTGGTTGACGAGGTGCTGGCGGTGGGTGACGAATCCTTCCAGGCCAAGTGTCTGGACCGCATCACCAGGCTGCAGGAGGGCGGGAAGACCATCGTCCTGGTGACCCATAACGCGGACATCGCCGCCGCCATCTCCGACCGGGTGATGTGGCTGGAGCGCGGTCGGGTGAAGATGCTCGGCGAGCCGCAGGAGGTGGTGGAGGCCTATCACGAGGCCATGAGCACCCGTCCCGAGGGGAGCGAGTTCGGCAACCGGGACATCGTCATCGAGCGCGTCCAGCTCCTGGACGGGGAGGGAAGGCCCACGGAGGTCTTCCGCACCGGGGAACCCCTGGTGCTCAGGCTCCATTACACGGCGCGCAAGCGGGTGGAGGACCCGGTCTTCGGTTTCGGTTTCTACGACCGCCTGGGGCTCATGGTCTTCGGGACCAACACCCGGCTGCGGGAGGTGGACATCCCCCAGGTGGAGGGGAGCGGGGTGGTGGAGTTCACCATCCCCAGCCTCTCCATGCTCGACGGCAGGTATTACGTCTCCGTGGCCGCCCATACCCGGGACGGCCAGGTCAACTACCACTGGCTGGACAAGAAGTACTTCTTCGACGTCACCTCGCCGGGGAGGGATTCCGGATACCTGACCATGGAGTGCCGGATAAGGGTGACCCCGGAGGGGTGAACGGCGCGGGCGCACCGGAGCGCGGGTCGATAGGGGACGGAAAGGCGGTGAACACCGGCCATGGAGGAAAGAGAGGACAGGGGTTCGGGTAGCGA
>JACVJH010000037.1 GCA_015711895.1 Candidatus Solincola tengchongensis | reverse complement strand
TCGAATCTCTCCTTGCCTATTCTCAAGAAACACGCCCTCACCAGGCGATGACCTTGCTCGACTCCCGGTAATGGTTTAGCCCAACCGCACCGCCCCCCGACCCCGCTCCGCTTCAGGGGGAGACGGTGGATTCGAAGAGCCAGGTGGAAAGGTATCGCTCCCCCGTATCGGGAAGGATGACCACCAGCATCTTGCCCCGGTTCTCCGGCCGGCGGGCCACCTCCAGCGCCGCCCAGGCGGCGGCCCCGGAGGATATTCCTACCAGTATTCCTTCCTCCCGGGCCAGCCTCCGGGCCATGGCGCCGGCGTCCTCGTCTCTCACCCTCACGATCTCGTCTATGAGCTCCGTCCGGAGCACTTTGGGGACGAAGCCGGCCCCGATGCCCTGGATCTTGTGCGGGCCCGGCTCGCCGCCCGAGAGTACCGGTGAGGCCTCCGGCTCCACGGCCACCACGTAGAACTCCGGCTTGCGTTCCTTGATCGCCTCGGCCACGCCGGTGAGCGTCCCCCCGGTGCCCACCCCGCTCACCAGGATGTCCGCCTTCCCGTCGGTATCCTCCCATATCTCCCGGGCGGTGGTCAGGCGGTGGACAGCCGGGTTGGCCGGGTTCTCGAACTGTTGGAGCATCAGGGCCCCCGGGATGGTGCGCACCAGCTCTTCGGCCTTGGCCACCGCCCCCTTCATGCCCTCGGAACCCGGGGTGAGAACCAGCTCGGCTCCCAGCACCTCGAGGAGCTTCCTCCTTTCCAGGCTCATGGTCTCGGGCATGGTGAGGATGAGCCGGTAACCACGGGCGGCGCAGACGAAGGCCAGGGCGATGCCCGTGTTCCCGCTGGTGGGCTCGACGATCACGCTGTCCTCTCCCAGTCTCCCTCGCCGCTCGGCGTCCTCGATCATGCTCACCCCGATGCGGTCCTTCACGCTGGAAAGCGGGTTGAAGGACTCCAGCTTGGCGTACACCTCCGCCCCGATGCCTTCCGTCACTCGGTTCAACCTCACCAATGGGGTGTTTCCCACAGTCTGGGTGATGTCCGCGTAGAGCCTGGCCACCACGCCTCCTTTCCTCTCATCTTCATCCAAAATTAAAATTACTATAATTACTATCGTTTTAGTAGTCAATATTTATATCGCCTGTCGGGTTGATCTCTTGCTTCTTCTCGCCCCTGAAGTGCCTGCGGGAATGATAAGCGAATCCACCTCAGAGCGGCTTACCGCCGTCGAGAGGAAACCGATGCGGGACCATGCCCCACCGGGAGCCCTTGCCGCGCTGAATCGTCTCGGTGGGAATGCGACGAAAGCAACGTAAAAAGCCCTGCCCACCCCGGAGGCCCGCATATGCTTTTCCTCTTTACCTGCGCCGCGACCCTGGTCCTTCCTCTCCCGGCGTTCAAGAGCCCCGGAAGGCCCCGTCACCGGGCCATATGGCGGAGATATATGGGTGGGATCAGGGAATGGGAAGGGAAGGGGACCGGACGTCCAGGGTTAGCTCAAGCGCACATCCACGTACCCCTGACCCTTTTCCATGCCCGCCAGCCGGAACTCCCTCTCCCCGAAGACCTCCCGGAGGCCCCAGAGTCGCCCGGCGATTACGGGGGGCGAGTACGGGTTGACGATCCTCACCCTGTAACCCCCGTCCTCTTTCTTCATCGTCGCGGTCCTTCCCCAGCTCCGCAGGGGGAACTTCAGGAGCTCGGCCTCCAGGGAGGTGCGGTCCTTTATCTCCCCGTAATACCCCCGGGCGTAATCGCGGCTTATCTCGGCGATGATGCCCCCTACCTCCTCTCCCAGCTCCTCCTCCAGGACGCGGACCACGGCCACGATGCCGTTGGTGTTGTGGAGGATGAACCGCCTCCCGCTGATGCGTTCCCGGATGAGAGAGATCTCGGGGTTCCACTCGAACTGCTCGGAAACTGCCATGGGGACGCCGCACTCCGGACAGTAGCGGTACTCGAGGTCTCCCTCCTCCACGAAGGGGATGCCCAGCTCCACCTCCTGCTCGATGCGCTCCTCGAGCACCGGCTCTCCCTCCACGGCCACGACGTCGATGATGTCCCGCGCTTCCTCGTCCCTCCAGCGCGGGTCTCCCCTCCTCCCGTCCGCCGCCTCGAAGACGCCCGCCCAGTCTCCCCGGGCCATGGGATCGCTGTAATAGTCTGGCGTTTTTATGGAGAGGATCTCCCCCTCCCGATACTCGAGCACCTCCGCGATGCCCAACCCCCAGTAGGCGCAGAAATGGGTAATCATGTGGAAGACGTCCAGGGGCGAGGGATCCTTTCCCGCCCGGCGCAGGTTCTCGATGAGGGAACGGGTGTAACGCACTCCGTCCTTCCGCTTTCCCTCGATGACCAGCCGGGTGATGTCGAAGTCGATGCGCCGCGAGATGGCGGGAAAGAGGTTGTTGAGCTCCTCCACGTCATAGAGGGTACCCCTTATGTGGGGCGGCTGCTTCGCCGTGATCACCCCGTTGTTGTGCCAGGCGTTGCCCTTCCCTATCCCGCGGGGAAGGCCGCAATGTCCACAGGCCCATTTCTTCCTCTCCATGCTCGTCCTCCCGCCCTGATGGTCCGCAAAACCCTCACCCTCATCTTCCGGCCTCTACGCCCAGACTTCGCTTGACCTTGCATCCTCTTCATCCGGCCTTTACTTATTGATTCGTGATTCCTTATCTTTCCCCTCTCGTAGCCGGAGCCACCAATATCCTTCACCCCCTGAGACGAATGAGTGCGGCGGAAACCCCTGGCCTCGACGCTCATCCTCCACCCTGCCTCCATGGAGCCCTACCGCGCGCACACGCCCGACGCCCTCTTCCGCTGCTTAGAAGTCCCCCAGGCAGCTCAAGACGTCCTTTTCTATGTTCTATTTCGACTGCCGCGCTCAGGCCTTGACCTTCCTCCACCCCGGGGGGAGCAGCTCCATGACCCGGTCGCGGATGAACTCGTTGTCCTCCTCCTCGGCCAGGCGGAAGAAGATGTCGAAGGGTATGTCCTTGCGAGACACGAACTCGGTCACGATGTGGATCATACGAGTGATGAGCTTCATGCCCTTGCGGTCCCGGGGGACGGTCTCCGCCCACTGGCCAAGGGTCTCCACCTGCTGGACGAAGCGGCCCTCGGCCTTTTCCCCCAGCTCCTCCAGCACCTCGTACATCCGCCGCTTGGGCGGGAGGGTGAAGAGCTTCCCGATGTTCACCTGCACCCCGCCGTCCTCCCTCCGGTAGACGGCCACGGGGAGGATGGGCGCGGGCGCGGCGCGGGCCAGGTTGGCCACCCCGAACTGGAAAGGCTTGACCTCCCCCGGTTTGCTCCGTGTGCCCTCCGGGAAGACGAGGACCAGCTCACCCCGCCGCAGGTGCTCAAGGCTCCGGCGTATGGCCTCGGAATTGTCCCCTCCGGAGCGGTCGATGGGGATGACCCCGAAGACCTTCCAGAGCAGCTTTCCCAGGAGACCCTCCGCCCCGGTCTGGATCTCCTTCTTGGCCCAGGGCCAGATCTGGCGGTGGATGAGCACCGGTTTCAGGGCCAGCGCCACGGCTATGATGTCCACGCTGCTCTGGTGGTTGCAGACCACGATGAAGGGCCCGTATCTCGGGACGTTCTCCCTCCCGCTCACCCGGAGGTCGTACTTCCTCGAGCGGGCCACCAGGGCGAAAGGTATCCTCAATATCACGTAACGCAGCCACATGTTCTCCCGCTCCTCAAGAACCGTCGTTCAGCTTCCGGGAAGATTTCCTCTATTTACCAGATTAGGGATATTCACAGTCCTCTCCGGTATCGTACCCAAGCCGCGACATGCCGCCTTCTCCAGCCTTCCCTTCGCGGCGGGGCGCTTACGCGCCGCGGAGCCTCCCGCCACGCTCCCTACCGCACCTCATAGCGCCGGTCGGAATAGACCAGCCTCCCCTCCTTGAACACCGCGTTAGGCCGCATGACGTGTTCCATGTTCTGCAGCGGATTCCCGGGCAGGATCACCAGGTCAGCCAGCTTCCCCTTCTCCACGCTCCCCAAATCACCCTCCATCCCCAGGATGCGAGCGTTGTTGATGGTCGCGGAACGCAGGACGTCCACGGGCGCCATGTCCGTGAGCTCGGCGAGAAGCACCATCTCCAAGCCCAAAAGGGCCGGGGTCAGTTGAGGGACCCCGCCGTCGTTCCCGCAGCCGATGAGCGCACCGGCGTGGTAGAGACGGTTCAGGTTCTCCCGCCCCACCACAAGGCCCTGGGTGAATATCTTGGGATCCACGACGTACATGAGATGGCGCCGTTCCGGGAAGGAGGGGTCGCGGGAGTTCCTCTCCGTCCGCATTATTGAGCGGTAGATGGGAGGCTCGAAAAGCGACGGGTAGAGGTTGCGCAGGACCTCCCTGCGATTGTCCAGGCTTCGCCGCACCAGGGGGTCGTCGAGGTACGGATCCCCCCGGCTCATGCCGCCAAGCGCCCAGGCCACGGATACCGTGGGCACCACGTACATCCCCGCGGAGACGAACCTCTCCACCTCCCGGTCATCGAGTACCTCGTCGGCGGGGAGGTGCTCCATGCCGTCCAGGCCAAAATTCACGCCGCGCCGGAAGCCGCGGCGGAAGCGGTGATGGGCGGAGACCTTCAAGCCCCTTTCGTGGGCCGCCTCGACCAGCCTGCCGAGAAGGTCATCGTCCATGACGGAGAGGGGCTTCTGTCCCACGAAGAGGGAGCGGTCGTCGAAGGCGGTCTTTATGAAGCAGGCTCCGTCCCAGGCATTCCTCTCCACCGCCTCCTCCACCTCGCCGGGAGTCCTTACCTGGTACCCGAACCGCCCCCACCTCTCCGCCAGCCAGGCGGGCGTGGGAGGCATGAAATCCGGGTAACCGCCGGGCACGTTGATGAAGGAACCGGCGAAAAAGACGCGCGGCCCCAGGAGCTCGCCCCTCTCTATGCGCTCCGCGAACCCCTTGAGGAGAAGCGGGAGCGACCCGGCGTCCCTGACCGTGGTCACCCCGTGGACCACGCACTCCTCCAAACATCTCTCCACCTGGCGCCTCATGGAGGCCAGGACATCCGGGGCGAGGGATAGGGTGGAGGGGAGCAGGGTGTGGCAATGGGCGTTTATCAGGCCTGGTATCACGAAGGCCCCCGAGGCGTCCATCACCTTGTCGTATACCGCTTCCGCCCCCCTCTTCTCCGTCGCCACCTCGACAATGCGCCCATCCCTCACCACAATGCTCCGCTTGTGGAGCATGGTGCCGCCCACCACGTCCACTACCTCTGCGTTCCTTATAAGAAGCGCCTCCCCCTTCCCCGGCGACCAGACCACGGGTTCGCGCCTCTCGCTGCGGAAACGGCGCGCACAGCATACAGGCGCCGCGACGCCGCAGGTCGAACACCAGGCGACCACTTTTCCCAGCCTTCTGAGCATCCTCCTCACCGGCTTCACGCCCCTTTCGCCGCTCTCATTCCCTCCAGGAACGGAAATTCCCCCGGGAAAGGGGCGCAGCCGCCCCTCTCTCAGGGACCGTCCCCCAATTCAACCCACCATCTCGTTGAAGACAGCGCACGGCCTTGCTCATCCCCATGAGAAAACCACTAGAAGACATAACCCCCACCAAACCGCCTTACCTGCACCCCCGGCCCTCTTCCTCGCCTTCACCGAACCCGCAGAGGATCGGTGAGGGAACCGTCCTCGCCGCCGGCCGGGCCAGGTGACCATCCGATAGTTCCCTCAGGTAAATTAAGCCCTATCTTCCGGCTCCCTGTCCATCTCCTCCTGGAGCCGTGGGGAGATCACCTCGCGCCATGGGTTTTCGGGTGAGCCGCCGGACACTCCCCTGGGAAAGATGCCACTCTCGAGGAGATGCACATATCCGCCCCCTCCTCCATTCCGGCTGGAGGCCACGCTAGCGGTCGGATTTTGGGGTTGGCCGCCGAACGCTTCACTGGGGGAAAATGCCACGCTCAGGGAGTTACAAATATCCGCCCCCTCCTCCATTCCGGCTGGAGGCCACGCTAGCGGTCGGATTTTGGGGTTGGCCGCCGAACGCTTCACTGGGGGAAAATGCCACGCTCAGGGAGTTACAAATATCCGCCCCCTCCTCCATTCCGGCTGGAGGCCGTTTTGGAGCCGTGTGAAATCAGGCAAGGTCACCGGTCAAACATCCGCTCGGAAAATCCCCACCCAAGGCGATGCGTGTCCACGCCCCCACAGGTTGCCCCGCCGGAAAGACAAAAGGATTCTCTACTTTCCCTCCCCGCGGAACAAATGTATTAAAGAAGTGGATTTGTCCGAAATGGTCGTCCTGTGGAGCTCATGCCCTGAACACGGAAAGGCAAGGTGGTACGAACCGAGTTCCCCACCCTTCAACATTTTTCATGCCCCTGTTCCCGCTGCCGGCACGAAGACATGAGGACGTACGGGCCTTTCCCCGAACGTGATACCATTCCCTCGTGATCTATGTCATCGGCAGGGGAGGGAAGGCGCTTGAAGCCCGACCGCGACTGGGATGTCATAGTGGTGGGAGCAGGATTGGGTGGGCTGACCGCCGCAGCGTGTCTCCTACGAGAGGGTCTGCGAGTACTGGTGGTGGACGCCGCGACGCATCCGGGCGGAACGGCATACGTTTACCGGCGAGGGCGCTTCCTCTTTCCCATGGGTCCACTGGGATGCGCCCATCCCGGGCTGGTCCGCGAGATCCTCCACCGCGCCGGCCTGGAAACGCCCCCCGTTTTTCGAAGGGTGCATTACGGACTGCACGCCTTCGGTATATCCCTCACCCTGTCCCGTCCTTTTCCGGAAACGGCACAAAGGCTCTCCCGGTTCTTTCCCGACGAGGAGGCGGCCATTAGTATGTTCTTCCAGGATATGGTATCCATCGCCGCCCAACTGCCGACCTTTCCTCTCTTAACGCAAGGGCTCGCGTGGCTCGAAAGCGAGGCATGTGGAGAGCTCCGTTTCCCGCCCCCACACGGCCGAGGGAGGGAGGCGGCGAGATGTACCGGCCTGGCCGGCGATCGGAGGCCGGAACAGGTTCCGGAACCTGCCCGCCCTTCTCCAGGCACCGGCGCGGCCTCCTACCTCGAGAGGCTGGTGAAGGACCGGAGGCTGCGCCGCATCCTAGGCAGCATGGGCACGCGCAATCCCTACTCCAGCCTTGCCCTGCTCTCCTCCATGTGGTTCTTGCTGTGCGAGAGCGGCATACACTACCCGGAGGGCGGGTTCTACGCCTTGAGCGACACATTGGCCGCCCCCTTCGGTTGGGAGCCACCCCACAGGCGGAGCATGGATAACGGCGTGGCGGAAGGGGATGGGGACGAGGCCCCGTCCGGAAGAAGGGGCCAAGAAATCGATGTGGGCTCCAGGGCACGGGTGGGCAGAGCAGCCGGCAAGAGGCCCGCATGCTCGCTCCTCCTCGGTCGCCGCGTTTCCCGCATCCTCCTCCGGGCCGGCAGGACGGAAGGCGTGGTCCTCGAGGACGGGACCTCCTTCCGCGCTCCGGCGGTGATAAGCAACGCCGACTTCAAGAACACCTTCCTCACGCTGGTGGACCCGGAGGGATTGCCCCCGCTCTTCCTCCAACGCCTCGCCTCCGCTCCCCTTTCCCCCTCCAACCTGCAGGTCTGCTTGGGGGTGGATCCGCGCAGGGTGGACCTCTCGGCCTTCGGCGATCACAGCCACATCATCCACCGCCGCGAGGCGGAAGGCTCCGCCCGTGAGGATGGAGAGGCACAACCCGGCACGGGAGTCCCGGATCCCGAGCGTTTCGCCGAGCAGGAACTGGAATTGTGTCTCCTCAGTGCGGACGACCCCGCTCTGGCCCCGGAGGGAAAGGCGGTTCTGGTCATCCGGACCACGGCTCCCCATGCTCCTTTCCGGTCCTTCAAGGATCGACCGGGCGGAAGGGCCCCCACCTACCGCGAATACAAGGCTCTCCTGGGAAAGGCGCTGGCCAGGGAAGCGGCCTCCCTGCTTCCCGGACTGGAGGATTCCGTGGAGGCCATGGACGTGGCCACCCCGCTGACCTTCGAGGAGCGTGCCGGTCGTACCGACGGCGCGGTGGCCGGCTGGTCCTGGGAGCACAGGGTGAACACGGCTTCCCTGGTGGAGCTGGTGCGCACCCCGGTGGCGGGTCTCTTCATGGCCGGGCACCAGGCCTTCTCCATGCTCGCCCTGGGCGGCGTCCCGTCCGCCTTGCTCAGCGGGTTACGGGCCGCGGAGTGCGTCCTCACCGCCGCGCCCCCGCTGGAGGACATGGAACTGCCCCGGTCAATCTGAGCATCGATTGCCTCTTGGGCAACGTGACGGCCTATACCAGACACAAGGCGTTGAATTTCCTTCCCGCAAATGGCCCTCATCGAGACGCTTTGGGCCGGCGGTATTTTCGTTCCGGAAGGCTTTTATGACACGGAAACCGCGGGTACCTCCCCTCACGCCGAGGGCTCGAAAGTATGGCCTTGGAGGTGCCCGGAAAGCGCCGATTCCGGGATCCGGCATCCCTCTACGTCAAGGGAATGACCGTTATGCCGATTATTAAGAATGTAAGGAGCAAAGCGGTCGATGCTCCGGGAGCGAGTCCCGGAGGCCCCGTTTGCGGGGCCGGGAAGGCTGACAGCCGGAAGGAGGGGCGCGTTCCCGGTTCAAGCGGGGACGGTCCCTCAAGCCCGCGAAAAGGCCTCACGGAGGGCGTCTAAGCCGGGTGGGAGCGGTTGGAGGACGACAAAAAAGCGAGATGGAAGATCCGGCGCGGGCCTCACTCCGATCCAAAGAGGGGTCCGCGACCTGGAAAAAAGAACACGGGTACCCCTCCTTCCCGCCATCCGTAAGATCGGAAGCGCGTGCCAAACGGCCGCTCAGGGCCCATGCGTGCAGCCGGGATCGTCCCGTCGCGCCGCCCGGAAGACGGCCGCCCCAAAAGAGTAGACGGGTATGGACGAGATGAGACGGATCGGAGTATGGCGGAAGAAAAGGGATAGGACTCCGGCGGGTGAAGGAAAAGGCCGGAGCTGGACCCTGCGCCGGAAGGTGTTGGCCCTCTTCATAGTCGCCTTCCTGGTCATGGTGGGTACCCTCAACCTGGTGGCCTGGTACATCGTCCTCCGGGGCTACCGCCAACTCGAGGTTAACCATATCTCGGAGGACCTCACCCGGGCCACCGACGCCTTCCGGAGGGAAGCGGAGAACCTCGACCTCGTGCTCCGGGACTGGGCCTTGTGGGACGACACCTACTCCTTCGCCGCCCACCCGGAACCGGGGTACATCGAGGTCAACCTCACCGAGAGCACCTTCACCGGCATCCGTGTCCAGTTCATGGCCTTCCTCGACATGCAGGGCCGCGTGATCTATGCCAAGGGAGTGGACCTGGAGCTGGAACGGGAGATGCCCCTTCCGAAGAGCTTCCTTCCCCACCTCGCCGCCGGCTGCCCTCTCCTCCGCCCCATCTCCACCGGCGAGGGGGTAACCGGCCTGCTCCTGCTCCCCGAAGGGCCTTTCCTGGTGGCCTCGGAACCCATCCTGACCAGCGAGATGGAGGGGCCGCCGCGCGGAGCGCTCATCATGGGCCGGCTCCTGGACGGCGAGGAGATAAAGAGGATCACTGCGCCCTACCACATGGATGTCCAGGCACGCCCCGTGGCTGGCATCGCCGGGACCAAGCAGTGGGAAGACGCGGAGGCGCTCCTCGCGGCCGGCGAAGATGACGTCATCCGGACCGAGGGCTCCTCCTTCATCCACGGTTACGCCCTCCTGCGAGACGTTTACGGGGAACCCGCCCTCGTGTTGCGGGTCACACGCGACCGCTCCCTCTACCGGCAGGGCATCAGTGCCATGCTCTATTTCACCTCCTTCGTCACCGGTTTTTGCCTGGCCGTGTTGGCCGCCACCCTGGTCCTTTTGGAGAGGTCCTTTATCCGCCGCCTCAGCCGGCTCCGCGCCGAGGTCCTGCGCATGGGCGAGGAAGGCGTTCCGGAAGGGAGGGTGCACGTCTCCGGGGACGACGAGATCGCCTTTCTGGCCCGCTCCATAAACCGCATGATGGAGATCAGGGAAGTGGAGGAGCGGCGCTTCCGCTCCCTGGTGGAACACGCCCAGGACATCATCCTGGTCCTGGACCGGGAGGGGACGGTGACCTATCAGAGCCCCTCCACGGGAAAGATCCTGGGATACGGGGAGGAGGGGATACTGGGAAGGAACGTCTTCGGGTTAATCCATCCGGAGGACCTGCTCAGGGCGGGCACAGCCTTCCGCCTCGGCGTGAAACGGCCCGGCTCCATAGGGCGTTACGAAATACGCTTCCGCCGCGGAGACGGCTCCTGGTGCCGCCTGGAATTCATCGGGATCAACCTCCTCGACGACCCCGCCGTGCGGGGCGTGGTGATCAACGCCCGCGACATCACCGCCCAGGTGGAGGCCAGGGAGCGCCTGGAGAGGATAAACCGGCTCTTCACCGGCCTGGGGGCCGGGGTCATGGACAACATAGAGCGCATCGTCTTCGCCTGCCGGGAGATTCTGGGAGTGAGCTTCGCCGCTTACAGCCGGGCGGAGAAGGGCAAGCTGGCGGTCATCTCCACGGCTCCCGGCGAGGAGGGCTTTCGGGTGGTTGATCCATCGGAAAACTGCCCCATCACCAAGCTCATACGGGAGGACGCCAAAGAGCCTCTGCCTCCACGCCGGCTCGACGTACGGCAGCACTGCGGGGAATGCCCGGTGGGGTCTCTTGAGGGATACGGGCTCTGCGCCGCTTATCCCGTCACCCGGATGGACAGGACGGTGGGCTTCCTCTCCGTGTTCGACACCCTGAAGGAGGACCTCTCCCGGGACGAGATGGAGACCTTGGGATCCCTGGCCCGGGCCATATCCGTTGAGGAGGAGCGTCTGGCCCACGAGTCGGAGCTCAAGGATTTCATCGACATCGCCTCCCACGAGCTCCGCCATCCGGTGACCCTCATGAAGGGGTACGCCATAACCCTGCGGGATTACTGGGAGCGCATACCGGAGGACACCCGGAGGGAGCTGCTGGAGCACATCGACCGCGGCGCCGACCGCCTGGACCTCCTCATCCGGGAACTCCTCGACGTCTCCCGCATCGAGCGGGGGAAGCTGGACCTCAACCTCAGGGAGGTCCCTATTCGCCCGGTGGTGGAACGCGCCCTCTCGGAGATGGAGGCGCGTGGGAACCGGGGCCGCTTCCGGCTGCAGCTCCCTCCCGCGCTCGCGCCGCGCGAGATGGACCCGGAGAAGATACAGCGCGTCCTGATAATCCTTTTGGAGAACGCGGTCAACTTCTCTCCGCCGGACACCCCCATCGAGGTCTCCGCCGAGGAGAGTGATGGCGTGGTGACCCTCTCGGTCCTGGACCGGGGGTCCGGGGTGCCGGAAAAGGACCGGGAGCGCATCTTCGAGCGCTTCTACCAAGTGGAGGATGTGCTCCACCACTCCAAGTCCGGCATGGGCATGGGCCTGTACATAGCGCGGGAGATAGTGGAAGCCCATGGTGGAAGGATATGGTACGAACCGCGTCCGGGAGGTGGCTCCGCCTTCCGTTTCACCCTAAGCTGAAGCCATGTCCCGGTCACGGGCAAAGGAAGCCCTACTCGCTGCCGCCGCACCCCGTTTCGACCTCAGGCATAGACGTATCATCCGCCTTTGGAAATCCCGCCTGAAGAGTGGATTTCAAACACCTTGCGCTCGCCTGACCCTCTGGGCAAATATTCCCATCGTTGCCACCGTCTGATATATTTATTTAACGGCTGTCGGAAGCTCGTCAGCGCTCGAGGACGGGAATCTGGGAAGCGAAAGGGAAATCCCAATCCTGACCGTTTGGTGGAGTTTTCGTGAAATGGGGGCTGGCTCTCACGTCCCTTGCCTTCGAAGAAGCCCCTGGATTTTCAGTTCCGGATAATGAACGTCCGGCCGTTGCCTCGACAACGGACCCGATGACGAAAAGGAGCTTGACGGGCATCAGGAGAGGAAGCGAGGAGGGAGAGGGAATGAGCGATATCTACGCCGAAAAGCCTTGGTTGAAGAACTACGACGAGCACGTGCCGCCCAGTCTGCAATACGAGGAGAAGACCTTCGCCGAGAAGTTCCGGGAGGTAGTGGAGAAGTATGCGGACAAGACCTGCCTCATATACATGGGCAGGAAGATCTCCTACCGCGAGGTGGACAGGCTCTCCAACCAACTGGCCGCCTACCTGATAAAGAACGGCCTCAAGCCGGGCGACGTGGTGGGGATGCACATGCCCAACATCCCCGCCCACTACATCGGCGTGGTGGCGGTACAGAAGGCGGGCGGGGTGTCCACCGGGCTTAGCCCCCTGCTCACCCCCCACGAGATGGAGCACCAGCTCAACGACTCCAAGACCAAGTTCATCATGACCGTGGACGTGCTCTTCGAGAAGATAGCCGAGGTGGCGGACAAGGCGGGCTTCGAGACGGTGATCGTCAGCGAGATCGCCGACTTCCTGCCCGGAGTGAAGCGCGTCCTGGGGAAGATGCTCAAGAAGATCCCCACCGCCGAGGTGCGCCCCCTCGCCGGCAAGAAGGTGGTGCGCTTCATGGAGGCCATCAAGGGAATGCCCGCCGACCCCATCCTGGTCAAGCGGAGCATGGATGACCTCATCTTCCTCATGTACACCGGGGGCACCACCGGCCCCTCCAAGGGGGCCATGCTCACCCAGCGCTCGTACATGAACAACCGCCTGCAGGTCCTCACCTAGCTGGACCTCAAGCCGGAGGAGGTGGCCCTCTCCGCCTTCCCCCTCTTTCACATCGCCGGCCTGGCCCTGGGCGGGTTCTCGCTCACCAACGGGGCCACCATCATCTGCGTGCCCAACCCGCGGGACGCCCACTTCATCATCGAGTGCGCCAAGAAGTACAAGCCGACCATCATCGTCAACGTGCCCACCGTCTTCTACGAGCTGATGAAGAACCCTGAGTTCAAGGAGCTGGACTTCAGCGGCATCAAGTTCTGCCTCAGCGCCGCCGCCCCCTTCCCGCCGGAGAGCATCGGGGAGCTGGAGAGCGTCATCGGCCCCAACCGCTTCATCGAGCTCTACGGCATGACCGAGACCTCGCCGGTGACCTGCTGCAACCCCCGCTACGGGAAGAAGAAGCCGGGCTCCATCGGCATGCCCATATCGGACACCGAGTTCAAGCTGGTGGACCCCGAGACCGGGCAACTGGCCCCGCTGGGACAGCCGGGGGAGATCGCCGTGCGCGGGCCCCAGCTCATGAAGGGCTACTACGAGAAGCCGGAGGAGACGGCCAACGCCATCCGCGACGGCTGGATGTACACCGGCGACGTGGCCTACATGGACGAGGACGGCTACTTCTACATCGTCGACCGGGTCAAGGACATGGTCAACGTATCCGGGTTCAAGGTCTTCACCCGCGAATTGGACGACGTGCTGGTGAAGCATCCCGACGTGGACCTGGCCGCCTGCATCGGCGTGCCGGACCCCGACCGACCGGGTTCGGAGCGCGTGGCCGCCTTCATCATCCTCAAACCGGGAGTGGAAAAGAGCGACGCCAAGAAGGAGGAGATCCTCAAGTACCTCAGGGACACCGTGGCCCCCTACAAGGTGCCCAAGGTCATCGAGTTCGTGGACCAGCTCCCCACCAGCGGCGTGGGCAAGATACTCAAGCGGGAGCTCCGCGAGCTGGCCAAGGACAAACTGAGCAAGTGACCGTGAAGGCTATGACGCCGGGTGCCTGAAGCGACATCCCGGTAATAAGGCAGAGGTAAACCCCCTCCCTTAGGAGGGGGTTTGTTCAACAAGTATCGTTTATCCTCTCGGTTTTTTTATCCTCTCGGTTTCTCAGGCCTAACCCCCTCGGGCTCTCAGGACTACCCGCAGGGCGCCTCCGGAATCCACTTCCCACTCGACGTCGCTCTCCCGGCCGGTGAGCCTCTCGTACATGCCCTGGACCGTCCCCACCAGGATCAGGGGGTAGCACGGATTCTTAAGGCATATCTCCAGTCCCCCGGCGTCCGGCTTCAGGCTCTCCAGGACCCCCAGCCCACGCACGGCGAGTTCACGGCGAAAAGCATCCTCGTCACGGAACGTGTCATCGGGGAAAAACCCCTCTCGGGCGTAGCGCCTCTGGGCGTCCACCACCAACCTGGGTATCTCCTCGCCCAGCTCCTTCTCCAGCTCGTCCAGGACAGGCTGGATCTGGTTGGGGCCGGTGGTGGAGAGCCTCTTCCCCGTGGAAGGAGAGGTGATGATTCCCTCCTCGACGTTCCAGTTCAACCCCGCCAAGGGCCGGGGGACCCCGCAAGTAGCACATTTTTCCAGCTCAAGAGGCCCGTCCGCGTGAGAGTAGGTGCGCGGCGCCAGCCTGCGCTTGAGCTCTTCCGGCCTCGGCCTGGGACGGGCGGTCACCCGGTAAACGTCGTCACCCACAGGCTCATAAGCGACTTCGTGGTCGTAACCCAGCATGGCTTCCATGGCCGCTCCGTGGGTGGCGGTGCAGACATAAAGGGAGTAGGGATGGATGAGGTCGACGGTGTAGTAGTCGTCCTCGTCCTGTTCAAAGCGCATGTCGTAATACCTGAATATCCCATACCCGTTCAGTTTGGCGATCTCCGCCAGGCCGTCGTCCAGGTTCCGGAGGCTTAGGGTGCCCGCCCGGATCATGTCCCCCACCCCAGGGGGAAGGAGCGACTCCACATACATGCGAATGGCAGCCTGCACGGTGGAGGAGACGATATGCTCGATGGATGACCCGATAACCCTCTCCACCTCCCGGACGAGGGGGTCGAAGAACCCGAACTCCATGAAGGTGATGCGTTCGTCTGGCTTGCCGGTGTTGATGATGTCCCCGTTGTTCAGCCAGCGATGTTGCGATCCGATATAGGTGGGAATCCCACACTCCGGACAAGGCTCTTTCATGCGCGTCCTCCCTTCTCGCGGACTCTCCGTGTATTACCCGGAATTCGGGTCACCGCCGTACCCTCTCCCTCCGAGGGTTAGCTCAAGCGCCATCCCTCTTTCACGCTCCGTGAGAGCCTGAAGACCGGCTCAAGGGGCGGGATGGATCTCGCCCTTCGCCAACCTCTCCGAAGACCGGCCAGCCACGCTTACTTGAATCGGACATCCGGCCCGCAAGGTTTACAACCGTTGCCAATCACTCGATTTTTACCCTTTGCCGTTTCATTACGTCATCCACGAGCTTCGCTGGGCGTTGGGGGCCGTGACCTTACTGCTGCCCCGTCCGTCAAGCCGGAACATCAGCCGATCGTTACGTTCCCTCCGTCAGCCTGGAACATCCGGCGGTTATTAATTAGAATTAACGGAAGCAGTCGGTGGAAGAGTGGGCAAGGAGGTTCTTCATGTCCGAGGTGTTCTTTGCCAACATGCGCTGTACTCCAAGCCGGGGGATGCTGGCAAAACTCTCCGAGTTGTGCGGGAAGGTGGGGCTGAAGGACATCATCGAGGAGAGGGACTTCGTGGCCGTCAAGACATCCTTCGCCGAGCCGGGCGGCACGGCCTATCTCCCGGTGATATACATCCGCGCCATGGTGGAGGAGGTCAAGAAGGTTGGCGGCCGTCCCTTCGTCAGCGACACCAACACCCTCTACGTGGGAGGCAGGGCGCATGCCCTGCGCCACCTGCAGACAGCGGCGGCCAACGGCTTCACCATGGAGACGGTGGGAGCCCCCATCATCATAGCCGACGGCCTGCGCGGCCACGACTTCGTGGAGGTGGAGATCGACGGCCGGCTGCTGAACAAGGTGAAGATCGCCTCCGCTTTCTACCAGTCGGACGCCTTCGTGGTCATGTCCCACCTCACGGGGCACGAGTTCATGGGCTTCGGTGGAGCCCTGAAGAACGTGGGCATGGGCATGGGCAGCCGGGGCGGGAAGCAGCAGATGCACTCGGACATCAAGCCAGCGGTGAACCCGGAGCGCTGCACGGCCTGCGGGAAGTGCATCGAGTGGTGTCCCGCCGGGGCCATCTCCATCGTTGGTAAGGGCAAGGAAAAACATGCCAAGATCGACCGCAGCCTGTGCATCGGGTGCGGGGAATGCACGGTGATGTGCTTCAAGGCCGCCATCCAGGTACGCCTCACCGGGGTCCTGGAGAACGCCCAGAAGAAGGTGGTGGAATACTGCATGGGGGCCCTTAAAGGGAAGGAGAACAAGGTTGCCTTCTTCAACTTCCTCATCAACGTGACCCCGGACTGCGACTGCTGGAACTACAGCGACGCCCGAGCCGTGGAGGACATCGGCATCTTGGCCAGCCGGGACATCGTGGCCGTAGAGCAGGCCAGCCTGGACCTCCTCAACGAGAGGGCGGGAAAGGACCTCTTCCACTCCATCTACCCGGCGGTGGACTGCCAGAAGCAGGTCGACTACGCGGCGGAGATGGGACTGGGCAGCAAGGAGTACGAGCTCATCAGCATTGATTAATGAGCATAGATCAATAGAGCCTCTCCTCCAGGTAGCCGAGTCCCAGAGCACGCAGCTTCTCCGGGCGAGGCAGCCCGTCCTCGCGCAGGCCACGGTACGCGTAGAACTCCCGGAGCATGGTCTCCATGTCCGGGACCACCCCGGCGATGTTCCCCTCCTTGACCGGGGTCATCACCCGCTGCCCCAGTCGGTCGTCCGCCCCCGTGGCCCCCCATATGTGGCCCAGGCACCGCTGCAAGAACCACACGCGCTCCCCGGCTTCCATCATGGCCCCCACATCCCAGCCGTAGCCGGCGACGGCGTTGAAGAGCCCCACGAGCAGGGGGATGGTGAAGTCCGTGGCCGGGAACTCGCACCAGCAGGCGGAGTTCATGATGCATCCCAGGTCGGTGGCCTTGGCCACCGATTCCGCCTTGGTCTCCGTAGTCATACCCGGGTGGTGCTTGTCCAGGCCGATCTCCGGAAAACGGATGGCCCCCCACTCCAGCTGGTAGGTCATGTTGGAGACGTGGCACGCCCCTCTCACGGAGACGGCGTAGGCCAGCCCGTCCCCCCAGTCCAGGCGCGGGTCGTGCATGGGGGCCTCCAAACCCTTGGTATCGGTGAGGAAACGCTCGCTCCCTCCTCCCACCTCCTCTGCGGCAGCGCGAGAACCCTTGGCCAGGAGGGCAGCCAGTCTGCCCTCCCGCCGCACCAGCTTGGGCAGGAGCTCGATGACCGTGTCGATATCCCCCCACTTGAGCTCCACGCCCTCATAGTCCTCCGGCCTGAGGATGCCGTTCTCGTAGCAGTCCATGGCCCAGGCGAAGGTGGCCCCGCAGGTGATGGTGTCCATTCCCAGGCGGTTGCAGATGTCGTTTATCTTGGCCACCGCCCTCAGGTTGGAGTTCATGAGCATGGTCCCGAAAGCTCCCAGGGTCTCGTACTCCGGGCCCGGGCCCGGGCCCATGGCGTAGGGCCCTTCCTCCACCTGGACCACCGGCTTGCAGCGTACAAGACAGAAACGGCAGGCGCGCCTCCTCACCAGGATCTCCTCGGTGAGGGTGATCCCGGAGAGGCGCTCCCCTCCCTCCTCCCATATCCCCAGCCCCCAGTTGCGCGTGGGCACGTCCCCCTCGATCATCTTGGATTCCATGTTGCTGGGGGTCCCGAAGGCGCGCAGGGCCTTGGTCATTCCGCTCCGCTCCACACGCGCGGTGTACTTCCCGGCCAGCTCCTCGAACTTCTCCGGGTCCTTGTAGGCCATCCTCATGTCCCCGTTGGCCACCACGGCCTTGAGGTTCTTGGAGGCCATCACCGTGCCCATCCCCGTGCGCCCGAAGACGTGCCCGCAATCGTTGACGATGCTCCCGAAGGGGATGAGGTTCTCGGAAGCGGGGCCTACGGCAAGCACTTTGTAGGTCTTGCCGTGCCTCTTCTTGAGGATGTCCGTGGTCTCGTAAGTGTCCTTGCCCCAGAGGTCGGAGGCGGGCATGAGTCTCGCCGAACCCTCCTCCAGGAGCAGGTAAACGGGCTCCCCCGCCTTTCCATGGAAGAATATGGCATCATAGCCGCACCTCTTCATCTCCGGGCCGAAGTTCCCCCCGCAGGAAGACTGCCCCCAGATGCGGGTAAGGGGGGAACGCGATCCTACCGAGAAACGGCTGGAGCCGGCAAGCCCCACGCCGGTCAGAGGGCCGGCGGCGAAGATGAGCGGGTTCTCGGGATCCAGGGGCTCCGCCTCCAGGTGTCCGTGGTCGTAGAGCAGCTTGGCGGCGAGGCCCGCACCACCTATATAATCCCGGTACACCTCCTCGGGCAGCTCCCTTTCCTCAAACCCTCCGGAGCCCAGGTCCACGACCAGGATCTTTCCCGTGTTTCCGTATGTCATCAGCCCCTCCTTTCACCCGACTCTTCCCTATCGCGCCCCCACACGGGGATGGTTCGCGCCGCCCGTCGGACCCACCGGCGGGGAGGTGGCAGACCCTCAGGCGGCGGGAGCAGGAAAAGGTGTCGTCAATCCTTTCCCCCGCACCCTTAAGCCAAAAAAGGGCGGAACAGAACGCAAGAAACGAGCATTACCGCCTATGAGGTAATTATATCCAAACGGCATCCCTCATACTACCGGCGGGTTTAGCAAGAGAGATCACCCCTTACGCCCCGTTGGTTTGCTTGTCTTGTCAGGACGAGAGGGTTGTCTCTAGTCCTTTTTCAACCGAAAGCGCCTATCGAAACGAATCAGCGCCGCCAATGAACGGCTCCCGTCTCCGGGCTGAGAGCGGGTGAGCCATGCCCGGTATGGGAGAGGCGCCCGGATGGAGTCCGGGCGCCTCTCTTCTCGTCCCGCCGCGTCAGGGCGTTGCGCCCTGTCCGCTCCCTATCGCCTCGCTTCGGCTTTCGCCGCCTCGCCTATCTCACGGCCTGGTCACGCTGACCACGTTGCTGGGACTGGAGTCCGCGGTCATGACCGGGAAGGGCGCGACATATCCGACGCTATTCCTCGCCAGGACGCGGTAATACCTCGTCCCGGCGAACGGCTCGGTATCCGTGTAGGCCACGCTGCCCGCGGGGAGCTCGGCCAGCAAGGACCAGGGGCCTCCCGCATCCGCCGCCCATTCCACTACGTAGGATGTCTCCGCCACCGAGTTGTCCGTCCAGGTGAGCAGCACTCCTCCAGGCCCGTCCGCCGCCTGCAGGCCGGAAGGGGGCCGTGGTGCCAGAAGGAAGGGCATGGAGTGCATCATGTCCATCTCCTCATGCCCCAGCAGGTGGCAGTGCAGGACGTACTCCCATCCGTAGTTGACCAGCTCGTTGGTGACCGTCACCGGATTGCCCTGCGGGTCGAAGTACCCACCCGGGCCTCCACTGAGGACCGCGCCCAGGGGCATGGTGGGGTCGATGGGCCGCACGCTGTTGGGCAGCTCGAAGGGGAGATCGGGAGCCACCGGGCGCATGGCCACGATGATGTCCTCCAGTGGATTTACCCGCACCGTCTCCTTCCATCCCAGCTCGTTGGGGTCGGGGGGAAGGATGATGTTGTCCCAGGCCACACGGTTGATGACCTGCACGTTGAAGAGGTGCCAGTGTATGGTGTGGGTGTCCACACCGTTGTGGGTTATCTTCCATATCTGCGTGCCGTCTCCTGCCAGGGGCTCGGAAGGCGTGACGTTGTCCACGGTGATGTCCACCGGCGGGGAAGCGAAGGGGTAGAGCACGAAGCCCTTGTTCACCGGGCTGATGTTGCTGAGCTCCAGGCCCAGGAAGCCGCTCATCCTCCCGTACTCCTTGTCGTAGGCCTCCCCCATCTCGTCCTGGATGGCCTTGGACTGGAAGGGAATGGTAACCATGTTCCCGGAAAGAGTGCGGAAGGTCAGCGACGTGTCGTAGATGCGGGCGTAGGTATCCGCGGGGAAGTCTCCCCCGTAGGCCTTGTTGTAGGCCGCATTGGGCACGAGTATGGGGTCCTGCGTGGCGGCGAACACGCCGGTGTGCCCGGGGGTGGTCTCGAACTCCGTCTGCAGCCTCTGCAGGTCGAAGGGGGCTGCCGGGTTGGTGGCCTTCACCCGTATCTGCATCACCGTGCGGATGTTGGGGCCGAAACCCGGAAGCGGCGTGGGGGCACCCCCGGTGTCCGTGAGGTCCGGAGCCCCGGTGTAGTAGTCGTAACGCGGGTCGCGGGCCGGGTAGGCCGCCGGCGCGTCATTGTAGAGGATGAGGGTCTTCCCGGCGAAGGCGGAGAAGTCCAGGATGACGTCGGCGCGCTCCGCCGGGCCCAGGATGACCGTCCCCTGGGAGACGTTCCCGGCGTTGAAGGTGGTGGGGTCGGTATTCCAATCGATGGGGAGGTTGGGCAGGACCACCGGGTAAGGGAGGAAACCGCCCTCGTTCCCGATCTGTATCCATGACGGTCCGGCGGTGGCCGGGTCGGGCACCCCTCCCTCACGACCGTCGGTGGGCCAACCCGACGGATAAGCCGGGTTGGGCACGGCGGGGACCATCTTGACCTCCGTGAGGGTCCGCCCGTCGGGGGTCAATGTGTCCGGGTCCGCAAGATAGAGCTGGAGGTTGAAGAAGCGGTCGTTGGCCGCATTGAGGATGCGGAACCGATAGGCCTTGGGCTCCAGTTCCAGGTAGGGATAGGCGGTGCCGTTGACCACCGGAGTGTCCATGAAGGCCTCCATGGCCATGCTCGGGGTGGGCGTGCCGGGGATCTCCGGCGGCTCCCAGGGGGCGTTCACCGGATCGTAATAGGGGTTGGGGACCGGCCCGTGGACCAGATCCTTGGTGGGAGGCCAGAACCAGGGCCCGTAGGACCAGCGGCCGAAGGCGTTCAGCCCGCCCGGGTCGGCCGGGTTCTGGTTGGGCATGTACACGTGGGGCATCCAGAGATTCCCCTTCCCTCCCCACTTCACTTTGTCCCAGGTGGGGTCCTGCCAGGCCAGCTGCTCGTCGTCGGGGACGAAGGTCTTGTCCTGGATGATCAGGGGTATCTGTTCGGCCGGGATGACCCCCCTGGCCACGAGGTCCTGCTCCACGGGGTCTTCAAGGAGATACGGGGAAGCCTCACCCGCATAGACGTTCAAACGGGTGATCCCGTAGGAGTGGTCGTGGTAGAACATGAGCCTCGCGCTCTGCTGGTTGGTGTAGTAGACGGTCATGGAGCCGTCGCCGGGATCGTTGGAAGCCCCCGGCGTTCCCTCCGGCACGGGGTTCCCCGCGGCGTCGAACCACATGTCCGGGACGTAACTCACGCTGACCCCCTTGGGATAAGGTGTGTTCTCGCCGGCGGGGGTTATCCACTGATGGGGGGTCCCGTCGCTTATCCAGGGGGTGAACCCGCCGTGCAGGTGGATGGTGGCCCGGTTCTGGGTGTACATGTTCATGCCGTCCGGGCCCATCCCCGCCCCCATCACCGTGGTGTCCACGGGGAGGAAGAGATTGCCTCCCTCCCCCGTGGGCAGTTTGTTGGTGAACTTCACCCTCACGGGGCGGTCCCTCTGGGCCACGATCATGGGCCCGGTGTAGGTGAAGACGCTCACCGTGGGGTCCGTGGTGTTCGTCTGACGGTAGCCGCGGAGGGTGGTGGGTGGGAGGTCGCTGTGCAGTTGCTGGGTGTACTGGCCCAGTTCGATCTCGTAGTAATCGGAGCCGGGATAGGTGACGGTGTCAGGCACGGCAACCGGTATGTACTGCCCCAGGTTGTTGGCATTGGCGGAACCGACCAGTGGGAGCGAGTCCACGAACTTGCGCATGCCGGTACCGGCTATAACCCGCACCGCGGTGGTGAAGGCGAAGCCCATGACGTCGTGCCCGCCGGTCCACGAGCCCCGGTAGTTGAAATACATGGGCCGCTCAACCAGGATCTGCTGCCCGTTGGTGCACTCCACCTTGGCCGAGAAGTCGTGGGCCGGGTCGTCGGCGGTGCCCAGCTTGTTGCGGGGGTTGAGGGTGGCCCTGGAATTCTTGGGCACGGTGACCATCTCCGTGTCCACGGTCCCGTCCCCCCGGAAATAGGTCACTGTGACCTCCGCAGCGTTGAGGCCCGGGTTCTGGATGCTGAGGTAGGGATCGAAATCGGGGCGGGTGGTGCCCTCGGCGAGGTAATAGGTCCCGGTGATGGCCGAGGCACCCATCACCACGTGGCCCCCGTTCCATTTTCCCAGATAGTTGAAATACATGGCCCGTTCGGCGACCAGCTTCTGTCCGTTTGTGCACTCCACCCGGGCCGAGAAGTCGTGGGCCGGGTCGTCCCCGGTGCCCAGCTTGTTGCGGGGGTTGACGGTGGCCCGCGAGTGGGCGGGAACGGTGAGCACGTTGTTGGCCAGGCTCCCGTCGCCCTCCATGTAGGTCACCGTGACGTCCGCGTCCAGGTCACCGGGGTTCTGGATGCATATGTAGGGATCGAAGCCCGGGCGGGTGGTGCCCTCGGCGAAGTAGAGGGTGGAGGCGGGGGTGGTGGCCCCCACGGAGACGTGTCCGCCCGTCCACTTCCCGAGGTAGTTGAAGTACATGGGCCGCTCGGCCACGATCTGCTGGCCGTTGGTGCACTCCACCTTGGCCGAGAAGTCGTGGGCCGTGTCGTCGCCAACGCCCAGGACGTCGGCGGCGCTCACCGTGAGGCGGGAGTGGGGATCCAGGGTGAGTATCTGCTCCGCGGTCGTGGCGTCCCCCCTCATGTAGGTGATCCTCACCGTCGCCGTGAGGCCCCCGGGGTTCTGCAGGCATAGGTAGGTGTCGAAGCCCGGGCGGGTGGTGCCCTCGGCGAAGTAGAAAGCCGGGCTGGGAAGTGAATTGTCGATCACCGGGAGGGGGCTGGTGGCGTAATTGGGGTAAGGCCCGAAATAATGGGGCGTGGCCGTGGGATCGGGCATGGGAATCTGGGCGGCGGCGAAGTCGCCCGCCTTGAGGCCGGGCAACCTCATGCCCGCCGCCTTGGCCCTCTCCGCCGCGGCCTCCCTCTCCTCGGGGCTAACCCGTCCGTCCCCGGGTGTGGACTCGACTCGGGAGGAGAGCCCCCGTCCTCCCCGCCCCGGGTACGCGGCGGCCGCGGCGCCTCCATCCCCACGGCCCGCCGGCGGTCCCCCGAAGACGCTCGCGACCGCCGAGCTCCCTCCACCCAAGGCAAGCATGCCCGCGAGGAGCACCGCCACGAGAAAAACGCAAAAAACAGCCCTCTTCGTGCGTATCCTCATCCTTTTCCTTACCTCCTTCTTATAGGGGCGCGTGAGGTCAACCAGCTCGGTTACCGGATGGGCCAATACAGCGGGCCTTCCCAGACGCAGCCTTTCCTCCGTGGCGGCCACCACGCCGCCATGCGCATATTATGCCCCCGGTTAAGGAAGATTAACGCGAGTCCCCAGAAGGACATGATGCATATCATGGGACCCGGGTCCTGGGTGGCGTTCGCGCGCGTTTCCCGGGGGCACGAGACCCTTTTTGCGAGCACCCAGGGTCTTAATGGTCGTCGCTCGCAAAGGCAAGGCCTGGCACCCTGGCGCATTCCAACCCGACAAGGGAGATCGAGTATCGGCATACGGACATGGGAACCGCTTTCATCCGGCGTGGGAACCCGGGGCATAGCTCGAATACGTGATCCGCGATTCATAACGGGATGTGACAACCCGATGTTAGAGGTTATTGCCCGGCGTGCAAGCTCGAGACGCGTCCAAAGGGGGTTGTCCTGTCTCACGGGGAGGTGATGCAGGAACGCGACTCGCCATACGGGCATAGGAACCGCTTTCATCCGGCCTGGGAACCCGGCGTACGGTCTGGAAATGGTCGGCCGGTCACACCGGAATGTGATACCGCGATGCGAGATGCTTTCGCCCCAGCCTGGAAGCCCGAGGCGCGAGAAAAGGGAGTGTAGCGATCCTACCGTGATCTGACCCCGCGACGCCAATCGATTTTATCCGGCGTTGAACCCACGGGCGCGGCCAGGCGGTTGCGGCCACGGGAAGACGCATCGGAAAAAGGGGATATAAAACGCGGCCTGTCCCTTCACTCCGCGCGGTTGAACTGCCAGAGGGCCAGGGTGAAGAGGAAAACGCCGAACCCGACCATCACCAGCACGTCCATCCACAGCGGGTGGGCCTGCACGGGGAGCGAGGCCTGCCGAGCCAGGGCGGAGAGGCTCGAGGGGTCCGGATAACCCTTCCCCAGACCGATCCTCAGTATCTCCGGGTCTTTGAACCAGGCGGCGAACTGGGCGAGGTTTCCGGGCGCGCCCGCCGCCAGGTCCAGCCCCTTGAGCATTATCCCCCGCAGGGCGTCCACCCCGTAGGTCAGAGGGTCGATCTTGGTAAGGACGTCCATCCAGCGGGGGAGACCCTGCAAGGGGAAAAAGGCCCCGGAGAGGAAGAACATGGGCATGAGCAGGAAGTTCATGAGTATGGGGAATCCCTCCATGGAGGTCATGCGCGCGGCCACGGCCACCCCCAAGGAGGTCAGGCTCAGAGACATGAGAACTATCAGGGGTATGACCGCCAGGACCTTCCACAGGGTGTCCAGGCTGAAGCCGTAGACCCAGGGAGTGAAGGCCAGGATGAGGAAGATGGCCCCCTGGATGAGAGCCGTCGTGGAGCCTCCGATGATCTTGCCCAGGGCCACGCTGGAACGGGGCACTGGTGACACCAGCACCTCCTTGAGGAAACCGAATTCCCGGTCCCAGATTATGGAAATTGCCGAGAAGACCGAGGTGAAGAGGACGGTGAGGCCAAGGATGCCGGGGAACATGAACTTTATATAGGGGACATCCCCTCCCCCGAAGACCTTGAAGGCGCTCTGCATGCCCACCCCCAGGAGGGCCAGGTACATGATGGGCTGGGCGAAGCCCCCGATGCGGCGTGCCCTGTCCCGCCAGAAGCGCTTGAACTCCCGCACCCAGATGATGTATATGCCGCGCATGGCCCAGCGCATGCCCGACGACTTCCTCCCGGCGGGCAAGGCAGCCGCCTCGCCCTTCAACTCAACCGCCTTTTCCTCCAGCGCTCCCATCTATCTTTCCTCCAAACGGCTTGTCTCCCTATCGCTCACGGCCCAGCCACGACGCCGGCCCCGGACGTCAACGCGCGAACGGCGGCCTGACCCGGGTGACCATGCGCCTCATCTCCATGAGCCCGTCTGCCTCCTCGTCCCGTATCTCCCTGCCGGTCAGCTTGAGAAAGACGTCGTCGAGGGTGGGACGGTGCAGGCTTATGGACTGGATGCTCACGTCGAAGTCATGAAAGAGGCGCGGGATGAACTCCTCGCCGCGCTCCACCTCGAAGCACAGGCAGTCCCGGTCCTCCAGGATGTTCACCCCGAACCTCTCCTTGAGGAGCTCCTCGGCCCGTGCGTCGTCGTCGGTCTTGATGCGGATGATGTCCCCGCCCACCATGTTCTTTAGGTTCTCGGAAGTGTCCAGGGCGATTATCTTCCCGTGGTCGATGATGGCGATACGGTCGCAGTGCTCCGCCTCCTCCATGTAGTGGGTGGTGAGGAAGATGGTGATGTCCTCCCTCCTCTTCAAGTCCCCTATGTAATCCCAGATGTACTTACGGGTCTGGGGGTCCAGGCCTATGGTCGGCTCGTCCAGGAAAAGCACCCGGGGATGGTGGAGGAGCCCGCGGGCTATCTCCAGCCTCCTCTTCATGCCCCCGGAGAAGGTGATCACCAGGTCGTCGGCGCGGTCCAGCAGGTCCACCGTCTCCAGGAGCTCGCGCTTGCGCTTCTCCCTCACCGCGTGGGGGACGGCGTAGACCACGGCGTGGAAATCCAGGTTCTCGTTGGCCGTGAGGCGATCGTCCAGGCTGGGGTCCTGGAAGACCAGCCCGATGCGCTGGCGTACCTCCCTCTTGTTCTTCACCACGTCGAACCCGTCCACCATGGCCTTGCCCGCGGTCGGGGAGAGCAAGGTGCAGAGCATGTTGATGGTGGTGGTCTTACCCGCCCCGTTGGGCCCCAAGAACCCGAAGACCTCTCCCCGCTCCACGGTGAAGGAGATACCGTCCACCGCCGTGAGGTCCCCGAATTTCCTCACCAAGCCCTCTACTTCAACCGCATGTTCTCCCATCGGTTCTCCCGTCATACGTTTCCGCGCTTCCGTTATCGCCCTCCGGCCTCACCGGCATCCGGGTCGTACCATGACGCCGAAACCACACTCGGCCTCTCTTCCGGCTCCTCTCCTCCGCCCCTCCGATATCCGAGGTGCCCTGCGGCAAGGACCCCTTCCTCACTCCCGGGCCTCGCGGTCCTTCCGCACATAAATAATTTAGCATTGCTAAATATAAATAAATTACGCTCTCCGCCCCTCCCTGTCAATGGCCGGGATGAGGTCCTTACCGCCGGCGGATGGAGGCCGTGCGTCTTTTCGCCCCGCGTCCTGGACACCGACGGCGAGCGAGGGCTCCGCCACCTCCCGGCTCGTCACCTCGCCGGGTCGCCGGTCGTCTCCTCCGCGTGCCCCACCTCCGGCACCCTCGCGTTGGAGAGTCTGGAGGTGAACTTCTCCAGCCAGTCGATGAAGGCCTCGATCTCCCGGAAATCCTCCTGCTCGATGAGTTCCAGGAACTGCTCCTTCTGCATCTCCCCCACCCTGTGCAGCAACCCCTTCCCCTTGCGGGTGAGCCGCACCAGGGTGACGCGACGGTTGGCGGGGTCCTTGCGTCGTTCCAGCCAGCCTTTCTCGCAGAGGTTGGCTATCATGCGACTCGCAGTGGGGGCCGCCACCATCATGACCTCCGAGATGCCGGTGACGGTCATCTCGCCGTGGGCGTTGAGCATCTTCAGAAGGAAGAACTGGGGAGGGGTTATGCCGTATCGTCCGGCCACCCTGCGGAGAGCGTTACCGCGCGAGCGCATGATCACGGCCATGCTCTCCGCCAGCCGTTCCGCCAGTTCCTCACGCCGGTCCCGTTCCATATCCCTCTCCCCTTCACTGGCGCGAAACAACCCAGGCGCTCCTACATCCTCCTCCCCGCCGCTCGAGAACATTATGCCATACCGCTTGCCTTCCCAGATCCGCCTGGGTTCTCGGGAGCGAGCGCCCGCCTCTAACCGCTCCCGGAGAAACATCAATCCCCGCTCGACGCGCGTCCTCCTATTCTTCCTCATCGACGCTCCGGCGGTTTCTTCAGAGCAGGCGGGCGAAATCGCGCAGGTCGTCGAATTCCTCCAGCCTATCCACCGCTCCCGCTATCTCCTCGCGGCGCGCCTCGTCCAGGATACCCCGGGTGCACACGGCCAGCTTCTCCCTGACGTCCAGGGGGTTGAGGTAGGACCCCTTCATGGCCTCCGTGAACCTGGAGACCCTCCTCCCGTCGCGGAGCAGGAAGGTCACCTCCCCGGCGTTGACCCCTTCTTCCATCTCCTTCCAGTCGAGCAGTGGGTCCGCTGTGTAGGAGAAACGGCCCAGGAACCTCCGCAGCTCGGGGTCTTTCATGCGCCCTCTTTCGAACTGCGCCGCGGTGAGTTCCCGGTCCATGATGGCCACCGCCAAGGGATAGGTGGCATCGAAGAAGAGGGGCATGGGAGTCAGCCATTCCTCTGCCGCTATCCGGTCCATGAGCTCCAGGAGCTCCTCAACGGGCCGGCGCAGGAGGAGGGTCACCGTGGGGCACCTCACCTCCACCTTCCGGATATCCCTCCAGGTGAGGGAGTGCTCCTCCAGCAGGTCCAGCGCCGAATCCACCAGCGCGTCCAGCCAGCCGCAGCAGGGATAGAGCTTGGGGGAGTGGGTGTCCGTACGCCACTCCTCTCCCAGGCCTCTCACCATCTCCTCCAGGTCGTACCTCTCGAAGAGGGCGTTGGAGAAACCGTCGGGATGTTCGATGATTCCCCGGAATCCGTGCATGCCGTGGGCGGCCAGAGAGGCGGCGGTTATACCCGCCAGCACCGGGGCCCCGGTTATCATCCCCTTGGTGCCGGACATCCAGCCCGCGAAGCACTGGGTAAAGGGCGGGAAGCAGGCTATGCCCACGGCATCCATCATGGCCTCCCTGTCCAGACCCATGAGCTTGCCGGCCACGACGGCCGCGTCTATCTGGTGGTTGGGGCAGGAGTTGGTGAACAGGCGGCTGCGGATGTAGGCCTGCCCGGTGCGCCCGCTTATCTCGTTGCCGATGACCAGAGCGGTGAGGAAATCCCTTCCCGAGGCCCCCACTCCCTCCGCCACCGCCAGCGCCGCGGGGACGGTGGAGG
>JACVJH010000036.1 GCA_015711895.1 Candidatus Solincola tengchongensis | reverse complement strand
TTATGAGCCGGCGCACGATCTTGGCCGAGCGCGTCTTGGGGAGGGCGGAGACGAAGTGCACCTCGTCGGGGCGGCCCACCTTACCCAGGTACTCGGCGGCCTTGTCCTTGATGGCCTCGGCGAGCTCCGTCGAGGGTTTGAACTCCGGGCGCAAGACGACGAAGCAGACCACGGCCTCCCCCTTGATCTCGTGGGGGACGCCGATGGCCGCCGCCTCGGACACCGCCTCGTGCTCCATGAGAGCGGCCTCGATCTCCGCCGGGCCGGTGCGCCTACCGGAGACTTTTATGGTGTCGTCGGAGCGGCCGTGCAGGTACCAGAAGCCGTCCTCGTCCACGGAGGCCCAATCCCCGTGGTACCAGATGTCCGGCCAGCGCGACCAGTAGGTCTCGATGTAGCGGTCCGGGTCGCGCCAGAAGCCCCGGGTCATGGAGGGCGCGGGCTTGAGCGCCACAAGGTGGCCCTTCTCCCCCCGCACCGGCTTCCCCTCCTCGTCGAAGACGTCGATGCACATGCCGAGACCGGGCCCCCTGAGGGTGGTGGGCTTGAGGTCGGTAATGGGCAGGGGGGAGAGGAAACAGCCCACGATCTCCGTGCCCCCGGAGATGTTGATGATGGGGAGCTTCCCCTTCCCCACCTTCTCGAAGTACCACATCCAGGAGTCCGGGTCCCAGGGCTCCCCGGTAGAGCCCAGGATGCGCAGGGAGGAGAGGTCGTGCTTCTCGATCCAACCCTCCCCGAAGCGCATGAGCATGCGGATGGCCGTGGGGGAGATGCCGAAGATGGTGATGGCGTGCCTCTCCACGAGGTCCCAGAGCCGGTCGGGCTCCGGGTAGTCGGGGACTCCCTCGAAGATGACGAAGGTGCCCCCGAGGTTCATGACCCCGATGATCATCCAGGGGCCCATCATCCATCCGATGTCCGTGAGCCAGAAGAAGACGTCGTCCGGCTTGACGTCGAAGTAATAGCCCACCTCCTTGCACATCTGGGCCAGGCAGCCCCCGTGGGTGTGCACCGAGCCCTTGGGCCTCCCCGTGGTGCCGGAGGTGTAGATGATCATGGCGTAGTCCTCGGAGTCCATCTCCTCCGTGGGGCAGTCCTCAGGCAGGCACCACACCAGCTGGTCCATCCAGATGTCCCGGGTGGCGTGCCAGGGCACGTCGATGCCCGCCCGCCGGTAGACCACCACGTGGTTGATGCTGGGCACCTGGTCCACGGCCTCGTCGGCGTTCTCCTTGATGGGAAAGACCTTGCCCCTCCTGAAGGAGCCGTCCGCGGTGATGAGCACCTTGGCCTCGGCATCCCGCAGTCGCGCCGCCACCGGCGCGGGGCCGAAGCCGGAGAAGATGGGGATGGGGATGGCCCCGATCTTCAGGCAGGCCAGGAGGGAGAAGACGATCTGGGGGCTCATGGGCATGTAGATACCCACCGTGTCCCCCTTGCCTACCTTGAGGTTGCGCAGGGCGCAGGCCATCCTGCAGGTCTCGCGGTAGACGTCCCCGTAAGTGTAGCGGCGTATGGCCCCGTCGTCCCCCTCCCATATGAAGGCCAGCTTGTTCTTCACCGGGGTATCCATGTGCTTGTCCAGGCAGTTGAGCACGATGTTGGTCTTCCCGCCGATATACCAACGGCACCACTGGATGCCGCGGGAGTCGTCCAGGACCTTCTCGTAGGGTTTATACCAGCGTATGTCCAGATCCTCCATGATGGCGTCCCAGAACCACTCCAGGTCCTCGCAGGACCTCCTCAGGAGCTCCTGGTAGTCGGAGATGCCGTGCTTGCGCATGAAGCGGGTGATGTTGGCCTTTTCAATATAGTCCCCGTACGGCCTCCAGACGATCTCGCTCATCTCGCTCCCCCCTCCTTCGCGGAAAACCGGACGCTAGGCGGAAACACGGGCCGCGTGGCTGAAAAGATGCCGCGTGAGGTGCTGTGTCGAGGATCTTTGAGAAAAGCCGTGTGCCTGGCTCGTCGCAGTCGTAGTATTAATATCGCTACGAAACGTCAGCCCCTGTCAAGTCTCCGAGTCGAGGATACATCAGGGTCCCAGGAATAGCAAGTACAACTTAACAGATTGCACACGGTGGGGCTTGATGTTATCCTACATATCGATTCCGATCGGCGATCCGCAGACCGTTTCGTGCGAGGGAGGGAAGGGAGATGTTCGAAGTGGTCGCCCAGGGCGAGGGACCCCTGTTCATGGATCCCGACGCCGATAAGGCCCGCGAGTTCTTCCGCACCAAGAACCGGGCCATGGTGAGCAAAGTGATGACCGTCAGCGAGGCGGTGGGCAAGTTCGTCCACGACGGGGATTACCTGGCCATAGGCGGTTTCGGCGCCAACCGTATCCCCACCGCCGTTTGCCATGAGATAGTCCGACAGCGCAAGAAGAACCTCATTTTCGCCGGGCATACCTCCACCCATGACTTCCAAATACTGGCAGCCGGAGAGGTCTTCAACCGCTGTGACATCGCCTACATAATCGGCCTGGAGGCACGCGGTCTCTCCCCCAACGCCCGCCGCTACATGGAGAGCGGAAAGGTGGAATGTTGCGAGTGGACCAACTACGCCATGGCCTGCCGACTGAAGGCCGCGGCCATGGGTGTTTCATTCCTGCCGGCGCGCAACCTCATGGGCACGGACACCTTCAAGCGCAGCGCGGCCAAGATAGTGAAGTGCCCCTTCACCGGAGAGCAGTACGTGCTCTACCCCGCACTCTGGCCGGACGTCTCAGCCATCCACGTCCACGAAGCGGATATCTACGGCAACGCGCGCATCAAGGGCATCTCCATCGCTGACCTGGAGCTGGCCCGAGCCTCCAAGCGGCTGATAATCACAACCGAGAGACTCATCCCCAACGAGGAGATACGCTCCGACCCCACGGCCACGGTCATCCCTTACTACCTGGTGGACGCGGTCTGCGAGGTCCCCTTCGGCAGTTACCCGGGCAACATGCCTTACGAGTACTTCTCCGATGAGGACCACCTGCGGCAGTGGCTGACTGTGGAGAAGGACCCCGAGGAGTTCCGTAAGTTCCTGGACAAGTACATCTACAAGACCCGCGACTTCAACCAATACCTGGAACTCTGCGGCGGGCTGGAGCGTATCAACCAGCTTCGCGCCGTTGAGCACCTCATCGATCTGGGAGGGAGGGGGTGATGGGGATGGCGGATTACAACACCATGGAGATGATGATCTGCGCCGCCGCCCGTAACCTGGAGGACGGAAAAGCGGTGGCCGTGGGCACCGGCGCCCCCTGCGCCGCAGCCATGCTCGCCCAAAAGGCCCACGCCCCCAATCTGGTGATCATCTTCGAGGCCGGAGGGGTGGCGCCTCTACTTCCCACCATGCCCATCTCCGTGGGCGATTCGCGGACCTTCTACAAGGCGGTGATGGCCAGTGGGATGTGCGAGGTCATGGAGACCATCCAGCGGGGTATGGTGGACTACTGCTTCCTGGGCGGGGCCCAGATCGACATGTACGGGAACCTCAACTCCACGGTCATCGGGGACTGGGACAAGCCCAAGGTGCGCTTCCCCGGCTCGGGCGGGGCCAACGACTTCGGGTCCCTGGCCTGGAGGATAATGGTCATCACCCCACAGGATGCCCGCCGCTTCGTGGAGAGGGTGGACTTCATCACCACTCCCGGTTACCTGGACGGTCCGGGCGCCCGCGAACGCGCCGGTCTGCCGGCCGGGACCGGCCCCTACAAGGTGATCACCGACATGGCGGTCATGGGCTACGACCCGGAGACCAAACGCATGCGGGTGGAGTCCATCCACAAGGGGTACACCTTCGAGGACGTGCAGGCCAAGACGGGTTTCGAGCTCCTCAAGGCCCCCGAGGTCGTGGAAACGCCGGAGCCCACCGAGGAGGAGCTTCGCCTGCTGCGCGAGGAGGTGGACCCCAACCGCTACATCATCGGGCGGTAGGAAAGACGACCATCGCCATTCGCGTTCCCGTGCGGCGGCCTTACCATGCCCTGTCCTATCCGGGAACGGCGATGCCAGTGGAGAGGGCGCTCCGCCCCATGCCACATGGGACTCCCGTGGCGACATCATTGTTAAACCCCTCCAGATGTGTTAACGTGAGGTTGCGGCAATAACTTCCAGCCAACTATGAGCCGGAAGGGCCGAAAGGGGCGTTCCGGTTTACCCTCGAGTAAATGGATCCCCCCGGAAGCGGAGATAAGATCCAGGATTTTACCTCCTATGGAAAGGAAAGATCTCATTCCCGAACTGAAATACTTGGAACCAGGAGACCACCTCTGCCATTTCTACGCCAGCCCTGAGGAGCGGGACGAGGTGGCCGTCACCTATTTCCTCCTGGGCCTGGAGCGGGGGGAGAAGGTCCTCTATGGAGGAGAGGAGGATACCTGGCGGAAGATCCTTGTCGCGCTGCGCCGGGAAGGCCACGACGTGGACTCCCTCCTGGCCCGGGGGGAACTCTCCTTCTTCGATTCCCGGGAGGCCCATCCTCCCGGAAAACCCTTCGACGCCCGAGCCGCCCTGGAATTCCTGGAGGGAGAGGCAGCAAAGTGCGCCGCCGAGGGCTGGCCGGTCCTGCGGGCGTTGGGCGACATGTCCTGGGTCGTCGACCGTTCAGGCGACTGGAAGGAATTGGCAAGGTACGAGGCGGAGATAAACCGCCTGCCGTCGGCCAAGAGCTGCCTCTTCCTATGCCAGTTCGGGAGCGACCTCTTCGACCCCTCCTTCCAGCTCGAGCTGCTCTACACCCACCCCAAGGTCCTGGTGGAGAAGGAGGTCTACGACAACGTCTTCTACCGGCCGCCCGGGGAATACCTCGGGAACATGCACTCCCGTTCCGTGCTCTCCCACCACCTGGATAACCTCCGGGAGAGGAAGCGGGCCCTCAGACAGATCGACGAGGCGCGGGAATTCGCCGAGGCCATCGTGGACACGGCGCGCGAACCCATGCTCGTGCTGGATGCCGGCTTGCGGGTGGTCTCCGCCAACCGCTCATTCTACCGCACCTTCCGGACCACACCGGAAGAGACGGAAGGCCGCCCATTCTATGAGCTGGGGAACCGCCAGTGGGACATACCGGCCCTGCGAAGGCTCCTGGAGGAGGTCATCCCCCTGAACTCGCACTTCGAGGACCATCCCGTGGAACACGAGTTTCCGCACCTCGGGAAGCGCGTCATGCTCCTCAACGCCCGCCGCCTTATCCTGCGGGAGCGCGGAGAGGACCTCATCCTCCTGGCCTTCGAGGACGTCACCGAGCGCCACAGGGCGGCTGAGGAGTTGCGCCGCAGGGAAGAACACTTCCGAGCCCTGGTGGAGAACGCCTTCGACGCGATCACCGTCCTGGACGGCGAGGGGAGGCACGTCTACGCCAGCCCCTCCGTGGAGAGGGTGCTGGGCTGGCGCCCGGAGGAGCTCCTGGGGAGGACGCCCTTCGAGTTCATGGACCCGGAGGAGCTCCCCGCCGTGCTGGAGGCCTTCATGAAGGGGATGGAGGAGCCGGGAACCGTGCGCCCCGTCGTCCACCGCTGGAGGGGCTCCGACGGCACCTGGCGCGTGGTGGAGAGCCTGGGGTCCAACCTTCTGCACGTGCCGTCCATAAGGGGAGTGGTCATCAACTGCCGGGACATCACCCGCCGCAGGCTGGCCGAGGAGCGTGTGCACCGGCTCAACAGCATGTTGCTCTCCCTGGGTGCCGATTTCCTGGACAACATGGAGACGGTCATCCGGGCCTGCAGGGAGATACTGGAAGGGGACGCCGCGGTCTACGCCCGCCTGGAGGAGGAAAAGCTCGCCCTGCTCACCACCCTGCCCGACGAGGAGGGCTTTTTCTTCCTGCAGGAGGGGGACCGCTTCGCCGGCCATCCTCTGCTGAGCGGGAGCCATCCCCGTCCCCTCGTCATCCGGGAAGGCGCGGAGAACCCGCTGGAGGAGGACCCCCTGGCGAAGGCCCACGGATATTCGCTCTTCCTCGGGCAGCCTGTGATCTTCGGAGAGAGGACAAAGGGGGCTCTGGGCGTCTATTATTCCGGGGAACGTCCCTTTTCCGAGGAAGACCTGGAGACCCTGATCATCCTGAGCCGCACCCTGGCAGTCGAGGAGGAGCGGCTGGCAAGGGAGCGGGGTTTGAAGGAATTCATAGACGTGGCCTCCCACGAGCTTCGCCATCCCATAACCCTCATAAAGGGCTTCGCCCTCAGCCTCAAGGAGCGCAACGAGATGCTGAGCGAACGCCAGAAGCTGGACCTGCTCACGGCCATCGACCAGGGCGCGGACCGCCTCACCCGGCTGGTGGAAAACCTCCTGGACGTCTCCCGGATCGAACGCGGCCAGCTGGAGCTCGACCTGCGCCCCGCTGAGCTGCTCCCCCTCATCCGCCACGCGGTGAACGAGATACGTACAGCGGGGAAAGATGTATCCCTTCACCTCAAAGCGAATCCGGGAGCCTGCCTTCTGGACCCCGACCGTTTCCTGGAGGTCGTTTATATCCTGCTGGAAAACGCGGTCAAGTTCTCCCCCTCCGACAGCCCGGTGGATGTGGAGGTCGAGGAACGAGAATTCGAATATATGGTCTCCGTGACGGACCGCGGCATCGGGATCCCCGAGGAGGAGCGGGAACGCATCTTCGACCGCTTCTACCAGGTGGAGAAGGCGCGCTATCACTCCAAGCCCGGCATGGGGATGGGCCTGTACATAGCCCGGGAGATAATCGAGCGGCACGGGGGTAGGATTTGGCATGAACCCCGGGAGGGCGGGGGTTCCGTCTTCCGCTTCACCATACCCCGCTAGGATGGCGAATCATCGGAGAATCAACCTTTTAAGAGATGCGCCGCCGATCCGCCGGCCCGGAATCGGCGGCGCATCAACTTAGTGGTAAATTATGGAATAAACATACGGATTGGATTCAATGAAATCCCGGAATCTTAGACCCACCTCTTGACCCACCTCTCGCCGATCCGGGTGCCTTTAAGGTGAGGCTCGGGTCCGGGGCAATCCCCTTTATTTGCCGGAGTCCTCGCCCAGGACCACCAGGGCGTCGACCACCACCGGACGCGGGCCGTCCAGGATCACCGGGTTCATGTCCATCTCCCTGACCGCGTCGTATTTCATCCCGATGTCCCCGACGGCGACCAGTATCTGGGCCAGCAGGTCGCGGTCGGCGGGCGCCTTGCCCCGGAAGGGCCCCAGTATGGCCTTGGCCTTTATCTCCTCCATCATCTGCAGGGCATCGTACTTCTCGATGGGCGCCACCCGGAAGGAGGTGTCCCTCAGCACCTCGGTGAAGATGCCGCCCAATCCGAACATGACGCAGGGCCCGAACTGGGGATCCCGGACCAGGCCGACCACCAGCTCCCTCTCCCCCTTGATCATCTCCTGGACCAGCACCCCGTCGTAGGGGTCACCGCCGAGGTTCTCCACTATCTCCTTGTAAGCCTTCCTGACCTCCTCCGGCCCGTCCAGCCCCACCTGCA
>JACVJH010000035.1 GCA_015711895.1 Candidatus Solincola tengchongensis | reverse complement strand
CACTCGCGCTGCGGACGGGGATGGAAGTACTGCCGCGGATCGCCTTCCGTCAACAGCCGATCTTATAAGCGGCGGGGGTCTTGCAAAAACCCGTTTAAGATCGGGAAGAAGGGCATTCATTTCACGGATACGCTCTCGGATGCGCATGATTTACGAACGGCAACCGCTTCCGGAACACCCTTCGGCGGACGGGGATGGGGAGGGCTGCCGCATGGAAGGTTGAAAACAGTCCTGCGAGGGTGACGAGAAGGATATTTGGAAGCGCGTTGTGATAACGGGCACGGTTTCTTGAAAGGAAAAGGCTTCGACAACAAGGACAAGCGCGATAGCAGGAAGGAGAAGCAGCGCAACGGGAGAGCGGGGGAAGCATGCGCCGAAGGGATGCCGCAAGAAGTCATCGGTTCCAGGCGAGAAGGCCGGTTACGGCCCCTCCGGAGATCCCCCGAAGGTGGCGACTGGAGCAGGGAGCATATGGAGATCGGAGAGAGGGGTCCAATACAAGATGGGGTGTATCAACGCGGTTCCCCCCTGCAGCGCCGGTGGGCGAATCCTTTCCTGTGTAAAGCGACAAATATAGACCGACTACATTCAGATGAGGAAAGCGGCCTTTGCCGCCTTCCTTGACGAAGACGGATCAGGGTGATTCCCGTTCTTGGGTGTCGAGATTCCCGGCTTACCCCTCAGTCGCAGGTGGGGCAGCGCCAGCCGCGACGACGCCGCCCGTATCCGCTCACCGGCTGGCCGCACCTACCGCAGCGGTACTTCCCCGACCCCTCCTGGAGGATGTAAGTGCCGCCCTCGATGCGCAGGGCCTTGCCGGCATAGAGAGCCTCGACGAGCTTGGAGCGGGCCTCGGTGACCATGCGCTGCAGGGTCTGGCGGGAGATGCCCATGGACTGGGCGGCGTCCTCCTGGTACATCCCTTCCAGGTCCACCAGGCGCAGGGCCTCCAGCTCTTCGATGCGCAGCAAGGTCTCTTCCAGTTGGGCGGCAGGGATTCCCCTGGGCTTATAAAGAGTGGCCTTGGGGGTTTCCTTCACCAGCTTAGGCTTGATCGGTCTTGGCAAATTCTACCTCCTCACAACGCCTCCAACCCGGAAACACTAACCAATTTTATATGCAGGAAATCGCGAGGGGCAAGTTCTCGTTCACGAAAGGTGCTGACTGCCGCTTCACGGGCTTCTCGTATCCCGGGATGAAGCGCTCGTCCGGCACGATGCTTTTGAAGCCGCGGGCGGGATAAGGGCGAGGGTAGGCGAAGGTCACGGGAGGAGATCATGCGACACAAGGCCCTCTTGGGCCGGATTCAAAGTATGTAAAGGGGGATGCCCGTGTTGGGCGCAGGCATCATGCAGCGGAAGGGAAACCTCGGTCCGAAAAGCCTGTTGGGGAGCGTCTTTTTCCTTTACTCATCCCCTTCCGGCATCACCGAAGGGGCCACTCGGCGCGCAGCCTCTCCAAGGCGTGAAAGACCACCGGGCAGACCAGGTAATTGGCACCCAGGTTGTCCAGTTTTTCCGTGCTGTCCACGGCCAGGGAGAAGGGATACTCGCGGCAGCTGTCCGGGCGCCACGGGTAGAGGGTGCAGAGGTTGCGCTTGAGGAAGGGGCAGGGCCTCCGGTTCAGGCAGATGTCCCGGTCTTCGTTCCGGCCCACGTAGGACTCCCGGAAGACGGAGCGTTTCATATCCAGGGCCTCGGCCAGTCGGGCTATGTCGTGGGTCTCCAGCACCACGTAAGCTTCCTTGCAGCAGGCGGCGCACTTCGTGCAGTCGAAGAAGGGCATGATCTCCCGGAAAAGCGCCTTCAGGGCCGAATCCAGCCGACGCTTGGATACGCGCTCTCCTTTGAGCCTCTCGATGAACTCGTCCACCTCGGTCTCGTTGGCCCTGGCCAGCCGGCGTATCCTCCTCAAATCGGTCTCCATCCTCGGTCACCTTTCGTCCTCTTTTTCGACCCCACACGTGCGGAATGGCCCCCTCGGGCCTCACGTTCGGGCACCGCCTCATAAGAATAATACGCTTTCCCGGCCTAGGGTACATCTTCGATATCAGTTCTATCGCCCTGTCTGTTTGCTTGTTATTAAAGGAATGACAGGGTGATCTCTCAACCTTCTTCGAACTTAAACGCCTGCCGAAACGATACAGCGACATTTTCCCTTTCCCTTTCGACCGGTGTTAACGCCGCGGCGGCGCGGCGGCATCAGACATCCGGCGGATCTTATGAGGTTGCAAGGCTGTTTCGGAAGGCGGTTTCAAACATTTCAACGTGTGTTCATCGGAATGTTTGGCCTCTTTCGGCTCTGATGCTGGTTGCTCGAGGAGCACGATGCCCCCAGGATCTTTCGCCTAATCTTTTAAAACTTCGGAACGCAGTTTACCTTGTGGGCCAAGAAACCAGGCGATCCTTGGGGTCAACCCCGAACATTCTCGCATTCCGTGAACGGACAATACCTTAAGGATCGCGGAGCCGTCCCAGAGTGAGACAGGCTGCTCCTTTTACGCCGCAAGAGCTGGAGATTATCTGAAGTCCCCATTTTTTAAAAAGTTAATGCTTTTCATTCATATCCTGCCCGCCGTGAAGGGTCGGAAAACCTTTTCCGAAGCTGGTTTCATTGCGGTGCCTCGCGGACTCGGAAAGCGTGATGCGCTCGGGCTTTTTACGGGCGTTCGGGCTCTCGTTCGAACAGGGCGCGGCTTTTTCTCCCGGCTTCGCCCATCGCCGAAGTCCCTCGTCGGGGAGGGACGACTTCGCGGCCGTGAACTGTTGAAGGCTCCGTTGCCATCCGTGAGGTTATAATTGTGGATGGTTTGGTCAAGGTCGATATGGCTGTCGCGGCGACAAACGAAACGCCTTTCCATTTCTTGCCGAAGAAAGGGGGATGCCATGAAAGTCCTGGTCACCGGGGCCGGTGGGTTCATCGGTTCCCATCTCGTCCGAAGGCTACTGGACAGGGGAGACATGGTGAGGGGCCTGCTGCTGCCCGGGGAACCCGACCGGGAGCTGGCCTCCCTGGGGATGGAGGTCTTCCGGGGGGACCTCACCGACCCCTCCACCATAAGAGGGGTGGCCGAGGGATGCGATAAGGTGGTCCATGCCGCCAACCGGACCCTCGACTGGGGGACGAAGAGGCAGTTCTACTCCATTGGCGTTGACGGCACGCGCCACCTGCTGGAGGAATGCGCCGGAAAGGTGGAGCGCTTCCTGTTCATAAGTTCCGTGGCCGCCTACGGACTGGGCGTGCACATGAAGGACTTCGATGAGGACACCCCTCTGGTGAAGACGGGCATCCATTACGGAGATGCCAAGGCGGAGGCGGAACAGCTGGTACGCGCCTACCATTCCCGGGACGCGCTGAAAGCCACGGTCGTCCGCCCCTCCAACGTCACCGGTCCGGGTAGTGTCTGGGTCAGGGAGGTCCTGGACGCCATGTACAGGGGGCCGCTCCCCCTCATCGACGGCGGGGCGCACAGCGCCAGTCTCATCTACGTGGAGAACCTGGTGGACGGGATACTCCTCGCCCTGGACGCCGAGATTGCCGCGGGACGCACCTACAACCTGCGCGACGATTACCGGGTCACCTGGAGGGAATATCTGGAGGGACTCGGGTCGCTGGTGGGGAAGAGGCCCCGCGGCTCGCTCCCCTTCGGCCTGGCCTGGAAACTGGGGAGGGTCTGCGACGCGCTGTTCGCGCCGCTCAACGTCAGGCCCCCCGCCACTGCGCTGGCGGTGGGGGTCATGGGACGGGATCTGGATGTGGACACCCGGAGGGCGTGGGAGGAATTGGGATGGAGGACGCGGGTGCCCTGGGAGGAAGCCTGGAGATCCATAGAGCGGTGGGTGAAGAAGGAGTACAGGCCGCCCCGCGAGAGAGGCTCCTGATGTTCTGGTATTAACTGGAAAGTAGTCTTTGACGCCGAGAAGGGGGTGGAAACCATGGGTAAGGTGCACGGGGGACACGTGGTCGCCGAATACCTGCGGAGAGTGGAGGGCGTGGACACCCTGTTCGCCCTCTCCGGAGGGCATATCGCTCCCATCTTCGACGGCTGCCTGGACCACGGGGTGAGGCTCGTGGACGTGCGCCACGAGCAGGCGGCGGTGATGATGGCCCACGCTTGGTCCGTCTACGCCGGCAAACCGGGGGTCTGCGCGGTGACCGCGGGGCCGGGCTTCACCAATTCCCTGACCGGCGTGGTGAACGCCTACCTGGAAGGGGCGCCGGTGGTGGTCCTGGCCGGGATGGTCTCCCTGCGCGACCTGGACCGGGGAGCCCTGCAGGACATGGACCAGCAGTCCATGGTAAAGCCGGTGGTCAAGTGGGCGGCGCGTTGCCACGATATAAGGCGCATTCCCGAATACCTGGAGGCGGCCTTCCGCCGTGCCGTCTCCGGGAGGCCGGGCCCGGTGTTCCTGGAGCTGGCACCGGAATGCCTCTTCGCCGGGGTCGAGGAGTCTGAGATCTCCTATCCTTCGGAGGGATGCCGAAAGTTCCGAGTTTTGCCGCGGGAGGAAGACCTCCGGGCGGCGGCGGACTTGCTGAACCGCGCGGAGAGGCCCATCTTGCTCGGAGGGAGCGGCGTCGCCCACAGCGCTTGCGCCGCGGAGCTCGGGGCACTGGTGGAGAAGGCGGGCATTCCCCACCTCCTCCTGAACTACGGCCGGGGGGCGGTTCCAGACCACCACCCCTTGTCCCTCTGGAACGGCGGGGTCATGGGGCTTCTGGCCGCTGCTTCTATGGCCGACGTGGCGCTGGTTGTGGGGCTGCGCCTCAACTGGGTGACCAATTACGGGCGGATACTGGAAAACGCCAGGGTCATCCGCGTGGACGTCGAGCCCTCCGAACTGGACCGTAACCGCCGGGCGGACGTGGCTCTACCCGGGGATGCCGGTGCCGTCCTGGGGCGTCTGTTGGAGCTGGTGGAGGAGAGGGACCGCTCCGCGTGGGTGGAGTCGCTCCGGAGCGCGACCTCCTCCCTGGCGGAGAGCGAGAGGCAAGCCGCGGAGACGCCCGCCGACCCCATCCATCCC
>MU158580.1:7522-12603 GCA_015711895.1 Candidatus Solincola tengchongensis | reverse complement strand
AACCTCCTGGTCAGGGCGAGGAGCATGTTGAAATTGAAGGCGTTCAGGACCTCCGGGCGGTTGAGGGTCACCACCTCCACGGCCCCCTCGCGCCGGAAGAGCACCTCATCCATGTTCACCTCCTTGTCCTGCGTTCCCTTTCTCCCTTACCGTCCTCTCCGCCGCATGGCCGGAATCATATTCCATATCCATATATGAGACCCGCCGCAACCGCCCCACCCAGCTCAAACGGTGGAGAGCCGCAGGAGGTCGGGGCCCGCGAGCTCCCGCACGCACCCGCGTATCTCCTCCGCGGTGCGGCGCATGAAATCCATGGACTGCCCCAGAGGGTCGTCGATGGTGAAGCGGTGGTCGTAGAGGTGAAAGTAATGGAGGAAGAAGAGCCGGAGTTTTTCGTTCAGGCCTCCCTCTCCCGGCCCGCTTTCCAGGCCTTCTATGTGCCTTATCCACGCCTTCAGTTCCTGGAGGCGTTCCTCGGGGCTCCGGGACCGCAAACGGTGCCCCTTCTCCCGGCCCTGGATGACGAACTCCTTGAGGGTGAAGACCTTGCCCACCGTCTCTTGGTGCCTGGTGAGAAGACGCTGGCTGTTGTGCATGGCCATGGTCAGTATGAGGTCCGCCCTCTCCACGTCCTCCTCCCCCAGGGACCGGGAGCGATGCGCGGAGACGTCCAGCCCCCATTCGGACATCACCTCGAGGACCTCCCGCGGCGGAGGCTGCCCCTCTCGCGCGTCCAGCCCCGCCGAACCCACCTTCACCTCCGCCGCAGCGGGTCCGGAATCCAGGACCTCCCGCAGGAAGGCCTCGGCCATGACGCTGCGGCAGACGTTTCCCGTACACACGAAGAGGATCTCCAAACGTCCTCCCCCGTCCCTCTCTCCGGTCACCAAGACCCTTTCTTCTCTGCCCTGCGTGAAAATGCCACCATCACGCCGGCCCGAGTTCCACAGCGGCTTTTCCCTGGCGCTTCGACTCCCTCCGCGTCGGCGGACCTCCGCCTATGCCGGCCGGCCACGGGTGTGGACAACATCGGCGGGCCGGGCTCCATGCATCCTCGGAGTCGTGCCCGGCCCTCAACCGCCGAATATCTCCTCGGCCTTTTCCAGGTAGACCTGGAGGTCCCCCTCGCTGAAGCAGACGAAATAGACCTTCTTCAGGGCGGGGTTGGCCTCCAGCACCTCTTTAACCGTGCGCATGGCGATGGGCGCGGCACGGTGGATGGGGAACCCGTAGGCCCCGGTGGAGATGGAGGGGAAGGCCACCGTCTCCAGTCCATGCTGCAGGGCCAGGGCCAGGCTGTTGCGGTAGCAATCGGCCAGGAGGGAGTCCTCGTTACGGTCCCCCCCGTGCCATACCGGGCCCACGGTATGGATCACGTGACGGGCGGGAAGCCGGTAACCCTTGGTGATCTTCGCCTGTCCGGTCTCGCAGCCGCCCAGGGTTCGGCACTCCTCCAGGAGCTGGGGCCCTGCCGCCCGGTGAATGGCCCCGTCCACCCCACCTCCTCCTAAAAGGGACCTGTTGGCGGCGTTGACGATGGCGTCCACTTCGAAGGTGGTGATGTCTCCCTTGGTGATGACCACCCTTCCGTCCATGTATTCCTTCACCGCGAACACCCCCTTCCATTCGTCTCTCGTCTCATGACCTCTCCGCAGTGGCGCTCCCAGGTTTTTCCAACCACTTCAGGTCTTTCTTTGAACCTTCGGGCTTCCCGGCACTTGTTTATGAGGCTTGACGGGGAGGTTCGGGGAGCATCCGGCCGCAGACCTTCTCGTCCCTCCTTTAACCCCTTCCTTCTTCCTCCGCTTCCTCGGGATAGAGGAGAGCCCTGGCCGCCGCGGCTCCCTCGTGCACGGCCTCCAGGAGGCGACGCGGCTCCACCGCATCCCCGGCCGACTCCGCCTTCAGGCCCAGCTCGGCGGCGGCCTGCAGCGGCTCCCTCCGCGGGACGGAACCCACCGCCCACACCACGCTGTCCGCCTCCACCTCCTCCTCCACACACCCCACTCGACGGATAACCGCACCCGAGGCGGTCACCTTAATCACCCTGGCCCCCAGAAGGAGGCGCGCTTCGTCGCGCAGGCGGCGGTGGAGGTAATACCCGTGGGAGGTGAGCGGGGAGACAGGCGGCGTCTCCGCCTCCTCCACCACGGTGACCTCATGGCCACGAGCGAGGAGGTAATCGGCGGTCTCCATGCCCACGAGACCCGCTCCCACCACCAGCACCCGCTTTCCGGGCCTCACATGCTCCAGGAGGACCTCCCTGGCCTCCAGGTTGTGGGAGAGCTCCACACCCGGCAGGGAAGGTATGACGGGTTCCGAACCGCAGGCGGCCACCACTCCCTCCCAATCTTCCTCCGGGAGCGCATCCCGCCAAGAGGACCGCCCCGCCTCCACTCTTACCCCCAGTCCCTCCAGGCGGCGGACCGCCCAGTCGACCCATCTCCGGTAAGGCTCCTTGTGGGGAGGCCGGGAGGCCGCCCGCAACTGCCCTCCGGGTTCGTCCTCCCTCTCCACCACCCGGACCTCAGCTCCCCCTTCCCGGAGGGTGATGGCCGCCTGGAGGCCCGCCGGCCCGGCCCCCAACACCAGGAAGGGGCCCTTGCGTCCCCGTGTGCCGCGAACGAGGCGCCATTCGTTGCCGCAATCCGGGTTCACGGTGCAGGTCACGGAACGGAACTCGAACATCAGGCGCTCGATGCACCCCTGGTTGCAGGACAGGCAGGGCCGGATGTCCTCATGTCTCCCCTCCATGGCCTTGGCCAGGAAGTGGGGGTCGGCCAGGTGCTGGCGACCGAAGGCCACCATGTCGGCGTGCCCCGAGGCCACCACCTCCTCCGCCAGGCGGGTGTCATGGAGCTTCCCCACCACGATGACCGGGACGCCCACCGCCTCCTTTACTCGAGCCGCGTGCTCCACGTTTATCCCTTCCGGGTGATGAAGCCCGGGACAGGTTGGGTTGCCGGGCGAATCGTACACTCCCCGGGAGACGTGGAAGGCGTCCACGCCGTCCTGCACCAGCAAGGGCAGGAGGGGCAGGAGGTAATCCAGGTCGTAACCTCCCTTCACGTCCTCGGAGGCCGAGAAGCGGAAGATGACCGGAAAATCGCGACCCGCCCCCTCCTTCACCGCCCTGACCACCTCCCGAGCGAAGCGGAAGCGCCCGGACGCGTCGCCGCCGTACTCGTCGTCACGACGGTTGGAATAGGGGGAGAGGAACTGGTTGACCAGGTAACCGTGCGCCCCGTGTATCTCCACGGCGTCGAAACCGGCTTCCCTCGCCCTCCTGCCTGCATCCGCGTAGCGGGATACCAGTTCTCCTATCTCCTCTCTGGTGAGGGCTCGGGGCATCTGCCCCATGGCCCTGCTGGGGATGGGCGAGGGGGCGACGGGCTGATCCCCTATCACCTGGGGAAAGGTCTCCCGCCCGGCATGGTGGAGTTGCGCCGCCACCGCGGCTCCCGCCCCCTTTACCGCCCGGGCCAGTTCCGAAAGCCCGGGCAGAAAGGAATCGTCGTAGATGCCCAATTCGGAGGCGAAGCCCTTTCCCAGGGGATGCACGGCCATCACCTCGGTGATGATGAGCCCCACCCCTCCCTCGGCCCGCGTCCGCAGGTAGGCGGTTAGCCTGGGGGTGACCTCGCCCCCCACGGAGGCGTATCCGGTTCCCATGGCAGGCATCACCGTGCGGTTGCGGAGCAGGAGCCCACCGAGGCGCACGGGCTCCCAGAGGGAGGGCTTCGCCTTTCCCTTATCGCTTCCCATGCCATTATCTCCCCAATTCCCGCCTTCGTCGGCCCTCTCCCGCTCGTCGCCCTGCGCCCGCCACCGGGGAGGGAAGCATCAGGCGAAGACCTCGCGGCCCCCGTCCACGAGGAAGACCTGTCCCGTCACGTAACTCGAGGCCTCGGACGCCAGATAGATGGCCAGGCCCACGATCTCCTCCGGCTCCGCTATCCTGCCCAGAGGGATGGAGGCCAGGGCAGTCTGGAGGATGGCCTCGTTGCCCCACAGGGCCTGGCTGAAATGGGTGCGCACCAGCCCGGGGGCTATGGCGTTCACCCTCACCCCTTTGGGCCCCCACTCCTGGGCGAAGACCTTGGTGAGCATGTTCACCGCCGCCTTGGATATGGAATAAACTCCCAGGAAGGGGGTGGGGCAGAAACCGGCCTCGGAGGAGATGTTGATCACCGAGCCCGAACCCTTGTCGCACAACACCTTCCCCACCTTCTGGGTCAGGAAGAAGACCCCCTTCACGTTGACGTCCATGATCTTGTTCCAGGCCGCTTCCTCGATCTCCGCCGTGCTGCAGAAGACGGGGTTGGTGGCGGCGTTGTTCACCAGGATATCTATGGTCCCGTACCTGTCCAGGGTCCCCTGGACCAGCCTCTCGATGCCCTCGAGGTCCCCCATGTGAGTGGGGATGACGTGGGCCTCCCCTCCCCTTTCCTGGATGCCCCTGCGTACCTCCTCCAGGGCCTCGGCCTTGCGGCTGGCCAGGACCACCTTAGCCCCCATCTCGGCGAAACCCTCGGCGATGGCCTTCCCTATGCCGCGGCTCCCGCCGGTGATGATGGCCACCTTGTCCTGCAGCGAAAACTTCTCCCTGTACAACCCGACCTACCTCCTTCCGTTACCCTCCCAGGAGACGGACTTCCCACCGTCGCCGCCCCTCGCGGCAACGGCCGCCGAGCCCGCATCCCGTCCCGGGCATGTCGCTCCCGTTCCTCTCCCGACCGTAATAGTATAACCCTTCGGGACGCGGTCATCGCTCCTGCTCCGGCGTTCACGGGTAGTGAGGAAAGCCCACCGGGCCGACCAAAGCCGGAGGCGGGCGGGTGCCCTCAGAAGGATGATCCCCCCAGCTCCAAGCAGTTTCCGGCCTGGGTGAAGATGAAGCGTTTTCCAAAGGCGGCGGCCAGCCGGCAGGCCGCTTCCTGCCCTGTGCAGTGGGAGAAGGCCAGTCGCAGGGGGTCCATCTCCCGGAAAGCGGATATGGTTGCCGTGAGCTGCTCCTCTCCCAGGAAGGCCAGGTGCGATCCCCCCACCACGGCCAGTATCCTCTCCTTCCCGGCGACCTT
>MU158580.1:0-7512 GCA_015711895.1 Candidatus Solincola tengchongensis | reverse complement strand
AAGGCAGGTATTCACCGCTCCCGCATGGGCACACCCCAACAAGACAACCAGTCCCTCTCCGGCATCCACCACTATCCCCTGGTCGTCGAGGAAGGGATCCGCCACCAATTCGCCGCCCCTTTCGCACTTCAAATCGGGGTCGCCGGGCTCAAACTCCGTGCGCCGGGGTATCTCCCCGGTCACCCATACCCCGTCCGCCAGCTCCAGCGGCCCGGTGTTCTCCTCGACGAGTGCGCCCGCGCTTTCCAGGAATTCCCTCCGCCAGGGCATGCCGATGAACCGCCTGATATCTCCTCTCTGGTAATATTTGGAATCAAAAGAATTGGGGTGGCATATGACCCTCTTCGGGCCCGTGCGCTGCAGCAGGAAAGGCAGCCCCGCCGTGTGGTCGTAGTGCCCGTGGGAGAGGACCACCGCCTCCACCGAGCGCAGGTCCAGACCCAGCCGATCCGCATTGCGACGCGCCACCTCCCCCTGCCCCGTATCGAGGAGGAACCTCTTCCCCTCCACCTCCAGGAGGAGGGATAGCCCGTGCTCCGCCTCGAACACCGGCGGAGCCGCCGTGTTGTCGGAGAGCACCCATATCCTCATTGCCCGCATGTCCGCCCCTTTCTTCTCCGTGCCGTGATAAGACTGCAGACCACTCCTCCCCCGTCCTCAGACGCATGCATCGGCACGCTTGAGCGCCTTTGAATCGTCCTCTCGAACCTTTCCGAAAGGAGGGCTCCCACCCGTAACGTTCGCTCCTGGAAAGATGGCCATGAGGCATTGCCTCCACGACCTCTCCTTGCCCCGCTTTTACCGACATAGGCCCGGGCATCTCCCCCAGCCTCCCGCCAACCCCGGCCATCCGCATGGCTGGACGTTCTCCGGCACATGCATTTTATCATCGTCTAACTGCCTTTACCGCCGTTCCCCCACACCTTCGCCCACCCGCCGCCTCCCCTTGAAGCGGGACCATGAAACCTCTGGCCGCCGGTAAGCGAGATGTTTCGTCGGCCCGGGAACCACGCCGTGGCCTTCGAGTGGCGTATATGGGAAGCAACCGTTACAAGGCCTACGCGCCTGATGGCGGAGAGCGACGTAAAGTTCCTTACCCGTAAAAAGGAAAAAGCCGGCAGAAGCGAGAGGCCGCAACCTCTCAGGATATCCCATCGCCTCGGAAACGCGCCCTGCCCTCGGGACCAATGCCCCCGAGGAGCCTTTTCCGGTCGGCAGGCGGCAAGTGATCGATTTCGAGGGAACTCGCCATGCCACAAGCTTGCGGGGGAGGGCGGCTTGGATAGCTATCCGAAGCGGGGTGAAAGAGCCCTTCTTTTTATGTTTAAATAACCTGAAGGTGCCCGTAACCCCGGAGTCGATGGCATGGACGACCGCATCTTACACCGACGTACGGGAAGCGGAAAGGCTTTTCCTCTCCGCAGCCGCTCGCATGAACCTGAAGTGCGCCGAGGCAAAGGGACCGTACACCGATTTGCCCTCCTTCACCGGTTGTCGCAATCCCGCCCGTCGACATTGATGGCCACCTTGTTTCTCCTGGCCTTCGCGACGGCTCTCCTCTCCCCCGCCGCCCATGCCCAGCCTACCTACACCTACGAGGCCTTCCATTCCTCCTTCCTGGTGCACGCGGACGGGATGGTTACCGTGCGGCACCGCGTTACCTATCTCTTCCAGGACCCCTCGGGATGGGTGGGGATCACGGTGCCCGTCGAACTGGGCAGGGTGGTCGAGGCGCGGGTCCTGGACGGCGGTGGCGAACCGCTCCCCGAGGACCTCTGGGACCTGGAGCAGGACGAAAAGGGGGCCGTCCTGTGGTTCAACTCCTCGTCGTCCGGTGCATCGTCCACCGTGATCTACGAGTACACCGTTTCCGGGGCCCTCGAGGTGGAGGGAGAACGGGCGGTATTGCGCTGGACGGGAGTGCCCGTGGAGCGCTCCTCGCCGGTCATGGAATCATCCGTCTCCGTGGAGCTTCCCGCGGCCGTCGCCCACGGCGAGCTGCTGATGCAGGTCAAGACCACGGGGTATAAGGGGCACGTGCAAAAGCGCGTGGTGGGCGACCGGATCGCCATCGCCGAGCTGGAGAAGCTGGAAGCGCGGGCCTCCTTCGAGTTCACCGCCTCCTGGCCGGTGCGCATCATGGACCTCACCGGTGCCGGCTTCGCCTCCACGGGACCGGCTGCCCCGGAGGAGGAGTCTTCCGGTCCCTCGAAGAGCTGGGGGTTCGAACGCTTCGACGTGGACATCACCGTGCACCCCGACGCCACCTTCACCGTGCGCGAGACCCAGTTGGTGCGCTTCCGGGGAAGTTTCACCTACCTTACCCGTGACATACCCACCCATGCGGCGGTATTCGAGGAGGGAAGGACCTACGGGAAGGTCCGCCTTTACGACTTCGCCGTCTATGACCTGGGGGGAAACCCCCTGGACCCTGCCACATGGAAGGTGGAGGACGTGGAGGGCGGTAAGAGGGTGCGCATCTCCTTCCAGGCCACCGACGAGACCCTGGGATGGACCATTGAATACCGCGTGAGCGGTGCCCTCATCTTCGCCCCTCAGTACGACCGCCTCTACTGGAACGCCGTCTCCCGTGCCAGGGAAGCGGATATCCATTCCTCCAGGGTTACGGTGCGGCTGCCCGAGGGCGCGGATCCGGAGGAGGTGGCGACCGCGCTGTATGTGGACCCCTTTACACCGCCACGGGAATACCGCTCCGGCAGGGATGACGGCCTCCTGTGGTGGGAAGCCATGGGTGTCCCGCCCTATACCACTTTCACCATCGATGCCGCCTTTCCCAAAGGCCTGGTATCGGTCCCCTGGACCTACCGGAGCGTGGCGGGCATGGTGGGGATAGCCTCCGGTTCCGCCATCCTTCTGGGGACCCTGGCCTTCATGCTCGCCCTCTGGTGGAGGAAGGGAAGGGATGCGGGAGGCCGCAGAGGCCATGCAGTGCGCTACGACCCGCCGGAGGGCTTGCCTCCCGCCGTGGTGGGCATGCTGGTGCGACAGAGGCCCGAGGTCGTGGATATCACCGCCACCATCGTGGACCTGGCCGTGCGCGGCTACCTGAGGATCTTCGAGGAGGAGAGAAGGGGTATCATCAGGCGGCGCGTCTTCGGGTTCCAGCGCCTGAAGAAGGAGCCCTCCGGGCTATTGCCTTACGAGGAGAGCTTGCTCCGCCATCTCTTCGAGTCCGGAGAGAGGGTCACGGAGGAGGACCTCCAGGACAAGTTCCACGCTCACCTGCAGCCCCTCAGGGAAGACATAAGGAAAGAGGCCGTGTCCCGCGGGCTGTTCTCGCGCGACCCGGCCAAGGTGCGGCGCACCTACCTGTACATCGGACATGGGCTCATCGGCCTTTCTGCCGCCCTGTTCCTCCTCCTCTCGCGCTGGTTCGACCTCGGCTGGCTGTTGGTGCCCGTGCTGGCCCCGGCACCGGCGGGGCTCGTCGTCTGGGCGGTGGGATGGGCCATGCCCCGGCGCTCGCGTGCCGGTTCCCGCGCCTACGGGGAGGCCATGGGCTTCAGGGAATATCTGGCTATCGCGGAGAAGACGGAAATGGAGCACATGGAGCCGGAGGACTTCGAGAGTAACCTCCCCTACGCGCTCGTACTGGGCGTGGCTGAAAAATGGGCGAGGAGGTTCGAGGGCCTCTACGACAAACCACCCGGCTGGTACTCCGCCGCCGATCCCGTAAGGGGGCCCGTGGCGTTGGCTCAAAGCCTGGAATCAATGCACGGAAGTCTCTCGCGCACTTTTTCTTCAAGGCCCTCCTCCGGAGGATCTGGTGGGGGTTTCGGAGGCGGGTCCGCCGGGGGCGGCTTCGGGGGCGGCGGGTCCTCCGCCGGTTGACCGCGCTCCCGGCGAGGGGGTGACGGCCAAGGGAATCATCAAAGGACACTCTCATCCATGCGCAGGGGCGAAGGCCGTCTGGAGCCCACGGGATTCCAGAATCGGTCCCGTGAGCCGTAAAAGGGGGCCGCCCTCCCTAAAAAGCACCGTGTCGGACGGCCGTTCGGCTCCTCAAGCGGCAGGAAAGGCGCCTCTCGCCAATGCCCCCACCCAATCCGGTATCCGAGACCCATCTCGGATCACAGGATTGACCGTGGTCATCCATGCGGGTTGCCCTCTGAAACTCGGAATATGGCCCCGGCATCAGCGCGGGAGATCACTATCGTGATCCAGGCGGTCATCGTGGCCTTCAGTGATGGGGGTGTTCGTGAGGGTGCTCGTGGGTGTGCTCGTGCGGGTGCCCATGCTCTCCCTCCACCGCCTCCGGGTGCTGGTGGCCGTGGGGATGGAGGTGCTCGTGCTCATGGATGTGAGTATGAGGATGGGAATGAGCCGATGCCGACTGTAGGCGTACGGCGGCCTCCACGGCTTCCTGGAGGCCCTTCCGGGCCTCGTTCAGGCCCCTCCTGGCCTCTTCCAAACCGGCGGATACCTCTTCCCAACCCAGGTTGAGGGCCAAGGCCTCCATCTGGGCCAGAGAGGAATCCTCCTCCCGCAACCGCGCCAGCTCCTGGCGGAGGATGACCTTCAGCAACAGCGGTGACCGGTCCTCATGCTCGCTCATGTGGAAATCACACCTCCCGTCATTTCGTCCAGCGGCCAAAGCCCCCCATGGGATCCGTTTGAAGGGCATGCGTGGTCCGCTTACCCATCGTACCGCTTTGATGCAGCCGGCGCTATGGTTCGCATGCCCGGCACGTCCGAATCGCCTGGGCCACCTTCCCCGTGGACAAACTTCTGCAAAGAGACCCGCTCTCTTTTTGGGAAGCAGACCTCAAACGCCAGGCATCACCGGGCCCGACCTCCTCCCCGTGCGCCGGAACGCCCTCGCGGCAGGACCCGGCTCAAGCTCCCGCATCGGATGCCGGTATAAGCGGCTGCCCGACGACGTGGCCTCTTGCTGGCACTAAGGCTTCCCTGCGTTTGATAGCTTGATACATATTCGGAAGCGCCGCAGTGGGGGCAAGGGCTGTCCCGTAAGGCTCGCATCCCGGAATTCAGGCGGGGCTTACGTGAACCTCGAGATACCCGTCCCGGGACATCTCCCAGGTGACCCGGCTACCTTCCTTCCCGACCACCACCTCGTAAGCGCCCTGGAAAAGCCCCGCCAGGAGCAGCGGGACGCAGGCGTTGTGGAGGGCGAGGTCCAGGCCCTCCCTGCCCAAGCGGATGTCCTCCAGCAGCCCCAGCCCGCGTACGGCCAGCATCTTTCCGATGCCCTCCGTGCCGCCTTCCAGCTCCTCTCGGCGCAGGGTGCGCACGGTATACCTCCGCTGGGCCTCGATGATGGTCTCCGGGATGGTCTCACCCAGCTCGGATTCCAGGTCCTCGAATACCGCCTCCAGTCCGGAAGGGCCGAAGATGGCCATCCTCCGCCCCGTGGAGGGATCGGTGATCGTCCCCAAGGCCTCGTCCCAGCGACAGGAGGCCACTGCCGCGGGTACACCGCAGGCCCGGCACTTGTCGAGCTCCAACTTTCCCGGCCGATAGGCGTAACGCGGAGGTTGCAGCCTCTCCGCGAGCTCCAGGGGATGAGAGCCGACGGAGGTGGTCACCTCGTAAGAGTTAGGCGCCACTTCCTCATAGCGCACCCAGCACTCGCGCCCGTCGATGGCCTCCCAGGCCCCCAGGATCTCCCCGCATAGGAAGTATAGGGAATGGGGGTTGCTCACCAGCATGGTCACGTAATCGTCGTCCCGGAAGTGCACCCTCTTTTGCGCAAGGCGCACGTGCCCGAAGCCGTAGGCCATGCCGTTGACGCTGAGGCGCCTGATCATGGGCTTGAGGCCCACGTAACGGGCCACCTTTCTCACCGGCGCCGGCATGAGGTTCTCCACGTATTCCTTCGTCTCACGGCGCTTGCTCTCGATGACGATGTGCCCTATGGGCACCCCGATGATCTCCTCTATCCCCCGGAAGAGCTGGTCCAGGTTCTCCGATTCGTAGAAGATCATGCGGTGATCGGGATCCCTGGTCTGGACGATGACCCCGTTTTCCCGCCAGGTCAATTCCTTTCCCACCAGGGTGGGCACCCCGCAGCCAGCGCACCGCCTCATCGCCTTACCTCCCTTTCCCCGTAAGTCCGATAACGGCGATCCTGCCGAAAGGATTTTCAGGTCCTCATGGACTCCGACCAGCCTCCTAAAAGGAGAAAATGTCGCAAGAAGATCATACCCTTCAGATGCCGTGCAAATTTTCGCCCTTGTCCTGGTAGGCCCCTTCTCCGATCCGTGCCTCGCGTTCATAAACTAAATCGGCACCTCACTCCCGGCCTTTAATCCTCATCGTGCGCATGCCGTATCCCTGCGCCGCCTTCTGCGCTTTCCCCGCCTCGCTTTTCACGACCGTGGTGGAGCGGTGCTTCGCATGCGCCTTCCGCATCGGCATCGGGGCCGACGAGGGCCTCCCGGATTGGGGAGCTCTCCTCTAATAGTCCTCTAATAGTAATAATTGCCAAGAATGGGGCTGGATGCCTCAAAAATGCGGGCTGTTCCCTCCCCAGGAGTCGCCCCAGCGCAAGGCGACCGGCCCGGATATCCCCGTTTTCGATGCGCCTCCATTCCCTCCGTAAGGACCACCGCATGGCCATCCGCACGAGCATATCCTTCCCCTCCCATCTGCGCCGCGGCCACAATATTAAGGAATGCCGCATGGCGCGATGGCCGGGGCACACCTCCCGCTCTTCATTCATGCCTGGATTTTCCAGCCTGATGGATCGGCGCCCCGGCTCCCATCGCCTTTTCCGTGGCATAAGCCCAGCCACTTTGCCCTTCCGCGTCCACCGCCGGTCTGTTAAGGTAGTATCGACCGTGCGCCGGACTGTTTCCCGGGGAAAGAGGGCAGGACATGAAGGTAGCCGTCGTGACCGACAGCCAGGCCTGCATCCCGGCCTCCATGGCAGAGGAGCTGGGAATAGTCGTGCTGCCATACACCCTGCAACTCGACGGCAGGCTCTACCGGGACGGCGTGGACATCACCCCCCAGGAGTTCTACGCGCGACTACCTCACCTCTCCCAGCCCGCCACCACCTCCGCCATCACTCCGGGCGCCTTCCTTGAGGCCTTCTCCGAGCTCTCCCAGAGGTATGAGGCTATCCTCGTGGTGACCATCTCCTCCACCATGAGCGCCACCTACAACAACGCCCGCCTGGCCGCGGACACCTTCCGAGAGGCCAGGGTGGAGGTGCTGGACTCCCGTACCGCGGCCATGGCGCAGGGCCTGGCCGTCCTGGAGATCGCCGACGCCGCCCGCCGGGGCGAGCCGCTGGAGGAATGCCTGCGCCTGGGACGCGAGCTCTGCTCTTCGGCCGAGCTCTTCGCCTACATCTCTACCTTCGAGTTCCTTCGCAAGAGCGGGAGGGTCAACGCCATTGCCGCCATGGCCGCCGAAGCCCTCTCCATCAAGCCGGTCTTTCGCTTCAAAGACGGGGAGGCCGCGCTGGCCTCCAGAAAACGTTCCGCGGCCAAGGCCCGCCGCTTCATAGCCGCCCGGGTCAAGGAG
>JACVJH010000032.1 GCA_015711895.1 Candidatus Solincola tengchongensis | reverse complement strand
GGAGAGGCCCTCTTCTTCTTCTTGAGGTTCGCCTCAAGGCCGTCATCCCTTACGCCACCGACGTTGATCATCCCCATCGCTCCTCTGGCTTGATCCTTTCGCAAGGATGACGGAAAGCCGTCCTCATTATCAAGCTCGAAAGCGCTCCTCGAGACGATGGAACATCCATGGATAGCCCGCGACAGGCACCTCCCCCGGCCCGCGAGACGCCCCTTTCAGTCCAACTCCATGAGCTTCCTGACCTCCTCGGGGGTGAGAGGTCGGTACTCGCCCTCCTTCACCCCCCGGAGGTCCAGGGGGCCGAAACGGGTGCGCACCAGGTCTCGCACCTGGAGGCCGACCGCCGCGCACATGCGCCTGATCTGCCTTTTCCTGCCTTCATGGATGGTGAACTGGAGGAGGCACCGATTGCCTTTTTTTGCCAGCACGCGCACTTTGGCCGGGGCGGTGGTCCCATCCTCCAGGCGTATCCCCTTGCGCAGGCGGGACAGGCCCTGCGGGGTGAGGTAACCCTCCGCTTCCACCAGGTAGGTCTTCTCCACGCCACGGCTGGGATGGAGGAGTTTGTGGGCCAGGTAGCCGTCGTTGGTGATCAGGAGGAGCCCTCGCGTGTCCTTGTCCAGGCGGCCCACCGGGAATAGCCTTCCCTCCTCGCGGACCAGTTCCATGACCGTGGGGCGACCCCGGTTATCCCTGACCGTGGTGATGTAACCGGGGGGCTTGTTGAGGAGGAAGTACTTCTTCTCCACCCCGACACTGACGGGAATCCCGTCCACGGTCACCCGATCCCGCGCCGGGTCCACACGGTCCCCCAGGCGTGCCGTTCTCCCGTTGACCGCCACCCTCTCGTCTTTGATGAGCTCCTCGCAACGACGCCGCGAGCCCAGGCCGGCTTCAGCAAGGAACTTCTGCAAACGTACCAGCGTGGTCTCCTCGCCCAAAACCTTCCGGCCACCTCCTCACGGCCAGGGTCAAGTAAGCCTTAGCCTTCCTATCACGTGAATTTCCCGCTCATGCCGGGATCAAGATTCCTGAAATCCCTCCCCCTGTCCTTCGCCGTCCACCGGTTCCGGAAGGTCCTGCCCCTCTCCCGCTCTCTCCCTGAAAGGCGCGTCGTCCTCCCGCCGTCCCCGCCCCGCGCCCGCCCGGCTCCCCCGCGCCTCACCCGGCGAACCGAACGCCCCCCCTAGGGCCACCTCCTCCCGCGACGGAAGGCCGTCATCCGACGCCGCGCCCTCTCCACTCTCCGCATCGGCGCGGCCGGACAGGGAACGGGCGATGCGCTCCACGGTCTCACGGTCGGGCTCGAACTCCTCGAGGGGAGGCAGTTCCTCCAGGCTGCGCAGGCCGAAGTGCTCCAGGAACTTCTCCGTGGTCACGTAGAGGGCCGGTCCGCCGGGAGCCTTTTCCTTGCCCGCCTCGGCCACCAGTCCCATCTCCACCAGGACCTTGACCACGTTCTCCGACTGTACGCCCCGGAGGTTGGCGATCTGCCCCCGGGTTATGGGCTGCAGATAGGCGATGATGGCCAAGGTCTCCACGGCGGCCCGGGTCAGTCGGGCGCGCTTCGAGGAGAGGAGCAACTTCTCCACGTAGGAAGCGTATGCGGGATGGGTGTGTAGCCTCCACCCTCCGCCCACCGCCCTCAGCTGGATGCCCCGGTTCTCGGCCTGGTACTCGGCGCTCAACTCCTGGAGTGCGGAAATCACCCTTACCTCGTCGCACCCCAGGGCCTCCGCCAGCCGGCGTGGCGTGACGGGTTCTCCGGAGACGAAGAGCATGGCCTCGAGGGCCCCCTTTATGGTCTCCATCTCCCGCAGCCGGTCCTCACCGGCCCCGGCCTTCCACATCCTTCCGCCTATAGGCCTCAATTCCATACCTCTCCCCTTCCTCCGGACCCTTCGGCTCCTCCCTCGCTATCCAACACCCCGTTCCGGAACTCGAGATCCGTCGGACGGCCGGCTTCCGGAGCGATGACCTCTATGTCCCCGAAACGCACCGCCTGGCGGATGTCAACCTCCTCGCGTTTATACAGCTCGAGGAGGGCGAGGAAGGTGGCGATGATCTCTATGCGCAGCGCGCACCCGGCGGTCAACTCCCGGAAGGTGGTCCGCCCCCTCTCGGCCAGCACGCGGCGCACCCGGTCCATGAAATCGGAGACGTTCACCCGGATGGGGGCGATGTAGGAGACGTCCACCTCCTCCTCCGCCTGGACCAGCTCGCGGGCCGCACGCACCAGCATCTCCAGGGTGAGGTGACGGAGTACGTCAGGGGCCAGATCCAGGAAGGGCTCCTCCAGGTCCACCTCCCGGTAGTAATACCTCTCCTCCCTCTCCAGGCGCGAGGCCAGCTCCGCCGCCGCATTGCGGAACTTCTGATACTGTACCAGCCTCCATAAAAGTTCCTCGCGCAGTTCCGCCGGCGAGACCTCCTCGGCCTCTCTCTCCGGGGCGGGAAGGAGGGAATCGGATTTTAGCTTTAGGAGGGTGGCGGCGATGAGCAGGAACTCGGTGGCCACCTCGAGGTCCAGGCGCTGCATGTCCTGGATGTAACGCAGGTACTCGTCGGTGATCTCGGCGATGGAGACCTGATAGATGTCGATCTCCTTGCGCCCGATGAGGTGGAGCAGGAGATCGAAGGGCCCTTCGAAAACCTCCAGCTTCACCAGATAGGGCACGGCAAGCTCCTCAGTCGATCCCCATACGCCGGCGTACCTCGGCCAGCACCTCCCTGGCGATGGGGCGGGCTTTCCGCAGGCCCCCTTCCAGAACCTCCCAGGCGACGCCGGGCCTGTTTTCCAGTTCCTTCCTCTTCTCCCGGAAAGGCTGCAGGGAATCGGATACGCGCTCCGCGAGGACCTCTTTGCACTCCACGCAGCCCCACCCCGCGGTCCGGCAGTTGCCGGCGATCTCCTCCAGCCTGTCCCCGGTGTACAGCTTGTGGAGTTCGAACACGCTGCACTTCTCCGGATCCCCCGGATCGCGGCGGGTGCGGCGGTCGGGATCGGTGATCATGGACATCACCTTGGCGCGGATCTCCTCCGGCGGGTCGGAGAGGGAGATCTGGTTCCCGTAGCTCTTGCTCATCTTCCGTCCGTCGGTCCCCGGTATGCGTGGGGCGGTGGAGAGCAGGGACTGGGGCTCGGCGAAGGTCTCCCCATAGAGGTAGTTGAACCTCCTCACTATCTCGCGGGTCA
>MU158579.1:4842-26971 GCA_015711895.1 Candidatus Solincola tengchongensis | reverse complement strand
CGGGAGGGCCGCGACTACCTGGCGGCCATGGCCTGTGCCGCCAACTTCGCCATGTGCAACCGCGAGGCCATAACCCACTGGATAAGGGAATGTTTCGAGAGGACCTTCCGGTCAGGGGCACGGAACCTTGGGATGCACGTCCTCTACGACATATCACACAACCTGGCCAAGATCGAGGAGCATGTGGTGGACGGCAAACGCTTGACCCTCATGGTGCACCGCAAAGGAGCCACCCGTGCCTTCCCGGGCACGAGGCCGGAGGTGCCGGAGAGGTACTCCGGCACCGGCCAGCCGGTGATCATCCCCGGGGATATGGGAAGCCATTCCTATGTCCTGGTGGGGACCCAGGAAGCCCTGGAGAAGAGCTTCGGCTCAACCTGCCACGGCGCCGGGAGGACCATGAGCAGGAAGGCGGCCAAGAAGCAGGTGAGAGGCGAGGAGCTAAAGAGGAGGCTGGAGAGGATGGGCATCCTCGTGCGAGCGGCCCAGCTTTCGGGGCTGGCGGAGGAGGCGCCGGAGGCCTACAAGGACGTGCGTGCTGTGGTGGAAATATGCGAAGGGGCGGGCATCTCCCGTCGTGTGGCCCGCATGAGACCAGTGGCGGTGATGAAGGGATAAAAGGGCAGAACCCAGGAAGAACAGGGGGGTCGGGGCGCCTTGAGAAGACGCGGGCCAAGAGCGGCTTTTGCGATAGTGGCGTCCGTGGTGTTCACCGCAGCGATTTGCGGGTGTGGAGGAGGGGACATAAAGGGGGTGCCCCTAGAGGAGGGGAAACGCAGCACCCTGGAGGGGAGCTATCAGGTCAAGGCCATGGACGACGAGAAAGTTCTTGGGGTGGGGATCTATAAAGGGGGCTCCTTCCGGGTGGTCCTGGAAGGGATACCGCGAGTGGTGATCTATAACCGTGAGGAGGGGAGAGGTTGGATGGTCAACCTCCAGCGCAGGACCTATAGCGAGATAGGCCTTGAAGAGGCATCCAAGAGGTCCGGGTTCCTTCCGTCCCAGGTGATGAAACCCTACTTCGAGCTTCCTTCTTATTGGGAGGGAGGGGAGTTCCACATGGAAACGCAAGATGGGCGCACCGTAACCGCATATCTGGACGGGCCCGGGCATCTTCCCTCTACGTGGGAGGTGATCGGGCCGGGAGGCAAGATAAAGAGGCTTGAATGGGAATACCGCCGGGTAGGGGGGGTGTCGGAGGATAACTTCCGCGTTCCGGAAGGCGTGACCCTCGAGGAATGAATACAATATATGGTGGTGAAGTATAGAGATATCCACAACATGTTGTTGAAATTGTGCATAAAGCCCTTTCTTGTGTTGGGGGCGAAGCGTGGTTATAATCTATGGTTGCAAGGGCCTATAGCTCAGCAGGTTAGAGCGCACCCCTGATAAGGGTGAGGTCACTGGTTCGAATCCAGTTAGGCCCACCAGTGATTCATGCCGAAGGCCGAGAAGGCCTTCTTTTTATCGCCGCAAAGCGCTGCATCACCCGGCGTTCGGTCAGAAGCGCAGCGCGCAGCCTCCATCGGGCGTTTCGTTGCCTGCCAATCCCCTGCCATGGGGAAACGCGCAAATCTTCTCGCCGGCTCCCCCTCTTGGCGGTCACCCCGGAGGGGAACCGCGCCCGGCGGAGGCGAGAGAGGTAAACGGACGTCGCGCGGCTCTAGCCCCCTTGTTGGGCTTCACGCCGAGTAGGGCATGAGGTCAGCGAAATAAAGGGTCAGGGTTCCGGCGGTGAGAGTGAAGCGGGAGAGCCCGTCCCAACGCCGGAGGCAGAGGAAGGGGAAGACCCAGAAAAGATACCAGGAAAGAAAGTAGGTGCGGGTGAGGATAAAGGCCAGGGTCACAAGGAACCAGCACTCCGGGAAGTCACGCTCCGAGCGGCAGCGACGAGAGAAATGCGCGAAGGCGACCAGAAAGACGGCGTTGAGGAACAGGGAACAGAGGACCGAGGCCACCGAAAAGGCCACCCGCATGTTCAGGCGGAGAACCAGGCCCAGCAGGCCTCCCGTGGCCGCCAGGAGCCATCCGGCCGGCAGATTGTAATTGCGCAGCTTCAGGTTCTCCAGTATGGGGGAGAGGGTCCTGAGCCCCTGCCAGAAGGGGGCGTAAAAGGCCGCGAAGACGGCCAGGAAGATGAGCGCCAGGACGCACACGTCCCTGAGCCAGCCCCTGATATTCTCTCGCTTTTGAAAGAGATAGACTAGGTAGGCGGCCATGAGGATCAGGGTGATGTACTTGATCATGAACGAGAGGCACAGAAGAAAGAACCCGAATCGCCTTCGTCCTTGCATGAGCAGGGCCAGAGCGGCCAGGGCCAGAGCGGCCATGATGACGTCATTGTGCGCGCCTCCCGTAGAATGGATGAGGAGCAGCGGGTTCCAGGCGTAGAGCATAGTCCCGAAGGCACGGCGTCGTGGGGAATATTTCCCCAGGATATACCAGATGAGGAGAACGCAGGCCAGATTGAAGAGGGCGGCGGTGGATTTGAAGAGGTAAACCCCCAGGGTTATCTGGTTTCCGGAAAGACGCATGAGAAGCATGGAGAGCAACGTAAAAAGGGGGCCGTAGACCACGGGGGTGTTCTTCCAGTAAAGACTGGTGAGCGGGAAGAGAGGGTCGGCGGAAAAACGCTGGGGGGTGACCAGGTACGGGTTACGGCCGTAAGCGGTCGCTATCTTCCCGTAGAACATATACGAGAACACGTCGCGGCTGAGGAGCGGCGGGACGATGAGGAGGATGATGTTCAGGACAAACCAGACCGAGAGGATAGAGGGCAATCCGCGGGGACGGCGCAGAAAGATATGGACCGCCCAGAAATAGCAGATCACAAGGAGCAGTAGGACGACGTAGAGAAAGATCCGCAGCCCGAGAGGGCTGGCGTTCTGGAATCCGCATATCTCCAGGAGTTGGCGGAGGAAGACATTCCTCTGTGCCGCCATATGTGTGGTGGACATCTTTCCGATGACCCCGTTGGGTGCCAGGGAGGATAGCGCCAGGGTCATGTAGAGAAAGAGGGTGAGGCACAACATCCCCAGGTAAGCCAATTCGGACCTCAAAACCCCCGAGGGGCGACCCTTTGCCCCTACGGAGGGCCCTTTCGTCGCCTTCGTCTTCATGGCTTGCTCCGACCGGCCCGCCCTTCAATCCGCGGTGGATGCTTGGGGAAGAAGGCAGGCGCGTATCTTTCCGTCCGAGGAAACACAATACACCCATCCACCGCTCACGTAGGGTCGTTGTGAAAAGTCGAACCCGAAGACGTAGATGCGAAGACATCTTCCCGTATCCGCGTCCAGCTCAAGAAGCCTGCCATCCGGGAAATATACGTAAACGACCTCAGGGGATTGCGGTCCGGCCGCGAGCAGAGGATTGCCGCCCAGGCCCCACCGTATACGGCCGTCTTCCATGGACAGGGCCAACACGCGGTCCGGGCAGCGGTCCAGTAGGACGTTACCCTTTGCCGTGCGGGAGAAAGAGGGAGTGAAGTGATACATCCCCACCTCCCACAACCTCTCGCCGGTTCGAATGTCCAGGGCATACATGCGCCCGTCGACGGTGGCCACATACAAACGGTCACCGGCGAGCAGGGGGGAGGAGAAAACCGCGCTGTCCACCGGCTTGACCCACACCTCCCGACCGGTGTTCCTGTCCAGGGCCAGGACGGTGGACTTGGAGCCTGCGGTGAAGATCAGACCTTGCCCGGTGGCGGGAGGAGACGGCGTCCAGCTCTCGGTGTCGTAGGACCACAGGAGGGCCCCGCTTCCCGGATCCAGGGCGTAGAGTCTGTTGGAGAGCCCAAAAACCGCGTTATTGTCGGCGAAAAAGAGCAGCAAGCCGTCGTCCGCCAAAGGTCGGGTGAGTATTTCCCCCTGGGCGGTGAAGGACCACAGCTCATTGCCGCTTTGTGCGTCGACGGCGTGCAGGACATGTGAGGTCGTCCCCACGTAAACGACCTCTTTCCAGGAGCTGGGAGGAGAGGATATCCAAGCGTCCAGCGTGCGGCTCCAGAGGATTGCCCCCGAGCGTGCGTCCAGGCAGTAGAGCGAGCTTCCCGATGAATCCGTCGAGGAGGCCACGTATAACCTGTCGCCTTCCAGGGAAAGCAGGGCCTGACCACTTCCCACCTCCACCTCCCAGGATGGTCGCAGGCGGAGGACCTCCAGTCTGTCGAGCCGGCGCAGCAATTCGGGGATGGAGGCTCGGGGGGCGGGGAAAGGGCTCGCCTGCGGCTCGGAGTCCGGCCAGGAAGAAACAGCCCCTGCTTGCTTTGCCCCCCTTACCGTGAGGGCCACGAAGGAGCCTGCGAAGGCAAGGAAGAAAGCGACCAGGAACAATTTGAACCATGCCACCCAGCGCTGTTCCATGTCCTCTCTCCTCCTTGGGGGCGCGCCGGATCCACGTGCCGCGATACATACGCTGCACCCCGCTACATGCTCGAAACCCCACGCTGCCCCCTCTAATCTATAGTTTTACCACCCTCCTTTCAATGCTTACCGCGCGCCTTCGAGGATGGGGGTTATGGAGCGCGTGTCCTGGTCCTGAGGAGCGCAGACGCGGGCGCGCGCTCGTTGCCGCGCCTCAGGGCGGAGAATTGTGACAGGAGAATAGGGGAAACTCCCGCCTTGCGGCAGTCGAGGCAATCGGCAAGGAGTGTCTCCAGAGGATGTGCCGCAGGAGCGTTAACACCATGAGCGATGATATGCTTTAGTTGCGACCGGGACGGATGTGGGGAAGAAGTGGCGTGGGCATCGGCACTGGGAAGCGGCGATCGCGAGGACGGCCTCGTGCCGGCCCAGGGGAGATTCGTGAAGGGGGAGGCTTAGGCCATGAAGAGGAAGTACACACCAATGGGAATGTTCATGGGAGCGGCGATTGTCCTGTGGCTGGCGGCCCCGGCTCACTGGGGCGATGTCTTCATCGCCGAAGAAAGCGAGCTTCGGCAGCGCATGCTAAAGTTCTACGCCCGGTTCGAGGTGCAGCTACTGGCCTTTTTCTACTGGCTGCTCAACCGCGACTTCATGTCCCGGCCCCCGGTTAGGAAGTTCTTCTATTACGCCCTGGCCAAGTTCATGGCCGAGAGGGCCATTGTCAGCCAGGTGATGACCTTGGGTGAGATGGAGGATTTCATCCGGAAGCTCCCGGATGACGGCCGCATCGCCGTCGGGCCCTGCCGCTGCCGGTTGGCCACAAAAGCCTGCGACCACCCCCTGGAAACGGACATCGTCATCCTCACCGGCGCCCCCATATGGCTGGAGCTGTTCCCCCGGGACTATCGACCCATCGACAAGGAGGAGGCCCTGCGCATCGTGCGGGAGAGCAACGAGAAGGGCCTGGTTCAGATGCTCGACCGCCACATGTATTTCCGTGGAAGCGCCAACTATTTCGTCATCTGCAACTGCTGCGCCTGTTCCTGCCTGCCCATAATCGGGTACCGTACCTTCAAGGAAAATGGCTACCATTATATTCCATCAAAATATCGCTCCAAGGTGGACCTGGAGAAATGCCGGGGGTGCGGGACCTGCGTGGAGATCTGCGCCTTCGGAGAAAGGTCCCTGATGGAGGGCAAGGCGAGGGTCGCCGATTGCCAGGGATGCGGACTCTGTGTGAGATTCTGCCCCAACCAGGCCAACACCATGCGGCCTCGCTGAGGTGTTGGCGAACCTCCGGGCTCGTGTATAGAATGGGATGGCCGGTTGCCGGCCATTGACGCACGGCCGAGAGGCATACCCTGGCCTCCTGCCTGAAACGGAACAAAACACGGGAAGACTGATCCGCGCTCATGCGGCTTGGGCCGTGAGTTAGGCGCGACAGATGCGAGGAGGAAAGCCGGACGAGATGGACCGTGAGCCCATTAGGGAGAAGCTTGAGCCGCGATTGCCGGCCAGGGCGCAGGCGGTCGTGGTGGGGGCGGGGGTCATTGGGTGCGCGGTGGCGCGAGAGATAACCCGCTACACGCCGGATGTCGTGGTGCTGGACAAGGAGAACGACGTGGCCTGCGGGGCCAGCAAGGCCAACAACGCTGAGGTGCACTCGGGGATAGGCGAGGAGGCCGGGACCCTCAAGCAGAGATTGAACGTTCGCGGCAACCACATGTACGAGGGGTTCGTCCAGGGCCTGGGCGTGGAGTTCAAGCGGCAGGGATTGCTCATCGTGGTCACCCCGCGCTCCGTCCCACCCGAGGTGGCGGAATCAATGAACCCCCAGCAGCTCGACGAGCTTCTGAGGGTGAAGATACCGGAAGGGATCGTTGCCTACGGGGAAGCGGCAGGCATCAGGGGGCTCCGGATCCTTAGCCGCGAGGAGGTGCTGAAAAAGGAGCCCAATGTAACCCCGGAGGCCGTTTCCGGCGTTTTCGACCCCAACTATGGGCTGGTCTGCCCCTATAAACTGACCATCGCCTTGGCGGAGCACGCGGTGATGAACGGGGCCCGGTTCCTCCTCAATACAGAGGTGACCGGCTTCCGGGTCGAGGGCGGCGAAGTGAGGGGGGTAATCACCAGCCGGGGCGAGATAGCTACCCCTCTGGTGATAAACGCCGCGGGTGTCTTCGCCGACGAGGTGGCGGAGATGGCCGGGGCGGGCGGCTTCCGCATCCACCCGCGCAAGGGCGCCACCCTGCTCTTCGACCGCCAGGTGACCAGCGAATACGTGCGCTCCAGCGTGGCCCTCTTCAGGATGCCGGGGATGAAGAGGGAGCGCTCCAAGGGAGGCGGGGCGATGCCCACCGTGGAGGGCAATCTCCAGCTGGGCCCCACGGCGGTCGAGGTGGACGACAAGTACGATACCTCCATCTCGGCGGAGGAGATAGAGGAGATCTTCGAGCGCTTCCATTATCTTCTACCAGATTTTCCCAAAGATGCTGTCATCTCGGCTTTCAGCGGAGTACGAGCCCCCACCTACGAGGAGGACTTCGTGATCGAGGCCTCGAACCGCGTGAAAGGTTTCGTGAACGTAGCCGGGATTCAGTCCCCGGGCTTGGCCTCCGCCCCGGCCATCGTGGAGATGGTGATGGGCTTCCTTCACGAGCTTGGGATACCCCGCGAGCCACGGCCGGACTTCCGTCCCGTGAGGCCGGCGATCCCCCGTTTCGCCGAACTTGACGACCAGGAACGGGACGCGCTCATCAGGAAGGACCCCCGTTGGGGGAACATCATCTGCAGGTGCGAGTACGTGACCGAGGCGGAAGTGCTGGCGGCCATACATTCCCTCATCCCCGCCACAGACATGGACGGCGTAAAGAGGCGCACCAGGACGGGAATGGGGCGCTGTCAGGGCGGTTTCTGCGGACACCGTGTGGCCGCCATCCTGGCCCGGGAGTTGGGGCGACCGGTCACCGAGATCACCAAGAGCGGCGAAGGCTCGCCCGTTTATCTGGCGGAGACCAAGGATTTTCTGCGAGCGGAGAGGAGCGGGCATGGTCAGGGTTAGGAGACCGGACCTGGTGGTTATAGGAGCCGGGCCGGCGGGCCTGGGGGCAGCCCTAGCGGCCTGCGATGCCGGGCTGAAGGACGTGATGCTCATCGAGCGCGACGTGGAACTGGGGGGCATCCTTCCCCAGTGCATACATGACGGTTTCGGGTCCATCGTCTTCGGCGAGACCCTCACCGGCCCACAATACGCGCAGCGCTACATCGACCGTCTGGAGAAGTCCGACGTGGAGGTGAAGCTGAACACCATGGTCCTCGACCTGAGGCCGGACCGCAGCCTCACCGCCGTCAATTCCCGTGACGGCGTTATGGAGATAAGGCCCAAAGCGGTTATCCTGGCCATGGGCTGTCGGGAGAGGACCCGACACCAGATACTCATCCCCGGCTACCGCCCCGCGGGGGTGGTCTGCGCCGGGGCCGCCCAGAGGGACATCAACATCGAGGGCCTCATGCCCGGCCGCCGGGTGGTCATCCTGGGCTCAGGGGATATCGGTCTTATAATGGCCCGCCGCTTCACCCTGGAGGGCGCGGAGGTGGAAGGGGTCTACGAGATCATGGACCACCCCGGGGGCTTGACCCGCAACCTGGTGCAGTGCCTGCACGATTACGACATACCCCTGCATCTGTCTCACACCGTGACCTTCATCCACGGCAGGAAGAGAGTGGAAGCGGTGACCGTGTCCCGGGTGGACGAGAACCTGAAGCCGGTGCCGGGCACGGAGAGGCTGGTCCCTTGCGACACCCTTGTGCTTTCTGTGGGCCTCATTCCCGAAAACGAGCTCTCCAAGAGGGCGGGCATCTCACTCGATCCGGCCACCGGCGGACCGGTGGTGGACGAGCGCATGGAGACCTCGGTGGAAGGCATCTTCGCCTGCGGGAACGTGATGAACGTCTTCGACCTGGTGGATTACGTGACCCATACCGCGGAGACGGCAGGGCGGTCGGCGGCGGAATACGTCCTGCAGGGGATAAGGAAGAGGGGAGAATGCCTTCGCGTCCGTCCGGGCCGGAACGTGAAGTTCGTGGTTCCCCAACTGCTGAGGGGGTATGGTGAGGAGGCTCACTTTTACTTCCGGGTCAGCCGTCCGGAAAGGGCGGTGAGGGCACGGTTGTCATCCGGCGACCTGCTCCTGGCGGAAAGAAAGATCAGGATGGTACGGCCTCCGGAGATGGTGAGGTTGAAGGCTGACCCGGAGAGGTTGAAGGAGGCCCTCGCGCGGGGAGAGCTCGATGTGCAAGTGGTGCCGGAGGAGGAGACAAAGGGGCGGCAAGGATGAGGAGAAAGCACGCCTTCACCTGCATAAACTGCCCGCTCAGCTGCGCGCTGGAGCTGACGGAGGAGGACGGAGAGGTCCTGGAGGTCACCGGGCATGAGTGCGAGGTCGGGAGGCGCTATGCGGAGGAGGAGTTCAGGGATCCCCGCCGGACGGTGACCACCACGGTCAGGGTGCGGAACGGCGTCATCCCACAGCTTCCGGTGGTCTCCACCCGGCCCATGCCGGAAGCCCTGGTCAGGGAAGCCGTGAAAGCCCTGGCCGACGTGGAGGTCGATGCGCCGGTACGGGACGGCCAGGTAATCTACCGTGACCTTCTTGGCACAGGCGCTGACATCATTGCCGCGAGGCGTCTGGATCCCCGGAGCCGAGCCGACGAGGAGGGCTGAGTCGCGGCGAGGCTCTACTTCCGGCGCACGACTCAGCACTTCCGGCGCACGACTCAGCCCCTGTCCTCATCCGCGCATCCGCGCACTCTTATCCGCCCAAATCGGCCTTAAGACGCTCGAACTCCTCAGGCGAGATCTCGCCGGCCGCGTACCTTCTGCGGGCGATGTCCAGCGGCGTTTCGCGGACCGCTCCGCCCGGACCGGTAACGGCAGTGTAGTGGGACAGGCCCCGGAAAGCGGCATAGATTAAAACCGCCAACAGGACCAATCCGGCGACCATCATTATTCCCATCCAGATCCAACCTCCTGTGCCCCAGTGGGCGAACCCTTCCCAGCATTCCGCCAAAAGACCCATGTGTCCTCACGACCTCCTTTCGTGCCATGTCTAGTCGTGCAGAGCGGCCTCCAAGGTGCCAGCTGGCACCCCATCCGCCCGCCTTCTGTCGCTTTTCTATGAATGAATACGCTATGAGGGGGCATTATGAATGCTCCGTGCAGCATATGGAGGTTGATGCCCGTCAACCTGCGGGGGCCGGAAAAAGATGTTGACATAAAGACTATATGCTAATAACATATAGATGTGATATACATGTGAATAAGGAAATCCCGACCGCGCCGGAGGATTTCCCGTGAGGGAGGTTTCAGCGGGTAGGAAAGGCTTTTTGCGCCGTCCGCGTGGAGGTGTTCCGGATGTCTCTTACGGCGATCGTGATAGATTCCCTGGTGGGGGCCTGCCTGCTGGCCTCCCTGCTCAAGGACCGCGAGAAGACTGCATCTGCGCTGCGTATAGCCTTGAACGCGGTAAAGCGCATGGGCCCGAGCGTCCTGGCCGTCATAGCCGTGATAGGCCTGATCGTCGGGTTCATTCCCGCTAAATGGGTAGCTTCCACCATAGGGAGCGAGAAGGGCGCGCTGGGCTTGCTCATCGCCGCCGCGCTGGGATCGGTACTCTTCATCCCCGCCCTCATCGCCTTCCCGCTGGCCAAGTCCCTCCTGGACATGGGGGCCGGGTTGATGTCCATGGCCGCCTTCATCACCACCCTGACCATGATCGGCTTCGTCTTCCTTCCTCTGGAGATAAGGGAACTCGACAGGCGTTTCGCCCTCTTGCGCAACGGCCTGAGCTTTCTGGTGGCCTTGGCCATAGCCCTGATCATGGGGCTCATCCTCTAGCGTTACCGGGAGATGCCGGCCGGGGTGAGGAAGATGGAAAAGAAACGGGGAAGATCGAGGAGGCCGGGACCCGCAGAGGTTTCGTGGCGGAAACGGGTAAGGTGGGATCTGGTGTTCCTGGCGTCGTCCATCGCCGCCTTCACGGTCCTCTCCCTGCTCTACAGGGACAGGGGATCCCGGGCGCTGCGCATATCCTGGGAGTATTTCCAGGAGATGGTCTTTATCCTGCCGGCGGTCATGATCCTCATGGGGCTCTTCGCCGTGTGGGTGAAGCGCGAGACAGTGGTGAGATATCTCGGCGAGGAATCGGGGTTGCCCGGACTCCTCGTCTCCATCTTGCTGGGCACCCTCCCCACGGGCCCGCTCTACGTGGCCTTTCCCCTGGCGGCGATGCTTCTCAAGAAGGGAGCGCGGGTGGCCAACGTAATGGTCTTTCTCTCCGCCTGGGCCTGTATAAAGCTGCCTCTGGAGCTCATGGAACTGCAGTTTCTGGGGTGGAAGTTCACCTTCCTCAGGCTGGGCCTGACCGTGGCCCTGGTCATACCCATGGGCCTTGCGGGGGAGGCCCTCTACCGTTCGGGCAGGGCGGTAAAAGCGGAGGGCGTTGATGTATCGGACGGCGGGATGGAGTGTGGAAGGGGAGATTAGGGGGGAACTCTTATCGTGTCCGGCTCGCAGCTTATACCGCCTCCTGCCCACATTGCTTAAAACCCGGACCCCGTCACGACGTGCCGATGGAAGACGGCCTCAGGGCCAGGCCCGCCTCCGCCGCGAGTCCGACTTCGTTACACGATGCCCGTAGCCGGCACGAGACCCCGTTGCCCTCGAGGCCACGGAAAGGGGCTTTGCTTGTGTGAAAGCCACGAGCCGGGCACGAAGGGGTCTGCTGCCGGCTGGCCGCGCGGGCTCAGGCGGGCAGCAAGGATGCCAGGAGGGCCGCGCCCAGGGTCCCACCGTCTTCGCCGAGGGTGCTGGTCAGGATCCGGGCATGCCTGCGGCTTATGGGGATGGCCATGCCGTCCACGGTCAGGCGCATCTCCTCCTCCATGAAGCGGAAGCAGCCCAGGAGGCCGCCGCTCAGGGTCACCGCGTCCGGGTTGAAGATGTTGATGATGGAGGTTATCCCCACCCCGAGGTGTTTCCCCGCGTTCCGGAGGATGTCCAGGGCGTACTCGTCTCCCGCCGCAGCGTGGCGCTCCACGGCCTCGGCCCGGAAGGACAAGGGGTCGCTTCGGAATTCGTCCAGCATAGGAGAGCGCTTCTTGGTCCAGGAGAGCTCCTCCACCCGCTTGTAAATGGCCACTCCGGAAGCCAGCGCCTCCAGGCAGCCACGAGACCCGCAGTTGCAAATCGGCCCGTTCTCGTCGATTATCATGTGTCCCAGCTCGGCTGCGGCGCCCTGGGCCCCGCGGTATACCTCGCCGTCGATGACTATGCCTCCGCCGATGCCCGTTCCTAGCGTGAGGTGTACCAGGTAGCGCGAACCCTTTCCGGCCCCCAGCCTGGCCTCGGCCAGAGCAGCAACGTTGGCGTCGTTATCCACGATGACCGGAAGATCGAAGGCGCTTTGGAGTATATCGCGCACGGGGGCTTCGTGCAGCGGGTGGTGGGGGGCGTCGGTCACGACGCCGCGCTCGAAGTCTATGAACCCGGCGATGCCCAATCCGATGGATTCCACAGTGATCCCCCTGGAGCGGGCGGCCTCCAGGAGCCGGGAACAAGTGGCCTTTATCCCCTCGATGACCGTCTCCGAAGAGGAGATGTCCGTGTTGCTCCGGTATCGCTCGATTATATCTCCATGATGGTATAGGATTCCCGCCGTCTTGGTCCCGCCGAGGTCGATGCCCAGAACCGCCAAGGCTTACCTCCCATCTTTTTCCAGTAAAACCATCGAGTTTCCGCCGGCGTCCTCGTCGCGAGGGGACAATCACTTTATAACATCCCGCGGTCAGGATAACAAATCCGGAACGATCATGCTGCCGCCGTCGGGCAGCACGGCATCGGACGATGCGCGGAGGCGCGAAAGGACGCGACAGAGGCCGGCTCGCGTTCCTTAAATGCTGCCCCTTCCGTCGCGAGGAAGGGTTACAATGTTCATGTCCGCGCCGGGGCGGATAGATCCCGCGCTTGGTCTGTTTCGAGGCGTACGTGTTTCCGTTCGTGCGTGAGAGGAAGGAGGAGGGCTTGGAAGATAAGAAGGTATCCCTTGCCGAGGAGGCATACCAATTGGCCAAGGAATACGAGGCTACCTGCACCGGATGTGCGCAGTCTGTGGTCGCCGGCCTGTTGGATGCCCTGGGCATCGAGGAGGAAGGTGTTTTCAAAGCGGCAAGCGGCCTTGCGGACGGCATAGGCTTGACCGGGGACGGCTCTTGCGGGGCCCTCACCGGCGGCTGCATGGTCCTGGGCCTGCTCTTCGGGAGGGAACGCAAGGACCACCGGGACATGATGAAACCCATGCGTTCCTACCTCCTGTGCAAGGAACTCCACGATCATTTCGTGGAGACCTGGGGGAGCTCGCGATGTTACGACATCCAGAAAAGGCTCATGGGCCGCACATACAACATGTATGACCCCCGGGAGCTCCAGGAGGCTTTTCGGTCGGGGATGGTGGAGCACTGCTCGGAGGTGGTAGGGCGCGCGGCGCGCCGGGTCGCGGAGCTCATCGAGAAAGAGAGATCCAGGGAGGACTCCAGGGGGACGGGACGAGATTGAGCCGCGCGCCTCGGGCCCTTTTCCGGGAGATGGCGAGAGGTGCCCGAAGCCGAAAAACCGAGAACTCGAGTTTAGCTGGAAAGCCGTAGTGCTCATATCTATAATAGATTCTGCCGCCTCGAGGACGCCGAGGCGGAGCGGGACGACGCTGGAAGGGTGTCCGAGTCTGGCCTAAGGAGCACGACTGGAAATCGTGTGGGTGGCGAAAGCCGCCTCGAGGGTTCGAATCCCTCCCCTTCCGCCAGGAAAACATGTGACATGGGCCCCGGAGACGTCCGGGGCCTTTCCGCGTTGCGGCCTGCCCGGTCGGGGAATCCGGGCGATGCGGGGGAAGTTGCCCGGAGGCGAGTCCCGATTTCCGGTCAAGCGTGGCCAAGGAAGATGCCCGCGCGAGCTTAGTATCATAAAGCCGGCGGCGGATCGCGATGCTCCACCGTTCCGGTAGGCGCTGGTGCGGTACCCTTTGCAGGAGCCTCAGTGTTTGAAGCGAGTCGAGAAAACGCCCTATCTGATATCGGCAAATTCAATAGAGAAGGGCGTGATACTACTCGCCGAACCATATGGATATTACGGGACTCGACACGGTCCGCCAAATGGGCAACACTTTAAACGACGGCCCAGCTGTTTTCTGGGGATCGGGCTCGCGGAAAAGGCCCGAGGAGGAGGGCGATTTGAAGGACGCGAGAAAGAAGAGCCGCAGTATCAGGCGTGCGTGGTGGCTCCTGGCCGTATTCGCCGTGGCCATCGGCCTATCCCTAATCTGGGAGGGGCCGCGGACGGTTTACGCCCACGCGGTGGTCATATGCCTGGACTGCATCGGCTTAATATGAACCCCTTTAGGCGAGATGCGCGGAAGAAGGATTACCCAGCTGACGGCGCTCCTGGCCCTCAACCCCTATTTCCTCTATTTTGGCTCCCGCTCCATTTATCAGGGCGGCATGAAAGGCCTGTGCGTTCCGGGCCTGAATTGTTATGCCTGCCCTCTTACCGTGTTCTCCTGTCCTATCGGCAGCCTCCAGCACTCCTTTTCCCTGCTCTCGGGGAAGGTGAAGGGGTATGTTTCCCGGGGATTGGGAGCCTTGCTCTACGTCCTGGGATCGGTGGGGTTGGTGGGTGTGGTGGTGGGAAGGATGCCCTGCGGGTGGATATGCCCCTTCGGCTTCCTCCAGGACCTGCTATACAAGGTTCCCGTGCCTGAATTGCGCCTTCCGCGACGGGCCGCATGGGGGAGATATGCTTTCCTGCTCGGATTGGCGGTGATCGTGCCTCTGCTCACTGCGGAGAGCTGGTTTTCCCGCCTCTGTCCCATGGGTGCCCTGGAAGGGGGCCTGTTCTTAAAGGCGGTCCCTCCCCGCGACCCGCTGCCTCCCACGGGCTGGTTTTTCTGGATGAAGATCGCCATCCTGCTCGCTTTCCTCCTCTGGTTTATGTTCTCAAGACGGCCCTTCTGCCGGGCGGTCTGCCCGCTGGGGGCCATGCTCGGCGCCTGCAACCGCATCAGCCTCTACCGCATGCGGGTGGACAGGGAAAAGTGCGATACCTGCGGGAAGTGCCGGAAGGTCTGCCCGGTGGATATCGACATCTTCGAGAATCCCGATTCGGCGGAGTGCATAAGATGCCTGGAATGCCGGCGTGCCTGTCCTCGCGGGGCAATAACCGGGGGTTTCCGCGCGCTTTAGGGGAGGCGGAAGGTGAGTGGGGAAGGAACTTTAAGGGCCGCTTAACATTTTCTTAATATGGCGGCACGAAAATAAAAAAGGGAAGAGCGCCGGGGACCAGGCTCGGAGCGGATGGAAGAAAAAGCGAGCCGGAAGATGCGCAGGGATGGCGATGGAACTCCCTCCTGGCCTTGCCGGGCGAAAGACAAGCCGGGAGAAAGTCGGAGAACAGGATACAAGGAGGAGGGATGCGGGATGAAAAGGGCGTCAATCCTGGTGGGAATGGTGGCCTTGTTGCTGACCATCTCCATTGCGCCCGCTCTGGCCCAGGAGGGCCAGTCCGGCGGTGAGGGCCGTCTGCAGGAACGCCTGCAGGAGCGCTGGGAGTTCGTCCAGAAGCGTATCGAGCTCATTATCACCCGCTTCAACAACAACCAGCAGAGGCACAGAGAGACGTACGAGCGGGTAAAAGCCGCGGTGGAGGAATTCCTGGAGAAGATGAAGGCCAAGGGCTACGATGTCTCCAAGCTGGAGCGGGACCTGGCCACCTGGGAGGGGATGTTCGAGGAGTTCGCCCGGGATTATCGGGCATTCATCGAGGAGCTGGAGAAGATCGCCGCCCTCTCCCCCGAGCAGGCGCAGGGTAGCTTCTACTCCCTCCTCCGCGAGGCGCGCCGACTCCTGCAGGTTGTCCGACAGGACGCCGTGGAGATACGGCTCTTCTACCAGCAGACCATACGCGCCGACATCCAGGAGTTGAGGGGGCAGCTCCCCGAGTCGGCCTGACCGTCGGGGCGATGAGCAAAGGGGGTGCGAGGGTGAGAGAAGGAAGGCTCAGCAGGTCTGCGGGGCTGGTCCTGGCGGCTGTCATCCTTTTGGGTTCTTCACTCACGACCACCTCCTGCGGAAAGGAGGAGAGCGGTCAGGGTCCGGCGCCTTCGAGTGAAGGCGGGATACAGGTTGGGGTTGCCGACCGCTCGGATGTGGATTCCCTGCTCAAGGACCTCGACCGGGCCATGGACTCCGTGAGTCCGGAGGACTTCTCCGATTCCCAGCTCGCCGAAAGCGAGCTGGGTCTTTGAGCTTTGCGGCTGTCGGGTTTCATTATCCATAAACCTCCCGAAGGTTGCCGGTGGGGCATATGCGGAGGGGGGCGCGGAAAAAGCGCCGGACTCCTCTTGATGCTGAACCGTTTCCGCGGAAGCTTTTCGGGCTGAAAAAGGTCGAGAAACCGCCCTATCGTCCCGATAGGGCAAGCGGATCAACAGAAATAAAGGGGTGCTCTCCATGATGTCTTGGCTTGGGGGCGCCAAGAAGTTAAAATAATAAATGCGCTTCACCCAGGCGGGAGGCGCGAGATGTGCGCCCGTAGCTCAACTGGATAGAGCGACGGACTACGGATCAGAAGGTTGGGGGTTCGACTCCCTCCGGGCGTGCCAGGCAGCAAGGGGTCCGAGTGGCGTACTCGGGCCCGATTTGTTTTATGGGACTGAAATATGGGGTTTTTCCGGCTGGATTATGGGGCTCCGGCGCCCAGCCAGGGGTGACTCTCAGGTCGACCTTATACGCGTTGGCGGGTGAAACGGCCCCCCGGAGAGTCACAAGTTCCGACAACCCCGGAAACCCCCATCAGGCCGGCCCCTTCCTGTTTGCGGCCGCCGCGCCCTCTGGTGGGTGGGGTGAGCGGGGGAGGAGGCAGAGTTGCCGGAGAGGGCAAGCGCTCAGAATAGGCGTGAAGGGTTCTCGGCCGATTGGCGGAGAAGAACGACCCCAAGACCATCGGCAACCTGGAGGCGGGGTGTCAGAGGATGTAGTTATCCACCACGCCCGTTTGCTTGTCCACGGAATACCAGCCGCAGGTGGCGTTATGTCCCTCCGTGGTGGAGTGCATCACCACCTCGAAGACGTGAACGAGATAGAAGGAGCCCTCGTCAGTGACCTCGATCTGGGCGTTGGGCGCGGTGAGGTAGAAGTCGAGTACCACGGGGTCCTGCAGCACCAGGGCGACGGCTTCTTCCTCCGAATCGACGGGGAGGGAAACCTCCATGTCGAGCGGCCAATCCCCTTCACTGTCGGCGAGGCCCTCTCCGTTCTCGGCCTGGCCTCCGGTGGAATCGGCACCGCCGAAGTAAGCGATGAGGTCCTCGATGGACAGCCCTAAGCGGGCAAGGGTCTCCGACGTTATGTACCATTTGCCTCCTCGCTTGACCAGCCGCAGGGGCTCCGTGCCACCCTCCGAGGCGTCCACTCCGATGGTTTCCCCGTCGTTGGCATAGCTCAAAGCGCCCTCGACCACGGTAACCGTGGCCCGGTCCCCCGAGACCTCGACGTCCAACTCGCCGACTTCCAGCTCCAGGTTCCAGAACAGCACGTGATGGTAATACTCCGAAAGCATCTCCCGGGAGTCCCTCCCCAGGGCATTCTCCACGGCGGCAACGTAATCCGGTTCCACGGCCTCGATGAGAGCGTCGACGTCGCCCGCCGCCAGGGCCTGGGAGAAGGATCTGACCGTGGCCTCCGCCTCCCTGGCGTCCTCTTCCGATGACCCCCCAGCGGCCGTGCCCTCGAGCCCCCTGCCTTTTTTCGTCCCCTCACTGGCGATGAGGAAGAGCACTATGAGCACGATGATGGTGATGCCGGCCATTCCCACGATGACCAGCAACCATATGAGCGCCGACTTGTTCTGTTGGGGGGTGGGCGGCGCCGGGGGTCGTGCCGGTCCGTAGCCATGGGCCGAGGCAGCGGATCCGGGTCCCGGAGGTGAGGGGGGAGCGACACGGCCGGCAGGAGGAGGTGTCCCCCAACCCACACCGGGAGGGAAAGCCGCTGGCACCGGCGTCCCGCAATAGACGCAAAATTTCGCTCCTTGCTTGATCTCCTTACCGCAGTTTCCGCAGAACATCCTTCCTGCCCCCTTTCACCTTGCCGGGCGACTCGAGCGAGGCTTGGCGAATGCGGCGGTGCCGTTTTCCTGGCGAACCGACGGAACTCTTACATTTTATCCCATCCCCGAAGCTCCGGTGAATCCGGCGCGCAACGGCATGTAGCCCAGTTCGCCGTTCGCCGGGGCGAGAACCACTTTGGGCCGCGACGAGCCGCGGATAGCGGGTGCTCGAGGTGTCCGTCAGAGCCGCCTGCCAGGACGGTCCGCAGTGCCTGTTTACCCGATGCACACGGCTCATAGTTCGCGAGGGAGTGGGGTACGCACGGACGACCCGACTATATAATTGAGGCATGGGTTCGAGAGAGAGGTTCGAGGGCGGCGATGATCGTCCCGGTGTGGCCATAGTTCACTACAGCGCTCCTCCTGTGGTGGGAGGCGTGGAGACCATCCTCCGCAACCAGGCCGTCTTCCTGGCAGAATGTGGAATGCGCGTGAGGGTGATCGTCGGCGTTGGCGGGGAGATTGCTCCAGGGGTGGAGACGGTTCTCCTCCCGGAACTTTCCTCCAACTACCCGGCGTTCCGCAACCTGTCCGGGCATGAGTTCCGGCGCGCCACGGAGCGGCTTTCGGGCAAGATCAGGGAGCTCCTGGCAGGGATCCAGGCCCTCATCGTCCACAACATGCTGACCATGCCCTTCAACCTGGTGGCCACCGCCGCCCTACGCGCCTTGATGGAGGAGGGCTCTTTGAGGTCCGTCGTCTGGTGCCACGACTCGCCGTATTTCGACCCCGCTTACCGCGTGCCCCATGAAGAGTATCCCTATACCTTGATGACCGAGCCCGTCCCCGGCGCCAGGTATGTGACCATAACCGAGCACCGGCGCGAGCAGTTCTCCCGCCTCCTGGGCTTGCCCGAGGAGGAGATAGAGGTGGTGAGGAACGGCGTGGACCTCTCCCATTTCCTCTCCCTCGCCCCCCAGGCTGCGGCGCTAATCGATGAGTTTTCTCTCTACGAGAGGGATCTCAACGTCATATCGCCGGTGCGCATCACTCCCAGGAAGAACCTGGAAATGACCGTCCGCATCTGCCAGGCCCTCCGATATTATTATCCGGACCTCCTGCTCATCATCACCGGTTACGTGGACCCCCACAACCAGGAGGCCGGCGACTACTTCAAGCGGCTCAAGGGTTTAGTGGAGGAGTTGGGGATGGGCGAGCACGTGCTCTTCCTGGGCGAATACCGCATGGCCGACGGGACCCCCACAGTGGCCGACTGGAAGGCCACCCGGGACATCTACTCCCTTGCCGATGTCCTTATGCTCACCAGCTATGCCGAGGGCTTCGGGCTACCCGTCCTGGAGGCAGGGCTTTTGCGCATGCCCATCGTATGTTCCAACATACCTACCCTGCGGGAGGTCCTGGGCTCCACGAGCAACGCCATCGTGGTGGACCTGGAGGAAGACCCCAGGGCCGTTGCCGGACGCATTCACGAATTCCTCTCCTCGCACGCTACCTTCCAGCATTTCAAGCACGTCTTCCGTGAATATCACTGGAAAGCCATCGGGAAGAGCAAGCTGCTCCCTCTGCTGGGGCTGGGGGAACAGGAGACGCCTTGTTGAAGCGGGGATGGGGCAAGAATCCGCTCGGCCCCCGCATCTTGCGCCCACCGGTAAGGCACCCTACAACACCGCTTTGGAGGGCCGTGAGTCCCGGCCCCGTAAGGATGTTCGGCAGGAGGCGCACGCTTTAGGCTCAACCGAAAGGGAAGCAAGCTTCCCGGTGGGCCTCAGCGAGGGTGTACACCCACGGCATGTCCAATACCTGCGCATCGCCGGGCCTTGCGGATTAGGCGGTTGAGAGGGTCTTCGAGAGAAGCACGACGGGGAACCATGGCGCCTCCACACGGCCTCTTAAAAGGGGATAGGACGGGACCTATCGCGTGGAGGCGGTCAGCGCTTCCGTCTGCCCGTGGATTTTCCGTGGCCTCTCCAGCGGTCCTTTTCTCCCCTTTTCCAGTCCGATATCAGGGCCTCCAGGCGGGGATCCCTGGCGCGTCCGTGCCGCGTTTCACCGCCCCCACGTTCCGAGGCCGGGTTCCTTTCCCCGGAGCCGGCCGGGACTCTCTCTCCCATCATTTCCTCCTTCGCCGGCGATCGGCCGTGGTTTTCCGTCCCGACCGGCCGCTTTCCGTGCCGCGGAATGCCTCTAATCCAGGACGTCCTCGATGGTCACTTTGAAGCGGAGCACCTTTCCCGCCAGGGGATGGTTGAGGTCGATCTCCACGTTCTGGTCGTCCATGGCGGTGACCGTGAAGTTCACCACGTTTCCCGCGTCTGTCCTGCCCGTGTAGGCCATGCCCACCTCGAGGTCCGCCCCGCCGGAGAACATCTCCCTGGGGACTTTCTGGATGAGGTTGGGGTTCTTGGGGCCGTAGGCGTCCTCGGGCTGGACCACAATCTCCTTGGCCTCTCCGGGCTCCATGCCCTCGAGCTCCCTCTCCAGGCCGGGTATGATGCTCCCTTCGCCGAACACGAAGCTGAAGGGGTGACCCTCTGGCGAGGAGTCGATGAGCTCTCCCTGCTCGTCGAAGAGCTCGTAGCGCAGGACCACGGTCTTGAAGGGTCCGACCTTCATGGGCTGTCTCCTTTCTATCCGTCCTAAAACGCAGGAGGCCCAGGCCGCCAGGGCTTGAGCCTCCGATCAAACTTCCTCACGAACCTGATATGACCTGTAGGTTTATGATATAACCCCGCACGGGTGATTGGCAAACCCCGCGCTTTGACCTTTTTCAAGCCGTGAGATTTCCGCCGTAGCTGCGGGGGATCCCGCCTCTCTCGCCGAGCTCGCGTCGCTGAAATAATTACATATTTGACATGTGTCAGAGATGACAATAATTTAGAAAAGTATTATAATGAGTTCGCGTTCACCTTCAGCCAGAGAGGGCGCGGAATTCAGGGATTGCCGGTTGGGGGACGAGAAAGGGGGAGGCCATGAGAAAAACCCTCAATGTAATCGCCGCGTTCTTTTTTGCCGCCCTTTTGATCTGTGCCGGTTGCTACCAGCCGGGCGGCCCGGTTCCCGAGAATCCCCATCCGCCCGCGGAGAGGGCCTGGAGCGAGGAGGACGTGGACGCCGCCGTGGTTGTGGAGGAGCAGACCGTCTATTCTCCCGCGCCGCGAGACAACGGTGAGCCGCCTCCGGAATGCGACTACATACACTTCCTGCGCTTCAGGCCTGCCGACGGCTCCACGCTGCATGCCGGAAACCCGAAGCTCGTGGATCCCGAGAACACCGACGCCATGCTGGTCATGCTCCCGGGCATCCTGGAGGGGGCCAACGGTTTCGAGTACCTCGGACGCCAGCTGGTGTATATTGCCAAGGCACAGAGGGGGCTGAACCTGGAGGTCTGGGCCGTGGAGAGGAGGCCCAACACCCTCGAGGATCTCTCCGCGGCCAACTACCTGGAGGGAGAGTTGGAGGCGGGCCGGATGACCGTGGAAGAGGCGGCCCGCAAGGCCATCGACTATTACTACCTGGGCAAGGAGGTCAACGGACGTACGTTCCGGGGATGGCTCCGCGACCCCGACGTCCCCTTCCTCTCCGAGTTCGGCCTCAAACTGGCCACCGAGGACGTCTTCAAGGTCATCATGACCATGGTCCCCGAACCGGAAGTGCGCCGGGAGAAGGTCTTCGTGGGGGGTCATTCCCTGGGCGGTATCATGACCTCCATGTTCGCGGGTTGGGACCTGGATGGGAACCCGGACACCCTGGAAGACGCGGGCTTCAACAATTGCGCCGGGCTCTTTGGCCTGGACACCACGGTGACACCGGTCAGCGAGATGGTGGGCGCCGTGCTCCAGCAGCTCCCCCAGGGGATCCAGGACATGCTGAGGGACATCACCGCCGACAACTACGCCACCCTGGTGCGCCAGTTGCGCAGCGACCCTCATTCCAACCGTATCCTTCCCTTCCCCTTGATCGACGCCGAATCCATGGCCCTGCTCGAGGCGGTGGGGATGATGGCTTATTACGCCCCGGAGGAGGAATGCGCCGTCCTGCGCGAGGTGCCTTTCTCGGGGTCGGCGCAGATGCTCCTGCGCTTCATGCATTCGAGGGACCTCCAGACCTTCATGGACGGAGTGCCGCAGATAACCGACTTCCGTTACACCAACGAGGCCATGCTGGGCGTGGTCTTCGACGATTCCTTCGCCCCGGTGGGCATGATCCAGAACAGCATGGGGTTCCTGGGCGGGGGCACGGTGGTGAAGAAGGAATTCCCCGCTTCGGAGCTCATCCGGGGCATCCCGATAATCGGCGACATGGTGGGGGGCATGCTGGGCATGGGGCCCTACTTCATTGCCAATGACGCCGGGCAGGACGCCCTGCACCTCAGGCAGGGGCCTCTCTACCGCTGGGTGAACTTCGACGAGGTGGGCGATGCCTCCGACCCTGATTTCCAGGATGTGGAAGGAAAAATGACCTACACCACAGCGGAGAACGAGGTCAGCGACATCCATGACGTGGCCAGGGTCATCTTCAAGGGGCCCCTTAACCTCACCGAATGGTATTTCTCCACCCGGCAGGTGGTGGACATCCTCGCCGCCCTCTT
>MU158579.1:0-4782 GCA_015711895.1 Candidatus Solincola tengchongensis | reverse complement strand
GATAAATTTCCTCCACGGCGACCGGGTGGGAGAGCTCCCCAAGATCGAGTTCATCGCCGAGCAGGGGGTGCTCAGCGGCGGCACCTTCATGTTCTTCCCCATACCTGGGGAGAGGAAGCTCATCAAGGGGTATAACCACATGGACGTGCTCACCGCCTGTGCCAACGCCCCTTCCCGGCGCCCCAACGAAGTCATCGGTCCCCTCATCGACTTCGTGGAGGAGAACCTCGACGGCGCGGACTGATTGGGCAAGACGCCATTCCGAGGCCCCCGGCGAGAGCCGGGGGCTTTGCTTTTCGTTCGCGCATGCGCGATAGGGGAAGTTGCACGAAGTCTCCGCCTGCGCAGGAAAAGTGGCGCTTGAAAAGGTGAAGCGGGGACAGCTCAGTCGCTGCCCTCCAGTTCCTCGACCAGCGAGGAGACCAAGCGCCTTATCTCGTCGCGAACCCGGCGCATAAGTCCCATGTCGCCCTTGCCGGGGTCCGGCAAGGGCCATTCCTCAAGGCGGTCCCGCGCCGGAAAGGCGGCCCTTGCTATGCAGCCGAAGGAGATGATGCGTTCGAACTCGCACAGCCTTCCCGGGTCCAGGGCCTTGGGGCGGGCGGAGGAGATGTCCAGGCCCACCTCCTCCATGGCCCGCACGGCGAGAGAGTTGACCTTTTCTGCCGGGAAGGTCCCCGCGCTCTCCGCCCGCCATTCCCGTGCCAGGCGGTTGAAGAAGGCCTCGGCCATCTGGCTGCGGGCTGCGTTCTCCCCGCAGACGAAGAGCACCTTTTTCCCGGCCTTCCCGTATTCCCTCATGAACCAACTTTACACCGAAGGCAGGAACCATGATAAGCATCTCGTCAAGGCGGATCACCGCCACCGTTTCTCCCGCCGGTCGGGGAGGCGTTCATCTCTTCGGCCAGAGGATGACCGCCGCACGATGAATCCTGCGCGGCTCCGTCGCCCTGGTTGTTTGCGATTCCTGCGGTGCATTCGCGACGTAAGCAGTAAGGTCCCGATCGCCTTTCGTCCTCCCCTTGCAGGCCGTTGTCCCCACATATACGGTGGCACGGCGCAAGCCCTCCCGGTTCGGGGCCTTCCCGGGCTTATGGGGCCCGTGGCGCGCCCGTGATTTTCACCGCTAAGGCAAAGGGAATAGTGTTGCGCGGAGGGTCATCCCATCGTCCTGTTTGTCCTCCAGCACGATGAGGCCGTCGAGGAACTGGCGATGTGCGCAAGGTGCGCAAGGAGGACTACACCTAGAAGACGGCGCCGGGGCACGTCGAGGCCCAAGAAGGCCCCTCTTTTCTTGACCCCAGGTAAGTCATTGACAAGGGTGGCCGTTTTCTTATAATACAAATATAGATTGGTACAAATGATAATTTGTAGAGGTAAATCGAATGGCGAAACGCAATAACCTCAGATGCCTCGATGACCCGGGGATTCTGGAGCTGGCTGAGGGCTTAAGGGCCATCTCCGATCCCAACCGGCTGCGCATCCTCTGCCTGCTCATGCGGGGCGAGAGGTGTGTCTGCGAGGTGGAGAGGGAGCTTGGCATATCCCAGCAGCTGGCGTCCCATCACCTGCACGTCCTGAGGGAGGCCGGCTTCCTGGATTCCAAGAGGGTGGGGACCTCCACTTACTACGCCGTTGCCGGAAGTCGGCTGGATAACCTGATGGACATAATGCACCGCTATTTCAGGAGCCGGGAAGCGGAAGAGGGGGAAGCAGCCGGGCACCGCTGTGGGATCGGTCCGAGTTCATCCTGCGAAGCGAGCAAGATGCTCAATGGCCCCCGCTCATCAAGGGCCGAGTCGAGGATCAAGGCGCGGGGAGGTGCCGGGAGATGAGGAGGATTGCCCTGTCCCTGGGCGAGGAGGAGCTGATCTGGCTCAAGCGCATCCTGGCGGACGACGACCGGGAAGAGGCCTCGAGGTTCATCCGGCATCCGCTGGAGAAGAAGGTAAAGGAGGCCGAGCTCCCGCACTGCGTGCCGGTGTTTGAAGAGTCCTACCGACCCAACCAGGGCGAGATCGTGACCGGAAAGAATGGCGGGGTTGATGCAACATCTGCGGATGGACGTTAGCGGACTCGGGAAAGGAAGGAATCGATGCTCATAAACGGCTACGAGATGGAGATGTTCTCTCCGCCCTGCGACCCCGGGTCGCCGGTTTGGGTGGCCCGGGTTAAGACGGATGCCGACCTGGGGCCGATCATGCCCTACGTCAACGCGGAGGTGAAGAACGCCTTCTACGACCCCAAGGTGCCCACCATCGTGTGGAGGGAGGGAGCTCACAAGTACGCGCTGCGGGAGAACATGGTCAGCATCAACAATTTGAAGGACCGTGCCCATGCAGAGAGGACGGCGGAAAAGGTCATCCAGTGGCTGAACGACATCTGGGAGCGCCGAGAGGAGATAGAACCCGACCACACCACGCGGGTACCTCCTAGGCTTCTGGACGTGCTGCGCTTCCTCCCCCGCACCAACTGCAGTAGATGCGGGGTGCCCAGCTGCATGGCCTTCGCCGCTCAGCTCGTGGAGGGCGAGAGGTGCGTGGAGGACTGCCAGCCTCTTATGGAGGCGGGAATGGAGGACAAGCTGGAAAAATTGAGGGAATTGGGCCTCTGAGGGGTGACCGGCGACTTGTGGAGATTGGGCCTAGGTAAAGCCCCTTTGAGGCGGTCAGCCGCACCCTTTTGGGTTGGAGGACAAAACCTGCGAGGCGGACAGAGTGGAACGGAAGAACGGAGGTGAGAGAGATGGAGATCAAAGTTCTGGGGCCCGGGTGCAAAAAATGCATCGCCACCAAGGAGGCCATCAAGGAAGTGGTGTCCGAGCTGGGCCTGGATGCCGTAGTGGAGGAAGTGACCGACATGGCGGAGATCATGAAGTACAACGTCCTCACCACACCGGGCGTGGTCATCGACGGGAAGGTGGTTTCCAAGGGGAAGATCCCCTCCAAAAAGGAGATAGAGAGCTGGCTCAAGCCGTGAGATCATAAGTCGAGCTTTGAGATCACATAAGAATTTCAGGAAAGGAAGCGATCGTACATGACCTTTGGCGGATTGATGATGGAGGGCCTCAAGACCCTCTACGAGTACGTGGCCCAGCACACCCTCTTCTGCCTGGTGCCCGCCTTCTTCATAGCTGGGGCCATCGCCGCCTTCCTGAACACTGCGGCGGTGATGAAGTATTTCGGCCCCAGGACCAACAAGATCCTGGCGTACTCCGTGGCCTCCGTGTCCGGGGCCATCCTGGCCGTGTGCTCCTGTACCGTTCTGCCCCTTTTCACGGGGATAAGGGAAAAGGGGGCCGGGTTGGGACCGGCGGTGGCCTTCCTATATTCCTCGCCGGCAATCAACATCTTGGCCATGACCTATTCCATCCACCTACTCGGTTACGACCTGGGGGTGGCGCGCATCATAGGGGCAGTGGGCTTCGCCTTCGCCATCGGGCTGATCATGGCGGGCATCTTCCATAAGGAGGAGGAGCGGCGGGCGCAGGAGGCGGAGGCCGCGGGGGTCTTCGCGTACGACGACGGTAGCCGCGTGCGTCCCGGACACCAGAACCTCGCTTTCTTCGGGGTGCTCATCGCCATCCTGGTCTACGGCACGGCCAAGGTGCCCTCCATCTACAAGTACGCGGGGGAGGTGCTGCTCCTGGCGTTGCTCATCTACCTGGTGAGGAGATGGTTCACCCGCGAGGAGATAAAGACCTGGTTCCTGGAGACCTGGCGCATGGTGAAGATGATCCTCCCGATACTGCTCATCGGGGTCTTTCTGGTGGGAGTGGTCAAGGAGCTCATACCTCCCGAGGTCATCTCCCGTTACGTCGGCGGCAATACGGTGGGCGGGAACGCCATCGCCTCCGTCTCCGGAGCCCTCATGTACTTCGCCACCCTCACCGAGGTGCCCATCGTGCGCGGCCTTCTGGACTTGGGGATGGGCAAGGGGCCCGCCCTTGCTCTCATGCTGGCCGGCCCGGCGCTATCCCTGCCCAGCATGATCGTGCTCATCAGGATCATGGGCCCGAGGAAAGCCCTTACCTATATCGCCCTGGTCTGCCTCTTCGCCATGGGCACGGGATACGTCTTTGGTATGTTTGCCAGGTAGGCCGGGGATTGCATGGAGAGCGTGGGCGGAACGTAAACGCGTGGCCGCCCGGGAGCGGAGATCATGAATCGAGCGGCGGGGGATTCATGCATGGCCGTTATACAGCGGAGCGGGTTTCCGGCGTGAGATGAAGAGGGGGAGTACTGAGGAGCACCCTTTCTTGCGTGATGCACAGACACCTTCGACCATTGTAGTCGGGTTCAAGATGCGCCTGCGGCAAGAGAGCGAGCGAAACGCCTCCAACTAAAACTTCGGAAGCATTCTAGCCTGTGCCGGAAACGACTAGGCCGGATTGAGGTTAGAAAAGAGCACATGCGAATCTTCGCCGCTCAAAGCTCGGGAGAACAGGAGGAGATGATGGGAGAGCTCAAGGTAGTGATAGCGACCTGTTACGGTGCCGCCAACACCGGGCAGCTCGCCGGGGCGGTGGCCACTGAACTGGCGAAAGAAAATGAGGAATACCATTTGGTCTGCCTTCCGGCGGTGGCCATCGACAAGGATACGGGGTTGAACAAGATAGCGGGGGCGGAGCTCTTCGTCATCATCGAGGGCTGCCCGGTGATGTGCTGCTCCAAGATCGTGGAGGAGCACTCGGGCCGCAAGCCGGACATCCGCGTGGAGATGGTGGAGGACTATGGGGTGAAGAAAGCCCCCGTGCTCACCTACGACGAGGCGGAGAAGGAA
>MU158578.1:8859-9697 GCA_015711895.1 Candidatus Solincola tengchongensis | reverse complement strand
ACCGCTGAGGTTCTCGTGCTCAGAGTTCTCTCCAGGACTGCACGGTGAAGGGGATGCGGGAGGCCTCGCCCAGGACGGCCGGGTTCTTGAACCTGATGGCGTGATTGTACAGGCCGATCTTGAACTTGTTCTTGTTGGAGTTGATGACGATGTCGCCGCGGGCGGTGATCTGCCCCTCTATGGACCGGAACCAGCCCATCTCGTACTGCACGCTCACCGGGTCGGTGTTGGGGTTGTATGTCTTGTGCGCGGCGTAGATGAACATCTTGTCGTTGTCGTCGATGGCCATGTTGAAGTTGGTCTCGTAGGTCACCTTGTTCCCGGCGATGATCTGGAACTCGGCATCGCCGGCACCCTGACGGCGGAGCTCCTCCCTCAGGATCACGTTCCCCGTGGCCACGAAGACGCCCTTGCAGTTCACCGGCACGTTCACCGTGCCGATGCCCAGGTCGCCCTCCACGAACACCACGTAAAGGCTGGATGAGATCTGGCCGGGGGCAATGTCCAGGTCGGGCACGCTGCTGGTGTAGTAATGCTGCTGTCCGTCCTCCAGCTCCTGCTCCTTGGCCTTCTCCCGGTAGTAGTCGAAGTCGCACTGGGGCATGAGCACCTCGTTGAAGGGAGTGGGGGCGAAGGGGTCGGAGGCGGAGGGCACATTGAAGGTGGTGGGCAGCTGGGCCTTGCTCCCGTCCACGGTGACGTTGCCGGAGATGCTCGGAGTGCCTCCGTAACGCCGGGCGTCCCGGTAATCCCTTATGCTGGCGTTGCTCCCCGAGGTGGCCAGGGTCATGGCCCCGTTGGAGAAGATCCCCTGCCCGGGAAGGCCGGCCGGCACCGG
>MU158578.1:0-8849 GCA_015711895.1 Candidatus Solincola tengchongensis | reverse complement strand
CCGGGACGCTCCCCCCGGCCACGTAGATGGGAGCCGAGTTGAAGGCCCCGGTCTCCTCGCTTCTAACGGTGACCGTGGACTCACCGTAGATGTTGCCGGATATGGTGGTGCTGCAGGTCCCGAAGGAGCCCGTCTTGTTGTACAGGTTGAGGTTGCCCCCGTCGCAGTAGATGTTGCCGCCCACCGTGTTGGCCACCGTCCCCCCGGCCCCTAGCCGGGCGGACAGGCTCACGTTCCTCCCGTAGATATGACCGGCCACGCTGTAGCCGCTGGGGGTGAGCGCTCCCACGCCGTAACCCAAGTCCACGTTCACGTCCCCCTTGGCCTGGATGTCGCCGCCCACTCGCAGATACAAAGCGGTGAGCACATTGGAATCTCCTGTGACGCTCACGTTGCCCCCGGCGTAGATACTTCCGTTGATGTTGTAGCGCACGTCGGCCCCAACGGTGATGTCCCCCACAACGGTGACGTTCTGACCGCTGAAGATGTTGCCGTTGACGGTAACCGTCGGCCAGGCGAAGGCCAGGGCCCGGTTCTCCAGGTACACGCTGCGGTTGGACCTTATGTTCCCCGAGATGCGCAGGTCCGAACCCGCGCCCACCCGGATGCGGTTGTAGAGCCGGACCCCGTAATCGTAATCGCGCAGCCTGCCGTGTGCGTTGATGTCCCCGGTAACGTTGATGGTCCCCCCGCTCAGGATGCCCTTGTCCGTCTCCAGGTTCACTCCTCCCCCCAGGTCCCCGGGCTTGGTGAGGATGCCGCTGTATATGTTGCCGTTGATGTTGATGTCCGAGGAGGCAAAGGCGATGGAGCGGTTGTGGACCAGAACGTCCCCTCTCTCCGTGACCACGTTGCCGTTGATGACAAAATCGTTGGCCCCGATGAGCTGTGCGGAATCGGCCAGGGTGATGTTCTTCCCCGCGTATACCTGCCCGTCCACCTCGCACTGGCCGATGGAGAAGGCGGAGAAATCCCCGTCCAGGTTGATGTTTATGTTCCCCTCCTTGGAGAAGAGCACGTAGTCGAAGGCGTTGTAATAGCGTCCGCCGGCGAAGGTCACCACTTCCTCGATGGTGCGGTAGAAGGTCCTCTCCACGCCCTCCACGCTGGCCCGGTACTCGCCGTAGGAGGTTATCTTCCAGTCGTAGGGGTCGCCGTCCCCGAAGTCGGGGTTCTTCTGTACGTAGACCTCGTAGGTGCCCGCACCTCCCCAGAGGGAACCGGTCACCGGGGTGGAGATGGTGTCCTCGATGGCCTCCGAGGCCAGCATGGCATGGGCCACGTCCAGTCCCGCCTCCGCCGCAGACAGGGCCCGGGCGGCCGGTGTCACGCCCACCGAGTTGCGAAGGGCCACTGCGGTGTAGAGCAAAATAAGGGCTCCCAGGATACCGATGACCATGATGGCGAAGATGACGAAGAGCATGGCGAAGCCGTTCTCCCCCCCGCACATCGCCGTCCTCTTCGCCCCTCCTGCGAAATGGCCCCGTCGCGGGAAGAGCCTTATAAGCGCTCCGGCAACGCCGGACCTGCCTGTCTCGCGTCCACTTCCGCTCCTCATCGCCGCTCACTCCCGATCTTCGGTTACTCTCATCCGATGCCCGCCGCCCCTCATCTCCTCACCCTCACCTGGGTCTTGGCCGTCTCCTCCTGCTTTACCTTTCCGCTGGTCCTGGAGATGGTCAGCTCGATCTCCACCAGGGCTATGGAGGCCAAGCTCTGGTTGGGGTTGGTCAGAAGGGTGCCCGCGGCGCTGTAATAACGGAAAATGAGCCCGGACACCCCGGCGACCACCAGCTTGTCGCCGCTGAAGAGGGCGGGGCAGTTCATGTACAGGGCGTCCCCGCTCAAGAAGAAGCGCACCGTCTGCTGAGTGGCGCTTCCCAGCACGTACCCGGTAAAGGTCATGTCGTTGGCCCCGGCGTTGTGGAATGTCCTGGCCGTGCGCAGCTGGTCCACCATGGTGTCCATGGCCATGCGCAGGTCCTCGGCGATGTCCGAGCGCGCGATCACCACGCCGCTCTCGCCCAGCTGCGCGTCCAGCAGCTGGAAGGTGGCCAGGACCAGCATGGAGAGTATGAGCACGGCCACCAGGAGCTCCGGGAGGGAGAAGCCCTCCTCCCCCTTACCCGGACCGTGCCACAGGATAAGGCGTGCCACGAACGACCGTGCCCGCTTGCCCATGGCTCAACCCTCCCTTTGGAAAGCGATGCGGTCGATGTACCAGTCCTGCCACACACCGCTGGCATCGTTGCGCAGGCGCATCCTCCCCATCCCGCCCTCGTCCGGGCCGGTAGTGGCCCTCATGGTCTCGTCCATCTCCACCCACACCTTGGCCTGGGAACGGTCCATGTGCACCGTGAGCCCGGTCCAGGTGTAGTTCATCCCCGTGTGCGGCGGCGCGTCGTTGTTCATCACCTGCACGCTCAGGGTGCTACCCTTGTTGAAGCCCATTCCCCGGATCTCTTGGAAGTACATCTCGCCCTTGGTGCGGTATTCCACCGTACCGTGGGCGGGATCGTTCTCCCAGGCCCAGGCATTGTATATGTTTCCCCAGGGCGGGATGTTGGCGTAAGTCCCCTCAATGCTTTGGAACCAGTTGCTCCAGCCCATCCAGGATCCGCCGACCACCGCATCGTAGCGGCTCATGATGATCAGGGAATACTGCGCCGGGTCTGTGGGGACGCTGGCCGTGCGCAGTACCGGAGCCCCCAGCGTGACGTTGAGATTGGTAAGGTAGGTTACCGGAGTTGGACGCAGGGTGTCCGTGAACCCGTAATCCGTGAGCCCGGCGGGAACGGAGAGGCCGTAGAACATCCACTGCCCGAGGTCGCAGTCCACCAGGTTCAACTTGGCCTCCACATGGCGGCCGTACTGCGAGGGTACCGGGTCCTCCATGGCCTCGGTGGCCAGCCAGTCGTTGGCCGGGTCGGCCACCTCCTGAATGCGGAGTTGGAAATCGGTCCCCGTGAGGGGGTCGCGGTCGAAGCACTCGCCATCCACGCTCACCTGGACGTCGAAGTAGTTCTGCCACAAGCCGTAGGTCTTTACTTGGTAATCGTAGATGATGGGGGCCGGCCTCCGGATCTCGAAGGCGGGCGCCAGCGCATAGCCGAAACCATTGCTGTTCTGGGCATAGAGCCAGTATTTCCCGTAATGACCCGGCCCTACGTAGGGAGCGAAGTCGAAGACCGCCTCCAGGGTGTGCTGGTCTATCCAGTTGACCCTCACGGCGTCGAAGACCACGTCCCCCGTGGGAGGAGCTGAGGAACCGATGCCCATCTTCAGGGTGACGAAGCTGTCGAAGTTCACCCCCTCCACGCGCAGCCAGTACATGTAGGGGCGGTCGTCGTACCCGAAGGACCTGACCTGAGGAGTGGTGCTCTCCACATAGACCTCCCCCGGCTCCACGTACCCCTTGACGTAGACGTCGAATATGCCCGGCGGCCCCTCCAGGTAGTAGTTGTCACTCGCCGGGAGCTCGCAGTAGGTGTTCCCCATGACGTTGATGTCCGGGGTGGCCCGTTCTATGCAGTTTATGATGCGCACCTTGTAGTACCCGCCGATATGGCCGTTGAAGTTGAACCTGGCGGTCACAGTGAGCCCGCCCTGGTATCCCTTGTTGGCGGTCGGGCTGATGCTCATGTTGGTGCAGTTGATGACGTCGACGGGTTCACCGGTGTCCGGGTGGGTCTCGGTGTGCACCAGCTGGACCACCGCCCCCACCCCCGGGTTGGGGTAGTTGTAGCTCAGAAGGTCGGTGACGTAGGCCACGTTGGTGAAGGTGAGCACCTCATCGGTACTGCTCTCCCTGCCGGACTTGTTCCCGTCGCTGTCGGAATAGCTGGAACCCGGGCTGTAATAGACGGGAACCGGGTATTCGACCACGAAGATGTCGCTGCGTACGGAGATGATGTGGTTGACCACCAGCCAGGCGTGCCAGTACCCGGGCTTGCGCCGCGGATACCAGACGTTAGTGGGCCCGGACTTTCCTCCGGAGTCCAGGCTGATGGTGCCCTCAAGGTACTTACGTCCTCCCTCCTCCCCGTAGGTGAGGTTGGCCGGGGAGATGTCGTTGTCGTCCACCCTCACCAGTTTGAGGTCTACAAGGCCGGCGTTGAGGTCGGACTGGGTGAAGCCCTCGCCGTAGGCCCGGATGGTGATAGAGCTCTTGTGGTGGGGGGCACTCACGCACTCCCCGAAGGCGTTGTAGCGGGTGCCCAGCTTGGTGGCGTCCGCGGATATGTTCACCACCTTGTCGATGTACACGTTGGCCACCACGTCGGTGGGGGAGGCGTAGAGTTCGGTGTCCGAAAAAGTCCGGCCGTTGGCCAAAGTGACCTTTATCTCGTAGAGGATGAGGTTGAGGGCCTTGCCCGTGGGGGTCTTGGGCCGGTCGTACCCGTAAAGGGTCATGGGCCGCCAGTCGGCAGCGAGGTCGGTGTCCTCCGCCGCTTCCGCCAGGGTCTTCCCGCTGGCCTCCTCCTCGTCCACGTAGGCCATCTTTATGGTCACCGTCATACCCGGGTAGGGTTCGGAGGAGCTGCTCTTCATGACTATCTCCGGCGCGTTGTTCCAGGTGTTGTTATATATGGGAGAGCGGTTACCCCAGTAGAAATCGTCAACGTCCATAGGTGTGGAGAGGTCATCCTCGGTGTGCGCGTAGTAGAAGGGGATGTTCTTCACCTTCTCCGTGTACAGTCGCAGGCATTCCTGGGCCATGTTCAGGTCGTAGGACACCCGGGCGACCTTGGAGGCGGCGGCGAACATACCCGCCATGGGGATGACGGCGATGGCCAGGATGAGGAAGGCCACCATCACCTCGGCGATGGAGAAACCTTCCTCCCCCATCAGAACCTTTCTCATTATCCGGGTAAGCATCTCTTCGCTCCCTCCTCAGCCCGTCTCCCCGAATCAATCCCCCAGTCCGGCCCTTCCTCCCCAACCGGACATCGGGCATCGATTCACGGCGCCCGTCATATCACCTCGCCGAGCTCGTTGCAGGACACCGTTGCCGTCAGATCTCCCTTCACCAGGATGACCTGAAGAGACCCTCCGGCGGGCACCGTACTCACCCTCACCACGCTACCTTCCCTCCGGAAGAGTAGGGTGACTCCGGATTGCACCTGCACCGCCCCCTCCGCTAGTTTGAACCAGTAGTGGCCGTTGCCGTCGGTCAGGTAGGAAGATCCCGGAAAGGGTGTCTCCGTCGGTGTATCCTCATCCCGCTCGTTTACCCCGCCTGGGTACACGCGGTAGATGGTGTACTGATTGGGATGTGCTCCTGACGAGTCCCAGAACTGCAGGTAGACGTCCACGCCCTCCTCTCCCGCGATGCTCCGGGCCCGGTTTATGGCCCTCTCCACCTCCTGCACCGCACTGCGCAGGGCAAGCCCCTTACGCGAATTGGCGTAACTGACGGTCGCAGTAAGAAGGATTATCCCCAGGATGATGACCACTGCGGCCAGCTCCACAATGGTGAAACCCGCTTCCTTCTTCAGTTTTTCAAATCTTCCCATCTTCCGTGCCGACTCCTATTTCGCCGTGCCTGGACATGAGAAAAGCCCTCTTTTCGACATTCCTCTTCTGATCTTCACATCCTTAATTCTGTTTCGAACCTCACGCCTCAAAGCTTAATACACACGCCGTCTCCCGGCGGTAAAATGTCTGTTACTCGTGTTACGAAAATGTTACGAGCCCTTTCTAGCTGGGAAAACGCCTCCAATTTCGCTACTCCACGGCGGCCCTTCGTAGTGCCTCATCCCTTGGGATTCATCCCCTTCCGAGCTCCGCTACCAGCCATTGGAGCGCCAGCTGATAACCTCTCGTCCCCAACCCGCTTATCACTCCCTTGGCCACGGGCGAGATCACCGAACGGGACCTCCATTCCTCCCGGGCGAAGATGTTGCTTATGTGCACCTCCACCACCGGCACGCCCAGGTCCGCCAGCGCATCTCGCAGGGAGTAGCCGTAATGGGTCAAGGCGCCGGGGTTGATCACCAGGCCGGCGGCGCGTCCCCGCAGTCCCTGCAGGTAATCGACGATGGCCCCTTCATGATTGCTCTGGTAGAACTCCAGCTCTACGTCCAGTTCGGCGGCCTTCTCCCGGAGCTCCTCCCTGACTTCCTCCCAGGATGCTTTCCCGTACATGTCCTGGTCCCGCTCCCCCAAGAGGTTCAGGTTGGGACCGTTGACCACGGCGATCAGCGGCATCTCCGTCTTACCTCCTTCCGCTTATCCGGCGACCAGGCTCTGGGCGGCAATGGACCTCCCGCTATCCTTATCCCCATGTCCGGTCCTCCCTGTCCCCTACGGCGTCATCCCCCGCAAACCGGCGGCCCTTTGGTGATACCTCCCGTCCCATACCTCGTGCTTCTGGCCCCCATCCCGTGCTCCACCTCTACGACAGTGAAAAGGGTGCATATCACCGTGCGGCGTGCAAATCCTTCAGTGTCCTTTCCACCGTTTCCCACACCAGATCTGGCGGCGGCGATTCCACCAGCTCCGGGGACTGCCATTCCCTGAGGAGGACGAAACGCAGGCTCCGGCCCCGCTTCTTGTCCGCCTCCATGAACCCCAGGATATCCCGGGCGGAGACCTCCAGGGGCCGGGGGATATCCCGCAACAGCGGAAGGAGCACCCGGAGGTGTCTTTCGACCAGAGGCACCCGCGCCCTTCCGCTCCATTCCGCCATCCGGGAGGCCATGATCATCCCCAGGGCCACGGCCTCGCCGTGGCGCAGCATCCGGTATCCGGCGGCCGCCTCCAGGGCGTGGCCGAAGGTGTGCCCGTAATTGAGAAAGGCGCGGATGCCCTTGAGGTCCATCTCGTCCTCCCCCACCACCCTCGCCTTGTGTGCGGCGCAACGGCGTACCAAAGGGGCGAAGTCGTATCCCTCCGGAGGCCTTCCCTCCGGCCAGCCCTCCATCCCCCGGAGGATCTCGGTATCGTAGAGGAACCCGTATTTGGCCACCTCGGCCAGCCCGCTCAGGACCTCCCTTTCCGGAAGGGTGCGGAGCACCGAGACGTCGGCGATCACCGCCTCCGGGTGGTAAAAGCACCCCACGATGTTCTTCCCCTCCGGCAGGTCCACTCCCGTCTTGCCCCCGATGCTCGAATCCACCATGGACATCAGGGTGGTGGGGAGCTGCAGGTAGCGTACCCCCCGCATATAGGTGGCGGCCAGGAAACCGGCCAGGTCCCCAACCACTCCTCCCCCGAAGGCCAGGATCATGTCCTCGCGGGTGAGGCTTTCCCGGAGCAGAAACCGGTAGCCCTCCGTCACCGTGCCCAGGGTCTTGTTCTCCTCGCCCTCAGGGAAGGTGAACCAGATGACGCGCCCATGCCGGGGCAGCTCGTCCCTCAGGGCTTCTTCCAGATCCTTTCCGTGCATCTCCCGCAGGGGAGGATGGCTCACCACCGCCACCTTATCCGGCCCCAGGCGGCGCAGGATCTCCGGCAACGCCTCTTTGTAGCTCCCACTACCCACAAGGATGGGATACTCCTTCCCCCCGGCGCGCACCATCAGCTCCCCAGGCATCTTCTCTCTATCTCCTCCACCACCTCTTCGGGAGTGCGTTCGTCGGTGGTCACTACCACGTGGGCCGCCCGCCGGTAAGCCTCCTCCCTGCGAGCCATCAATTCCTCGACCCTTTCCGCGACGTCACCCGCCGCTAGGAGAGGACGCCCCTCTCCCCCGCCCACGCGCTGCAGGATGGTCTCCCTTCCCGCCTGGAGATATATCACGGTACACCTCTCCCGCAGGAGGTCCACGTTCTCCGGGCGGAGGATGATGCCGCCCCCACAGGCCAGCACCTTTCCTTCTCCGTGCAGCTTTTCGCGCAGGGCACGGCTCTCCCGGTCTCGGAACCCCTCCTCGCCCTCGCGTTGGAATATCTCCGGGATGCTCATGCCTGCCTCCCGGGAGATGTCTTCGTCGAGGTCCACGAACCGCATTCCCAACCTCCGGGCCAAGAGGGTCCCGATGGTGCTCTTCCCGGCCCCCATGAAGCCGATCAGGGCAATGTTCTTTCTCTTTTCAGGCTTTTTCCTCTTTTCCCACATCCCGTCCGCCCCTTGTGCGGAGGCCACCCGGAGGCCCTAGGCGGGGCCTTCAGGCGGTCCCGGCCTTCGCTCCGGATAGCGATCCCTCATCCAGGGAGACGAACCTGCGAACGCTGTGCGTCCGGGAACCCTCCCGGCATCTCCGAATCGGAAACTCCGCAGTCGCCACCTTCTATCCATAATCTTGCCGACGTGCACCTTAAAAGGACCTCTGGCGCCTCACGAGATCCCTATGGCGTTCGCTTATCTCCCCCAGGCTGTCGCCGCCGAGCTTCTCCAGCATGGCATCCGCGATGACGAACGCCACCATCGCCTCGGCGATGACCGCCGCCGCGGGGACGGCGCAAACGTCGGACCTCTCAACCGCGGCGTTTACCTTCTCCTTGGTCATGAGGTCCACGCTCTCCAGGGGTGAGGCCAGGGTGGGGATAGGCTTCATGGCCGCTCTGACCACCACAGGTTCCCCATTGGTCATCCCGCCCTCGAGACCCCCGGCGCGGTTCGTAGGCCTGAAGAATCCCCTCCTTCGAGAGTGGCGGATGGGGTCGGCCGCTTGCGAGCCCCGCAGGCCCGCCAGCCGGAAACCGTCCCCGATCTCCACCCCTTTGATGCCCTGTATGGACATCACCGCCGCCGCCAGCCGTGAATCGAGCCTGCGGTCCCAGTGCACGTGGCTCCCCAGTCCGGCGGGGACCCCATAGGCAACCACCTCGAACACGCCCCCCAGGCTGTCGCCCTCACGGCGGGCGCGGTCAACCTCCTCACGCATGCGCCGCGACGTCTCGGGC
>JACVJH010000027.1 GCA_015711895.1 Candidatus Solincola tengchongensis | reverse complement strand
AGACCCCTGGGTGAAGGACGTCCTTAAAGCTCTTGCGGGATACGAGAGGATAGCGTGTTGAGGTTTTGTCGGGATGAGGTGCCTACTTTTTCTGGACAGCAACTCCCCGTCCGCCGCGCGAGTGTTACGGAAGCGATTGCCGTTATAATTATCGTAGGTCGGATCTGCGGGGAAGGCTGTCCGGTAAGGTCGCTTTTTGTTCTCAGGGGAGGGAGTATCATGACCGACTTCCAGGGTTTCTACGACGACATCCTGTCCGCCTTCGCTTCCTATCCGGCGGTCATCTACGGTGACGAGGTCATCACCTACCGGGAGCTGGACGAACGCACCAACCGCCTGGCTCACGCCCTTCTGGACCTGGGAGTGAAGCGCGACGAGAACATCGGCATCGCGGAATACAACACGCCCGCCTTCCTGGAGACGGTGGCCGCGGCCTGGAAGATAACCGCCCGCGCCGTGACCCTCAATTTCAAGTTCAAGGAATGGGAGCTTAAGCACGTCATAGAGGACGCGGGGATGACCACGGTGGTCTTCAACGAGGACATCGCCGATCGCATGGCGAACCTCCGGCCGGAGCTACCCGGGGTGAGGAATTACATCATCATCGGGGAGCGGCGTGTGGAGGGCATGCACAACTACCATGAACTGGTAAGCGACAAGCCGGCCACACGCCCACAGCCTCCCTGGGAGGGGTTCCGCGATCAGGACATCGTGGTCCTCATGTACACCGGAGGTACCACCGGGTACCCCAAGGGGGTCATCTACACCCATGAACAGGCCCTGAGCGCTCCGCTTGAGGCCATGCTCCGCAACTTCGCCGGCGGTCTGGCAGACCTTGCCAAAGCCCCCGGCCAGGTCTTCGAGGGCATCGAGAGGACCCTGCGCATCCCGGGCACGGCCCGCGCCCTACCCTGGATCCTCTCCCGGCCGGCCACGCGCAAAGCCTTGGCCGCCATGGGGAAGAAGGCGGGCCCCTTCATCCGCCGCTCGCCCGATCCCGTGATCCGGGCCCTGTTGCGTATGACCGCCAGGCTCACGGGGGGCAAGGTGCGCCTCCTCCTGGCCAGCCCCATGATGCACGCTTGGGCTTACAACCACGCCCTCATCGGCATGATTGGAGGATTCACCAGCATCATGCTCCCCTCCAAGAGCTTCGACGTGGAGGAGATGATGCGAGCCATCGAGAAACACCGCGCCAACGTCCTGGTGGCCGTGGGCGACGGGCAGTGCCGTCCCTTCGCCGATGCCCTCGACCAGGCGGCCGCCGAGGGCCGCCGCTACGACCTGAGCTCCCTCCTGGTAATCCTATCCAGCGGTATGGCCCTCTCCGTGGACGTCAAGCGCCGCCTGCTGGACCACCTGCCCCAGCTCATCATCCTGGATGTCCTGGCCTCCACCGAAGGCCACTACATCTCGGTCACCCCCTACACCGCCGCCGACCGGGAGCTGGAGAAGACCGTCTTCCGGGTGACCGACATGGTAAAGGTGATAACCGAGGACGGAAGGGAGGCTGGTCCGGGAGAGATCGGCGAGGTGGCCGTGGCCCGGGAGCATCAGGGTTCTTCCGGGTACTTCGGGGACCCGGAGAAAACGGCGCGCACCTACCGGAAAGTTGGCGGCAAGACCTATATATTCACCGGGGACATGGCCACGGTGGACGAGAAGGGGCACATCCACCTCATCGGGCGGGGATCGGGGTGCATAAACACCGGCGGGGAGAAGGTCTTCCCCGAGGAGGTTGAGGAGGTCATCAACCGGCATCCGGCCGTGGAGCTCTCCGGGGTGACCTCGGTTTCCCATCCCCGCTGGGGGGAGGCGGTCACCGCCGTCGTCCAGCTCAAGCCGGGCGCCACGGCCACCGACGAGGAGATCATCTCCTGGTGCAAGCGCCATCTGGCCGACTACAAGGCACCCAAGTACGTGCTTTTCGTGGAGGAGCTGCCGCGGCTGATCACCGGAAAGGTCCACTATCGGGAGATACGGAAGATGGTCCACGAGAAGTACGAGAAGGGCGAGATAGCCGCGGCGGGCGCGTGAACCGCGTTCCGTTCAAGCACGCGAGGGGAGGGATCGGCGATGGCGGATTATGACGTGGTGGTCGTGGGCGCCGGGCTGGGCGGCCTCTCCGCGGCGGCCAACCTGTCCGTGGCCGGTAAGAGGGTCCTGGTGCTGGAGAAGCATTGCGTGCCAGGAGGTTATGCCTCCACCTTCTGCAGGGGGCGCTTCGAGTTCGAGATCTCTCTGCACGAGCTCTCCGGCCTGGGGCACAGGAGTCGCCGGGGCCCCCTCTGGCATTCTCTGGAAAAGATAGGGGTAGCGCAGAAGGTGGAGTTCCTGGACATCCCCGACTTCTACCGCAGCACCTTCCCCGACCTGGACCTGGTGCTCCCCGCGGAACGCGAGGGCTACGACGAGGTGCTCTGCGAGCACTTCCCGGCCGAAGCGGAGGGGATACGCCGCTTTACCTCCCTCATGTTCGCTCTTTTGGAAGAAACTTCCATATTCACGCCTGAGGCCATGGCCGCCAACCCGCAGGCCTTCGCCAACCTCATGACCTACGCCGGCGCCACCCTGGGCGACGTCCTCAACGCCGAGGTCAAGGACGAGCGGGCCCGCGCGGTCATCGCCCAGCTCTGGGGGTATTACGGCCTGCCCCCCTCTCGGCTCTCCTTCCTCCTCTTCGCCATCGCCAACGCCACCTACCTCAAGTACGGTCCCACCCACGTCAAAGGAAAGAGCCAGGCCTTGTCTCAGGCCTTCGTGGAGACCATTCTGGAAAACGGTGGCGACGTGCGCCTGAACAACGGCGCCGCGCGCATCGTCGTCGAGGGCGGGAGGGTCACCGGGGTGGTGGCCGAGGACGGGACGGCGGTCTCCACCTCCTACGTGGTGAGCAACGCCAACCCCATAACCACCTGTTTGGACCTGGTGGGGCGAGAGAACGTGCCCTCCTGGTACCTGAGGAGGCTGGGATGGGGGAAGGTCGGCATCTCCCTGTTCACCGTCTTCCTGGGCCTGGACTGCCCGGTGGAACGCCTGGGGCTGGCCAACCACGAGATAATGCTCAACCTGGACTACGACTTCGAGTCCCACTACGACGAGGCCCGCAGGAACGCCGTCTTCCAGCCCAAGAGCTGCGCCATCGCCCCCTACAACGTCCTGGACCCCGAGTTCTCGCCACCCGGGACCTGCGTGGTCACCCTGACCACCATAGGGTTCGGGGACCTGTGGCGTGCCCTCCCACCGGACCGCTACGTGGAGGCGAAAAACCAGCTGGCCTCCCGCCTCATCGACCTTGCCGAGCGAGTCGCGCCGGGACTGCGGGAGCACATCGAGGTAGTGGAGGTGGCCACGCCCCTCACCCATATGCGTTACACGGGCAACTGGGAGGGAGCCGTCTACGGTTATGAGAACTCCCCCGCCGAGAGCACCGTGTTGCGCCTTCCCAATCGCGGTCCTCTGGAGGGCCTGTACTTCGCCGGAGCCTGGGTAAGGATGGGCGGAGGCTTCCAGCCCTGCATCGACTCCGGCCGAACGGCGGCGGAGAACATCCTCCAGGACATGGAGAAAGGCGGCATGGGAGCCGCGGGCATCGAGGCCGTGAAGGCCTTCTGCGAGAGCCAGGCGGCGGAGGCCTCGGAGATAGACCTGCCTCTCCTCGCCGTCGACCGCGCTCTCTCCTCCCTGCACCCCGACCGGGTGAGGCTCAGGGTGGCGGAGATCATCGAGGAGACGGGGAGCACCAAGACCCTGCGCATGGAGGCCGCCGAGGGGGCCCTCCCCACCTTCCGCGCCGGCCAGTACGTGAACCTCTTCTGCGAGGTGGACGGGGTCCTGACCTCCCGTCCCTACTCCATCTCCTCCCCGCCGGGGAAGGGCTACTGGGACATCACCGTGCGCCGCGTCCCGGAGGGCTTCGTCTCCCCCTTCCTCCTGGAGCGGGTGGGGGTGGGGGACACCTTCCTCGCCAGCGGCCCCGCGGGGAGCTTCTTCCCCGAGCCCCTGACGGACACCGAGGAGCTGGTCTTCCTCGC
>JACVJH010000026.1 GCA_015711895.1 Candidatus Solincola tengchongensis | reverse complement strand
CGGGTCGTGCAGCCCCCCCAGGATCCGGTCCGAGACGTTGGGCTCCATCTCCTTGAGCTCGGGGTACCAGTAGAAACGGTCCTTCCCCAACCCCAGGCTCTCCGTGCGCCGGGCCAGCTTGTCCAGTTTCTCCTTGGCCTTCATGTCCCAGCACATCTCCCAGCCCCCTACCTTGCGGAAGGGGACGTCCAGCTCCCGGCACAAGGGTTCCATCATGGAGAGGGAACGCCAGAGGAGGTGGCTGCGGTGGTACTCGGGCCGGAACTCGAGGGTGTCCTTGCCCTGGTTGACCACGCCGACGTTGGCCTCGGTGATTCCCCAGCCGACGTCCACGTTCTTCTCCACCAGGGTCACGTCGACCTTGTACTTGGAGAGTTCCCGGGCCGTTGCCGCCCCCAGGATGCCGGCCCCTATGATGAGCACCTCGGTCTCGGTGAAGGGCATGGGTTTCCTTTCCTGCAGTACAAGCCCGCTCGGCTATCTTATTTCCAATACCGGCAAATGTCAACTTACCGTATTGGTCATTACGTGGCATACTACACGGGATACATCTCGCCTCTGTCCTCGCATTCTTCCATGCAGGCGTCCGAGAGCTCCATGGAGACGAGGTATCCGAGGCCCGGCGGGCACAAGTGCGGTCGAAAACGGGATCCTCGTCGACATCATGCTCACTTCCTTCAACGCGTCTCCGAACCCGTGCACCCACCACCGCTTTGAACACCGGAAGTGGCGGGCAATGCCTGCGGAGGGCCTGGGCGGCGGCGCGGCGCGCGAAAGCGGCCCCGGCGTCAAAGGAGAGCATGCGAGCCCGCGGCTCAGAGGACTCCTGCCGAGCGCCCACCGAGCGAATCAGATATATTTTCATAAATAAATTTTTGCATATTGCAAATTATTAATAAATGGGATACCATGTACCTGGCACCGAGCGGAACCGGTAAAAACCCGCCTGTGACGTCCGGCGGGATTTCGTGCAGGTCATGAGTGGGCGCCGTACCCGAGGTACGATGCTCGGCAGGGGTCGCCTCGACGGCGCTACGTATCGTCCGACAGGGAGGAACGGGAAGATGAAGAGGGGATGGGACTGGAGGGGAAAGAAGGTGCTCGTCACCGGCGGGGGAAGCGGCATAGGACTGGCCATCGCCGCCGAGGCGGCTCACCGCGGCGCGACCCCCATCCTGGTGGACCTGAACCCCGAGGCCCTCGCCGCAGCGGAGGCCTCTCTGCGCCGAGAGGGTCACGAGGCACGCGGCTTCCGCATCGACGTCACGGACATAGACGCGGTGAGGAATCTGCGCGAGAGGCTCGATGCGCTCTCCCTCTCCCCCGACGTCCTGGTGAACTGCGCGGGGGTCACCCTTGTGGCCCACGTGACCTCCACGGAGCACGAGGAATGGAAGCGGATAATAGACGTCAACCTCATGGGCACGGTCAACGTGGTGGAGGTCTTCCTCCCCGATCTCGTGGAGAAAGGCTCCGGTTGCATCGTGAACATCGGTTCCATAGACGGTCTGGTCCCCATCCCAGGCCAGTCCGCGTACTGCGCCAGCAAGTTCGCCATTACCGGGATGAGCGAGGTCCTCTATTACGACCTCAAACCACAGGGCATAGGGGTGACCCTGGTCTGCCCCGGTTACGTGAACACCCCCATGGCCCGCTCCCACCCGATAAAGGACCTGCCCATCCGCTTCCGGGGTTGGGAGAGGGTGGCCCGCCTGCTGGAGCTCTTCAGCAGCCGGCCGGAGAAGGTGGCCTCCCTGGCCCTGGACGGCGTGGAGAGGGGGCGCTTCCTGGTCATACCCGGCCTCCCCTCCCGATTGATGTACCACTACCGGCGCTACTTCCCCCGCCTGGCGGCGGCCTCCGGGGTGGCCGTGGGGAGGCTCTACGCCCGCCTGCGCCGCCTGCAGAAGGAGAGGGCCCTCGATGGGTGCTCACCCTGAGCCGCTTGTTTTTCCGCCCCTTCTGAGGAAGACATCCGGGGAGGAGCGCCGCATCGTCACCGGAAAGTCGCTTCGCTATCAGCACCGACCCCTGCATGCGGGTGGAACTGCCGGAATGAGCGAGGTCGCGCACCCCTGAACCTTCGTCGGGTCCGAAAGCCTCCGCGGTCTCCCGGACACCCCCTTATACCCGCCTAGAGGAGAGCATGCGGTCGTTGTGGAGGAAGACCACCGGAGGTCCATGAGTGAGCAGTACATGGGCCAACCGCCCGGAAATCCCGCGGAAGAGGCCGTCCCCGAGGAACACCACGCGCCGCCGGCGATTTTTCAACCTTGAAAGTTCCACCCAAGGCGGTACCTTGGTTCCCTGAAGCTTCGAGTGGAACTTGAAACAGGAGGCTGTCGCCAGACACTCCAATGGACACTGCATAGTCGCTTGGGCTGGGCCTCGCGGACGTCCTGTTCGAAGCCTTGAAAAGCAGATTTGTCGGGACCGTCCTCGATGTTGCAGTGGGGGCCTCGACACCCAAGCATCGAGGAATTTCGACGGGAGTCGTTTGCCTGTGGTAAAGCGCGTCCCTCGGGCCGAGCGACATTCCTTCAGGCTGAGCGGGCTCCCCCACGATCGGCATAGGTGCTGTATCGTTTCGGTAGGCGCTTTAGGGTTTGAAAAAGGTTGAGAGACCACCCTATCATCCTGACAAAACAAGCTAAGTCGACAGGAAGAAAGGGGTGATCTCTCTTGCTGAAC
>JACVJH010000025.1 GCA_015711895.1 Candidatus Solincola tengchongensis | reverse complement strand
CATCCTGCTGGCCCGGGAGCCGGCCAGCCTCAGGGTATGCACATTGCTGGACAAGGCTGCCCGCCGGAAGGTGAAGGTCCCGCTCGATTACGTTGGATTCGAGGTGCCCAACGTGTTCCTGGTGGGGTACGGCCTCGATTACCAGGAGCGTTACCGAGAGCTCCCCTACCTTGCCCGGCTGGAAGGGGGGGACTCCCTTGAGGGAACAGGTGCTGGTGCTTGACTTCGGGGCCCAGTACGCCCAGCTCATCGCCCGCCGGGTGCGGGAGTGCAAGGTCTATTCGGAGATCGTGCCTTACGACATCCCTCCCGACGAGATACTCCGCCGGGGAGCCAAGGCGCTCATCTTCTCCGGAGGGCCTTCCAGTGTTTACCAGGAAGGGGCTCCCAGGCCGCATCCGGACATCTTTCGGCTGGGCCTCCCGATATTGGGTATATGCTACGGACACCAGCTCATCGCCCGGGAGATGGGCGGGAGGGTGGAGGCGACCGGCGTCCGGGAATACGGGAAGACGGACCTGGAGGTCGTCGGAGGGAGCGTGCTCTTCGAGGAGCTGCCCCTCAAACAGACGGTCTGGATGAGCCACGGGGACAGTGTGGTGGAGGCTCCTCCCGGCTTCCGGGTCACCGCCCGCACCGCCGCCTCACCGGTGGCGGCCATGGAGGACGTGCAGCGGAAGATGTACGGGGTGCAATTCCACCCCGAGGTCGTCCATACCCCCCTGGGCATGGAGGTGCTCAAGAACTTCCTTTACAGCGCGGCGGACCTCCTCCCTTCCTGGACCATGGTCTCCATCATCGAGCAGGCGGTGGAGGAGGTCCGGGAGACGGTGGGGGAGAACAAGATCATCTGCGGCCTTTCCGGGGGAGTGGACTCCGCGACCGCCGCCGTCCTGGTGCACAAGGCGGTGGGGGACCAGCTGACCTGCGTCTTCGTGGACCACGGCCTCCTGCGCAAGGGCGAGGCGGAACAGGTGGAGGACACCTTCCGCCGCCACTTCCACATGAACCTCATCCACGTGAAGGCCCAGGACCGCTTCCTGGCCCGCCTCAAGGGGGTCACCGACCCCGAGGCGAAACGCAAGGCCATCGGGGAGGAGTTCATCCGCGTCTTCGAGGAGGTGGCCCGGGAACTCAAGGACACCCACTACCTGGTGCAAGGGACGCTCTATCCGGACATCATCGAGAGCGGGACCCGGGACGCGGCGCGCATCAAGTCCCACCACAACGTGGGCGGATTGCCCGAAGACATGGACTTCACCCTGGTGGAGCCCCTGCGCAACCTCTTCAAGGACGAGGTCCGGGCCGTGGGGGAAGAGCTGGGGCTCCCGGAGGAGATCGTCTGGAGGCAACCCTTCCCCGGGCCGGGGCTGGCTATCCGCATCATCGGCGAGGTCACCGCGGAGAAGCTGGAGATCCTGCGCGAGGCGGACGCCATCGTGGTGGAGGAGGTGAAGCGCGCCGGCCTCTACCGCCAGCTTTGGCAGTCCTTCGCCATCCTTCCGGACATAAAGACGGTGGGGGTCATGGGGGACGAGCGGACCTACGCCTACCCCATCGTGGTGCGGGCGGTGACCAGCGAGGACGCCATGACCGCGGACTGGGCCCGCCTCCCCTATGATGTGTTGGAAAGAATATCCAACCGGGTTATCAACGAGGTACGCGGCGTGAACCGCGTGGTCCTGGACATCTCCTCCAAGCCTCCGGCGACCATCGAGTGGGAATGAGCCGCGGAGCCGGGACGGGAGGCCGTATCCTTCCCCCCGGGGCGAGTGTCGGTTGGTTCCCCTGCGATCCCTTCCCTCGGGCTTAAGCCGAGAAGCTTTACACGGGAACCCTTTTCCCCCGACGGGCGTCTGGTTTGTGGATATCCCGCACGGCGAAGGGTAATGGGGTCCCGGCCGGTCCGGAGATTATCTCAGGCGTAGGCCGAGCCTCAGGCGTAGGCCGAGAACCCCGGCCCCAGGAGCTCCCTCCCCACGATGAGTTTCTGGATCTCCGCCGTCCCGTCCGGGATGGTGAGCATGCGGGCGTCCCGGAAGTACCTCTCCAGAGGGTATTCGTCAGACAGGCCCATCCCGCCGTGTATCTGTATGGCGTCGTAGGTGACCTTCACCGCGGCGTCGCAGGCGTAACCCTTGGCCAGCGAGGAGAGCATGCGCGCCTGGGGATCGCCCCGGGTCACCGCCCACAGGGCCTTGTAGCCCAGCAGGCGGGAGGTCTCGGTGAGGGCGGTCATGTTGTAGAGCATCTCCTGCACCAGCTGGAACCTCCCAATGGGCTTCCCGAACTGCACCCGTTCCCGGGCGAATTTTATGGAGGCGTCCAGGGCGGCCTGGGAGATGCCCGCCGCGGCCAGAGCCATGCCGCTGCGCAGGAAGGCGAAGATGACGTTCTCCGGGCTCATCCGGGAGAGCACGCCCATGAACCCCGATGACTGGAGACGCGAGGGGTCGAGCTCCACGCCCAGCTCCCGCAGCCGCTCCGGATCGGAGAGCGTCCTCTGGACCATGTCCAGGACGTTGTTCTCCCTCGGCACCCGGCAGTTGTCGAAGTATATCTCGCCGGTGGGTGCCGCTCTCCAGCCCAGCTTGTGCAGGGTCCCGGTCTGGAAGGGGGAGACTTCCTTCTCCACCAGGAGGAAGATGCGGTTCCCCTTCTCGTCGTTGGCCACCAGCAGGGAGACGGCGGCCACCG
>JACVJH010000024.1 GCA_015711895.1 Candidatus Solincola tengchongensis | reverse complement strand
CCCGCGCAGGGCCTCAAGGACCGCCCTCCTCCCCTCCACCTGCTCGTATCTCAATCCCGCTCCTGCCTCCCCACGTACTTCCAGCGCTGGCCCTCCCGGAGGTCGTCCACGCGAATGCCCATCTCCCCCAGGCGGGAGCGTATGAAGTCCGCGGTCTCGTATTCCTTCTTCCTGCGGGCCAAGGCGCGGACCTCGAGGAGCAGCTCCACCAGGTCCTCCGCCGCGGGAAACCCGGCGGGCTTCTTCTCCTCGCCCTCCTCCGCGGGGAGGCATTCCTCCTCCGCCTCCTCCGGGGGTTGTAAGAGGCCCAGGACCCGGCAGAGCTTGAGAAGGAGGTCCCTTCCCAGCCCGGCGATGATGGGGGCGGCGGGGGTTGGGAACCTCTCCTGCTCCGCCAGGTAGGCGTTGAGCTCCTTGACCAGCTCGAAGATCACGCCCATGGCCTTGGCGGTGTTGAAGTCGTCGTCCATGGCCTCCTCGAACCGCCGCTCGAAGTCGAAGAAGGAGTCGGAGAGCTCCACCTCCCTCTGGGTGCGCACGGGGGCCACGCGAGTGGTGGGCTTGGCAAGGAAGCTATCCAGGGCGAAGAGGCAGTTCTCCAGCCTCTCCAAAGCCCGTTGCGCCTCCTCCAGGGCCTCCGGGCCGAAGTCTATGGGGCTCCGGTAATGGGTCTGGAGGGTCAGCATACGGACGGCGTCCGGGGGGTATTTCTTCAGTATCTCCCGCACCAGGACGATGTTCCCCAGCGATTTGGACATCTTCTCCTCGCGGATGTTGACGAAGCCGTTGTGTATCCAGTAGCGGACGAAGGGTTCCTGCCCGGTATAGGCCTCGGACTGGGCGATCTCGTTCTCGTGGTGCGGGAAGATGAGATCCTGGCCGCCGCCGTGGATGTCGAAACCCATGCCCAGGTAGTGGAGGGACATGGCCGAGCACTCGATGTGCCATCCCGGACGTCCCTTCCCCCAGGGGGAATCCCAGGCCGGCTCTCCCGGTTTGGCCGACTTCCAGAGGGCGAAGTCCATGGGGTGGCGTTTGCGCTCGTCCACCTCCACCCGCTCCCCGGCCCGCATCTCCTCCAGAGTCCTGCGGGAGAGCTTCCCGTACCCCGGGAACCTCTCCACGCTGAAGAATACGTCCCCGTCCACGACGTAGGCGTATCCCTTCTCCAGCAGGCCCTGTATCATCTCCAGCATACGGGGTATGGTCTCCGTGGCGCGGGGGGACACGTCTGGCGGCATGACGCGCAGGGCCCGCATGTCCTCCAGGAAGGCCTGTTCGTAGAAACGGGCCACTTCCTCGGGTGTCTTTCCCTCCTCCATGGCGCGGGCGATGATCTTGTCGTCCACGTCGGTGAAGTTCTGCACGCAGTAGACCTGGTATCCCTTGTACTGGAGGTAGCGGCGGATGACGTCGAAGACCAGGTAGGCCCTCCCGTTTCCCACGTGGATGTAGTTGTACACCGTGGGCCCGCCGACGTACATGGACACCTCGCCCTCCGCGCGGGGCACGACGTCCTCCTTCCTGCGGGTCATGGTGTTGTAAACCCTGAGGCCCATGGCCTTTTTCAGTCCTCCCCTTCGCTCTCCATGCCGCCCCCGGATCTTTTCCGCCGCGCGCCGCTTCCCTCTCCCTTCCTCGCGGCGCTCCCTCCGCCCTTCCCGCGGGATGAGCCTCCACTCGCGGCGGCTCTCGCGCTGCCCTCTTCCGCCTCCCCGGTCAGCCCTATCCTGCGCTCCACGGTCTTGAGCTCCTCCTCGGCGCGGCGCAACTTCCTCTCCGCGCTCTCCAGCTCGCGGTGGGTCTTCTCCAGCCTCTCCTCCAGTTTGCGTATCATCCCGTCCAGCGCCTCGATCCTGTCCATCACCGGGTCGGGGATGGCCTCGTGATGGAGGTCTATCACCGGTTCACCCTCCCTTACCACCACCTTCCCGGGCACCCCCACCACCGTGCACCGGGGAGGGACGCCCCGGATGACCACCGCCCCGGCTCCCACCTTGGAATCGTCGCCTATGGTTATGGGGCCCAGCACCTTGGCCCCGGCGGCGATGACCACGTTCTTCCCCACCGTGGGATGGCGCTTGCCCTTTTCCTTTCCGGTTCCTCCCAGGGTCACCCCCTGGTAAAGGGTGACGTTGTCCCCTATCTCCGCCGTCTCCCCAATCACCACCCCCATGCCGTGGTCGATGAAAACGCCCTTTCCGATGCGGGCTCCCGGATGTATCTCGATTCCCGTCAGCCAGCGGTTAAGGTGCGAGAGGAGACGGGGGACGAGGGGAATGCCGCGGTTCCACAGCCAGTGGGCCACGCGGTGCATCCACAGGGCGTGGACGCCGGGATAGGCCAAGATTATCTCCAGGGCGCTCCGAGCGGCCGGGTCACGGTCCCGTGCCGCCTGTATGTCCTGTTTCAGGGTTTCCAGTATCTCCCGCAGCATCCACTCTTCCTCCTCTTCCCGCGGCGTAAAGAATATTATAAAGGTTGCCGCTCGGAAAAGGACTGCGCACTTTTCCTGGGAAGCCGGGTTTTGGCCACCGCGGGTGTCTCGGAGGGCGAGCCCGCCTCCATCCTCCCCTGCGGGGCCGTACGGGTCGGTCGCAGCGGAGCCTGCGGAGCGATACCGTTACCCGGAGGCCCCGAAATTTATACCCATGGGGGTATCACGATTCAAGACCTGACCCCCTGGAGTCTTCGGAGGCATTCGTCCCTCCCCAGCACGTAGAGCAGGTAGGGAAGGGCGGGACCGCGGTCCCTTCCGGTGAGGGCCACCCGAAGGGGCATGAGAATCTCCTTGGGCTTCAGGTCCCGCTCGTCGAAGGCGTGGCGCAGCCTGGCCACCAGGTGATGGGCGTGCTCCAGATCCCGGACCCCCTCCTCCCTCAGAATCTCCTCCGCTTTCTCCAGGACCCTCCCGGCGACCTCACCCCGCAGCCATTCCGCAGCGCGTTCCCCCGGTCGTGCGGGCTCACCGTAGGCCTCCAGGTAAGAGGGAAGCTCTCCCAAATTGGTAATATTATCCAGAACGGATTCCAACATGACCGCAAAGAGAGGGTGCCCCGACCAGCGTGGGGCATAGACCCCGGCGACCCTCACCAGTTCGTCCAGGGGCATGCGGCGCAGGTGCTTCCCGTTAAGCCAGTCCAACCGTTCCCGGTCGAAGACCGCCGGGCTCCGCGAGAGGTCGCCGATGTCGAAGAGTTCCACCAGCTCCGAGAGGTCCAGCACTTCCCTGCCCTCCGGCGGGGACCAGGAGAGGAGGGCTAGGTAGTTGACCAAGGCCTGGGGGAGGTAACCCATCTCCCGGTATTCGCGGACCGAGGTCGCTCCGTGGCGCTTGCTCATCTTGCCCCCGTCGGGCCCCAGGAGCAGGGAATGGTGCAGGTACATGGGCGCCGGATACCCGAGTGCCTCGAAGAGCAGCACGTGGCGGGCGGTATTGGTGAGGTGGTCCTCGCCTCTTATGACGTGGGTTATCCCCATGACCGCGTCGTCCACCACTACGGAGAAATGGAAACCGGCCCGCCCGTCGGAACGCATGATGATGAAATCCCCGAAGGAACCCGGGGGGAAGCGGACCAGCCCATGCAGGAGGTCCTGGAAGACGACCTCCTTTTCGGGTACCCGGAACCGGAGGGCCGGTCTCTCGCCACGCCCTTCCCTCTTCCTCACCTCCAGCGGTTCAAGGTCGCGGCAGGCACCGTCGTAACGGGGAGACCGCCCCTCGGCCAGGGCCCTTTCTCTCTTCTCCTCCAGCTGTTCCGGGGTGCAGAAGCACGGATAGGCCATCCCCTTCTCCACCAGCAGGCGTGCGTGTTCGCGGTAGACCTCTCCCCGTTCGCTCTGCCGGTAGGGGGCATGAGGCCCGCCCACGTCGGGGCCCTCGTCCCAGTCCAGCCCCAGCCATCTGAGGTCCTCGAGGATGGACTCCTCCATCTCCCGGCTGGACCTCTCCACGTCGGTATCCTCTATGCGCAGGATGAAAGAACCGCCTTGTCCGCGGGCGAAAAGCCAGTTGAAAAGCGCCGTCCTCGCCGAGCCCAGATGCAGGCGGCCCGTCGGAGATGGGGCGAACCTCACCCTGACCATATACTGCCCCTTTCGCACAAGAGGTCCGTCGTCCGCATCCTGTAGATGTTCGTGCTTATCAGGCCTTCCGTAAAGCCGGCCCCAGAGATCGCCCCCTTCGCCCTGTCAGACTGCATCCAGCCATGTCAGGACCACAGGGTGGCCTCCCGGCCTGCCTTAAACCCGAAAGCGCCTACCCGATGGAGGGCATCGACCCATAGCGAGCCATGACATCGACGGCGCTTTGCCGCCTAACCGGAAAAGCCGGCGCTTTCACCAACCCTGTCATGACGATCAAGAGGAATCCGCCATATCATGTTATATTACCATTTATTGCCTGGATCGGGTTTCACGACATGCACAACGCGCTCAACGCGGGGTAACCTCCACGAGCAGGTCGCCCTCCTCGCTCAGCTCCCATTCCACGTCGCTCTCCACTTGGAAAGCCCTCTCATAGAGTCCCTGGGCCAGCCCCACGCCCAGAAGGGGAAGGGCCACGTTCTCCACCTTGACCTGCACGCCTCTTCTTCCGACGCGCAGGTAACGGAGGTACCCGAGCCCCCGGATGGCCAGTTTCTCGCGCATCCCCTCCTCGCCGGCCACTTCCTCCACGGCGAAGAAGCCGGACTTCACGAAGCGCTTCTGGGCCTCCACCACCACCCGCGGGATGGTCTCGCCAAGTTCTCTCTCCAGCTCCTCGAAGACGGGGTCGATCATGGAAGGCCCGGTCATGACCATCCTCCGCCCGGTGACGGAACTGCGGATGGAGCCGTTGGCCAGGTCCCACCTGAACTCCTGAAGGGCCAGGGGTGCCCCGCAGTTCTCGCACCTCTCCGGCCTGAAATCACCCGGCTTGTACTCCCTTTCGTATCCTCTCCACCGCAGCCTGTCCTTCAACTCGGGGGGATTCTCCGCCTCGAAGACGGTGATGCGGTAAATTCCGGGTGCCGTCTCCTCGTACCTGACGCCCGGCTCCCTTCCCACGATGGCCTCCAGCGACCCGGCGAAATTGCCCACCGCCAGGGGCACCGAGTATGGGCGCTCGGCGATGACGGTGATGAAGTCCCCCTCGCCTCCCTCGTACCTCACATCCTCCAAAGAGAGCTTTCCGTAGCCCATTGCCCTCCAGATGAGAAAGGTGGAATCGAACACCAGCCGGAGGTCTATCTCCCGTTTCCTGATCGTCTCCTTGACGTCGTCGGGGACCACGAAGCGCATGTATTCCCTGGTGGACCTCCGCGATGCGTCGATGACCAGCCGCTCAATGGGTACACCGATGATCTCGCCGATGCCCTGGAACAAGGGGTCGAAGTTCCCGCACTCGAAGAGAACCAGGCGTTGCCGGGCGTCCCTCTTCGCGGTGATGACCCCGTTGTCCATCCATACATGCTGGCTGCTGATGTAGAGGGGAAGCCCGCACCGGGTACAAGTGTCGGTTTCCGTCATGTCCGCCTTCCTTTCGGTTTCGTGCTTTTCCGCGCTTTCCTCGACCCGCCGGCACCACATTCAATGCCGAACGGGATGAGGTTAAACGAACCGTGTACCCTGGCAGGCCGATATCCCGGGGGCAATCGTCCCGGACGTCGAGGACATCATCGCCGTGGAGTTATTTTAGCCGCCGTGACCAATGGGGGGCAACAAGCACCCGCCGATGTTCGGCACGTTCGACCCCACGGAAAGACGAACAGCCGAGGCGAATCCGGTTCCCCGGCCGTTAAAACCCGTCCCGGGCCGGGTCGGCTTCCCACCTTTACCCGGTAGGGCTCATTTCCCTGCCTCCACTGGGAGGGGGAAATCAGCGATCATCCCGAGTTTTCGGGCACAAGGGACTTGTTGTCCTCCGCCTCCTGCGGGAATGGGAAAAGGAACAAAGTGAGGAGTGTCGACGAAAGGACCCGCGGCGTCTCCTGTGGGCGTCGGAGGAGACGGCTGCGTACCCTTCGAGTGCGCCTGTTCCTCAAGCGATGATGCACCGTGACGGGTGATGGGGAAGGGTGCGTGAGATATCCTCTTGACCATCATGTCGAGAGGGCGAAAAGTCCTCCCGGCGTCCCCCCGCAAGGGTTCCTTGAACTGAGCCGCCCTATGATGCTATATATTTCTACACCTATGAAATAACGAACGAACGCAGCCCTTCGACCATATGAAGCCGTCTATAAAAGGAGAGCAGGATGAACGACACCTTTGAGCTCTACGGGAGGACGTTCAAACCGGGAAAGGTCCTGGACAACCCGGACGACGAGCAGCTGCGGGCCTGGGCTATCGAGCAGGGCGGGATAATAACCCAGGTAGGCAACCTGGCGGTGATCACCAACGTCAGGAGCAGGAGCGCGAAGTTCACCGAGATCTACCACGGCAAGGACCCGGACGAGAAGGACCTGGCACTTCTGGAAGAGGTCTTCGACTACCTGAGGAACAAGGAGGTCATCCGGCTGGACAGGCGGATGTGCACGCACCCGGACTTCCACTTTCACGCCCGCGTCTACATAACCTCCGAATATGCCCGCATCCCCCTCATGTGGGGCAACACCCTGTTCCCCATCGAGGACAAGGACGACGACCCGGACTTCGTCACCATCACCGTGGCCGAATGGCCCACACGGCGCGTGATGGTGTTCCCCGAGCAGGGAATCACCATAATCCTGGGCAGCGATTACAAGGGCGAGAACAAGAAGGCCATGCTGCGCCAGCTCATGTACGCGGTCAAGAAAAGAGGGTGCCTGGGATTACACGCCGGCTCCAAAGTCATCAGGGTCAGGCGCGGGGGCCAACTCACCGACGTGGGGTTTCTCTTCTTCGGCCTGTCCGGCACCGGAAAGACCAGCCTGACCTGCCACTCCCACTGGCTGGAACACCCGGAGCGGGTGATCATACGCCAGGACGACGTGGTCATCCTGCGTCCGGACGGAAGCGCGCTGGGCACGGAGAGTTCATATTACGTGAAGACCGACGCCCTGGACCTCGACTCCCAGCCCCTACTCTACGCCGCCTGCCTCTCGCCGCGCACCATTCTGGAGAACGTCAAGGTGCACAAGGAGGACCGGCGGATAGACTTCCACGACACCTCCATCACCTCTAACGGCCGGGCCATGGTCAAGAGGAGCGACGTGGCTTTCACCGACGACCGCATCGACCTGGACAAGGTGCAGAACGTGGTCTTCATAACCCGCCGCAACGATGTCGTGCCTCCCGTGGCCAAGCTCAGCCCGGAATTCGCCGCCGCCGTCTTCATGCTCGGCGAGTCGGTCGAGACCTCGGCCGGCGATCCCACCATGGCCGGGAGGGCGATCAGGGTTGTGGGCACCAACCCCTTCATCATCGGGCCCGAGGCCGAGGAGGGGAACATCTTCCTCTCCATACTCAGGGCCAACCCGGACATCAACTGTTACCTCATCAACACGGGAAGGGTGGGCGCCAAAGAGGGATCGGAGGGGGAGAAGATAACTATCAGGGATTCCGCGAAGATAATCGAGATGATCGCCCGCGACGAAATCAAGTGGAAGGAGGACTCCTTCTGGGGTTACGAGGTGCCCGAGGAGGTGCCGGGCATAGATTACCAGCGATTCGACCTGGAGAACTTCTACCAGCCCGACGAGATCGAGTCCCTCAACAAATCCTTACGGAGGGAGCGTATAGAGTGGCTGGAGAGGTTCGAGGGCTTGGACCCGGACATCCTCGAGGCCATCCAGGGAGGATGACCGCGCCCCACTGCGTGGAAACCGCCTGTCCGCCGGACCGCCACTGTCACCTCCCGCTGACCAGGAAACGGACGTTGTCGCCGATGTCCACGGCATGGTCGGCGATGCGCTCGAAGAAGCGGGCGACCATGATCACCCTCACGGCCACGTCGAGCTCCTCATCCCTGCCCCGGTCGAATTCCCTGAAGAAGCCGCGGTAAAGCCGGTCAACCGAATCGTCCATGGCCTCCAGCTCCCGGACCATGCCCGCGTCGCGCTCCTTGAATCCCTCCAGCGCCCTTTCCACCAGCCGCAGGGAACGGCGAGCCATCTCGTCGATGGCTTCTTTTATCCAGGAATGGAGGCTCACCGCGCGGATGTTCTTCACCGCCACCGCGATATCCTCGCACAGGTCGGCCATGCGCTCGAATTTCTGGGCAATGCGCATGATGACGACGATCATGCGGAGGTCCACGGCCACCGGGGCTTGCAGCGCCAGGAGCTCAAGGCCTTCTTCCTCCAGCCGGTTGCGGTAATCGTCGAAAAGGTGGTCCCCGGCGATGATCTCGTCGGCGGCGACATGGTCCAGCTCCAGGAAACACAGGCGGGTCTTCTCCATGGTGGCCAGGAGTCCGCCGCCCATGCGCAGCAATTCCACGTATAGCTCGTCAAGCCTGTGGTGAAAGTCCCTTCGCGGCTCCACCATCATTCCTCCGTTAAGAGATGCCGGTTTCATCCAACGGCCACCGAAAACACGGGGAGGGCGTTTCCACGCGCGGGAGCAACCCGTGCGGCTCGACGAGCCCCGCCGAAGAAGCTCTTGCCGCCTCCCGTTTCCCTCCCCCTATGCTCGACCCGTGGTGCATCCGACCTCCTGCGTTCCCGGAAACTGGCACCCGGACAGGAGGCGAACCGGAGGCCGAAACGGTCCGCCCGCCCGGGCCCCTCGTCTTTCCTGCCGAGGCCCCTTCGCAAGGCTCGTGTGGAGCGCAGCTCATCCGCGAGCGGCTCACCGCCCTGTGGAGCGATCCGCGGACGCTAGTCCCGTCTCGAAGATTCAACCGAACCTCCCGGTGATGTACCTCTCCGTTCGCTCGTCCGCCGGGGCGGTGAAGAGGGCGCCGGTCTCCCCGAACTCCACCAGCCGCCCGGGGTCTCCCTGCTTCTCGATGAGGAAAAAGGCCGTGTAGTCGCTGACCCGGGCCGCCTGCTGCATGTTGTGGGTCACGATTACAATGGTATATTTTTCCTTCAACTCGGCCAGAAGGTCCTCGATGCGCTGCGTGGCTACAGGGTCCAGGGCGGAGCAGGGTTCGTCCAGCAATATGACCTCCGGCTCCACGGCCAGCACGCGTGCGATGCACAGGCGCTGCTGCTGTCCCCCGGAGAGGGCCAGAGCCGGCTCCCTGAGCTTGTCCTTGACCTCCTCCCAGAGCGCCGCCCGGCGCAGGCTGTTCTCCACGATCCCGTCGAGGACCCCACGGTCTTTTATTCCCAGCACGCGGGGGCCGAAAGCGACGTTCTCGTAGACGGTCTTGGGGAACGGGTTTGGCTTCTGAAAGACCATGCCCACCCTCCGCCGCAATGAGGTCACGTCGCCATCCCTCCCGTAGATCTCCTCTCCGTCAAGAAGGACCTCACCCTCCACACGGCACCCCTCGACCAAATCGTTCATACGGTTAAGGCAACGCAGAAAGGAGGACTTGCCGCAGCCGGAGGGGCCGATGACCGCGGTGATCCTCCTCTCCGGGATATCTATGGTAATATTTTCCAATACCTTCCTTTTGCCGTAAAAGAGGCTCAGGTCGCGTATGTGGAACTTGATGCCCTCACCGGGGGCGTCGAACCTTTCGTCCCGCCTTGCAGGAAAGCGGTGACGGGTAATCCCTTTCTCCGGTGCCTCCACCAAGAGCCGGTCACCGCGCAACGACCCCAGGACGGCGAAGATCCTGGCCATCTCTCACCCCTCAGTCACGATAACCCATCCTCTTCCTCACCGCTTTCGCCGTCGTCCTGGCCACCAGGTTGAGGGTCAACACGATGAGGAGGAGGAGGGCCGCCTCTCCGCTGGCCACCCGGAACCAGTCCGGCACCAGCGCGCCCTCGGTGTACATATGCCATATGTTCGCGGCCATAGGCGCGGCCGGCCGGAAAGGAGACCAGGGGACCCTGCGCACGAACAGTCCTACGGTGTAGATGACGGCGGCGCTCTCACCCACTATCCGCCCAGCGGTAAGGATGGCTCCGGTGGCGATGCCGGGCACGGCAACCGGAAGAACGACCCTCTTCACCGCCTCCCACTTCGTGCAGCCCGTGGCCAGGGCCGCCTCGAGGTAGGACCGCGGCACGGCTTTTATGGATTCCTCCGCTGATCTCATCACCGTTGGCAAGTTCAGGAGGGCGAGGGTCAGGGCCCCGGCCAGCAGTGAATATCCCAGGCCGAGGTAGACGACGAAGACCACCATCCCGAAGATCCCGAAGACCACGGAGGGGACCGCGGAAAGGGAATCCGCCCCGAAGCGCACCAGGCGCGCCAGGCGCCCCACGCCCGCGAACTCGGACATGTAGACGGCGGCCCCCACCCCCAGGGGCACGACCAGCGCCAGGGTGAGGAGGGAGAGGTGAAAGGAGGAGACGACCATGGGCCAGACACCGCCTCCCTCCCGCATGGCCTGCGGTTTGCCGAACACGAATGCAGGGGACAATGCCGTTCCCAGTCCTTTCCAGAGAACGGCGCCTATCACCAGGGCCACCGTAGAGAGGGCCAGGATGGAGAGTGCCCATATGCCGGCCGTGGCCAGCCGGTCGGCGAGAGCCGCTCTTCTATGCGCCGCCGATGCCTTCACGCTCCCCCGGCGCACCCCCTTCTCCACCCTGGCCTGCGCCCCACACGGGCCCAACCAACCGCCTCCCGCCGCACCGGTCGCGCCGGGCTCGACCTCCCTCATGCCGCCCACCTTCACCGCCGTCGTCCACGCCGCCCTCTCCATCTATTCCACCACCTCCGGGGTCGCGCTCCGGCCCCCGGAAACCCGGCGCATAAGCGCTATGAGGGCCATGGCCAGCATGAGCAGGACCAACCCCATGGCGAACAGGGAGGAGCGCTGCACTCCCGTCGATTCCCCCATCTCCATGAGTATCTTGGTGGTGAGCGTATGGGTGGGAGAGGTCAGTGAGGTGGGGAAGACGGAAGCGGGCCCGATGACCATGGCCACAGCCATGGTCTCCCCGATGGCCCTCCCCATGCCCAGGATGATCGCGGCCAGTATACCGTGTTTTGCGGCGGGGAGCTGAACCCGCCTGATGGTCTGCCACCGGGTGGCTCCCATGGCCAGGGAGGCCTGCGCATAGGTGGAGGGCACCGCTTCCAGGGCGTCCCTGGAAATGGCGGTGATGGTGGGGATTACCATGACGGCAAGGACTATGGAAGCGGCAAGGATCCCGCTTCCGGAGCTTCCAGAGAGCTCCCTGATCCAAGGCACCAGAATGGTGAAGCCCAGCCATCCCAGCACTATGGAAGGTATGCCCGCCAATGTCTCCACGCCGCGGGAGAAGAGGGCCCGGGAACGCCGGGGGGCGACCTGGGTGAGGAAAAGGGCCAAGCCCAGGGCCAGGGGGGTACCTAGGATGAGCCCCCCGGCGGTGGTGGCAAGCGTACCCACGAGGAAGATGAGCATCCCGTAGCGCCCCTCCCCGGGAGCCCATTCGGAGGAGAAGAGGTTGGCCGGACCGGCTTGCTTAAATGCCGGGATGGACTCCTTGACCATGAAGTACACCACAAGAGCCAGTCCCAGCACGACCACCATGGCCGTCACCAGGAGAACCCTTTTCACCAACCATTCCCTGCGTATCACGTACATCCGGCACCACCCCGCACATTCCAGCGGCCATGACCGGGAAAGGTCGCCTTTCCGGGACCGACCGGAGCGCAGCGCAACGCGGCCACCTGATCGTTTTGGCGGTGAAGGGCGGTTATCCCTGTGGTCCCACTGAAGGCCGGAGATTGACGCATGCTCCCCACCTCTCAGATCCGGGTCACGGGAATGTATTCCCTGGCCACTACCTCTTCCTGGAAGCGGTCGGAGAGCACGAAATCGATGAAGGCCTCCGCTAGCCCGGGCGGTTCCCCTCTGGTGAACATGTAGAGGTACCGGGAAAGGGGATATGACTTGTTCGCCGCGCTCTCCTTGCTGGCCTCGACGCCCTCGTACTTCAGGGCCTTGACCGAGTTGTCCAGGTAGCCGAGGGAGATGTAGCCGATGGAGAAGGGGGTGGAGGAGACCGTCTGGCGCACGATGCCGTTGCTGTTGCACTCGATGGCCCCGGCGACCGGTTTCTCCTTCTCGAGGGCTTTCTCGTCGAACATCTCCCGGGTACCCGAAGCCTCGTCACGGATGACCACCTTGATCTCCCGGTCGGGGCCTCCCACTTCCTTCCAGTTGGTTATCCTACCGGTGAAGATGTCCCTGACCTGAGCGGCGCTCAGGCCTTCCAGAGGCACTTCCTTGTGGGTCACGACCACGATGACGTCGAGGGCTATCCTGTGCCCCACGAGCCCCAGGCCTTTCTCCTCCTCCCTCAGGTCACGGGACGAGTTTCCTATGTCCACCACGCCCTCGGCGACATTGGAGATGCCCACGCTCGACCCCCCGCCCTGCACGTTTACCGTTACCCCGGGGTTCTCGTCCATGAACATCTCCGCCGCTTCCTGGGCTATGGGAAGCACGGTTGTGGAACCGGAGATGTTCAAGATGCCTGAAAGTTTTTGCTTTTCCTCTCCCTCCGCGCTCTCATTCCCGCCGCAACCCGCCGCCAATATGAGGAACAGCGACACCATCACGGCGAGGGCGGCGAAAACCGCTTTTTTGCCGGACATTGCCAACCTCCTTCTTCCCTTTCCGCCGGGTTTCCCTTCCCGGCATGTCTCGAACACGAGCGCGCGTCCGTCACGTAGGAGGAACCCCGGATTCCTCCTTCCTCTCCCTATCGAACGATTAAAGGGAACGGCGTTTAAAAGCGGTTTGAAGAAAGGTAAATTCTTGAAAAAGGGGGGTTTAAGGAGAGTTTAATCGGAAGGCAAGGGATCGGCTCCGGCCTTCTATCCCGGCGAACCCGCTTTCGAATCGCCTTCCACAGGCTGCGGGAGGCGCACGTAAAAGGCAGAGCCTTCTCCGGGCTCGCTCTCCACGCTCACAGACCCCCCGTGGAGCTCGACGATATGCTTCACGATGGAAAGGCCCAGTCCCGTGCCCCCCGTCTCCCGGGAGCGCGCCCGGTCGATCCGGTAGAACCTCTCGAATATGCGGGGCAGCTCCTCGGAGGGCATGCCCACGCCCGTGTCCCTGACCTCCAGGACCAGGGCCCCTCCTTCCCTCCGGCAGCCCACGGATACCCGCCCTCCCGGGCGGTTGTATTTGACGGCGTTGTCCAGCAGGTTGTCCAGAAGGGTGGCCAGGAGCCGGCGGTCCGCCGCCACCCTCAAATCCCCGCACGTGGCGGCGTCCATCTCCACCCCGTATTCGGCGGCCAGCTTGGCCTTTCCCTCCAGGCGCTCCTCCACCAGTTCGCGAAGGTCGAACTCCTCCACCCGCAGGACGGTCTCGCCCCCCTCCAGCCGGCTGAGGGCCAGCAGGTCCTCCACCAGCTGGGAGAGCCGGGAGGTCTCGCGGCCCAGGTCCCGGAGGAACCTCTCCGCCGTCTCTCTCCTCTCCAGGGCCCCGCCCAGCAGGGACTCCACCAGGGCGCGCACGGTGGCCACCGGGGTGCGCAGCTCGTGGGAGACGTTGGCCACGAAGTCCTGTCTTATGCGGTCCACGCGCCTCAGGAGGGTGACGTCCTCCAGGGTGCTCACGGTGGCGTAGACCTTGCCGTCCGCTCCGACCACCGGCTGCGACTTCAGGTGCAGGGTCATGCGGCGGGGGTAGAGGAGCTCCATCTCCCTCTCCACCTTTTCCCCCGCCGCCGAGAGCCTCACGGCCTCCTCCACCTCCGTGCCCGCGAAGACCTCCGCGAGCCGCCGGCCCCTCGCTTTCTCGAGCCTCACGCCCAGGATGGCTTCCGCCGCGGGATTGAGGAGGAGCACGCGGTTCTCCCCGTCGGCCACCAGTATCCCCGTGGAGACGTTCTCCAGTATAGCTTCCAGTTTTTTCCTTTCCGATTCCAGTTCCTCCACGCGCTTGCGCACTTCTCTGGCCATGACGTTGAAACTCTCCGCCAGCTCAGAGAAATCCGCGATGCGGGGCGCGGTAACCCACCCCTCCAGCTCCCCTCCGGCCATGGAGGTCACCGCGTCCCGCAGTTCTCCCAGTTCCCCCATCACCGTCCTCTCCGTCCAGAGGCTGGTACCCACGATGACCAGAAGGAGCAATCCGAAGGCGGCCAAGAATATCCACCAGACCCTGAGGATGACCGGCATCACGTCCTCCTCCTGAACGGAGACGCGGGCCGCCCCGACGATCTCCCCGTCCACCTCTACGGGAGCCGCCGCGTAGATGAACCTCTCGCCCAGGGTCCGTGACTCGCGCCGTGCCGAGGAGACCTCGCCGCGCAGGGCGGCCGCCACCTCCGGCCTGTCGGCATGGTTCTCCATGCGTTCGGCGGGATACTCGGAGTCCCCGAGGACTCTTCCCTCCGCGTCGACGAGGGTCAGCCTGACGGGGAGGTGGGACGCCAGGGCCTCGAGGTGGTCGTCGATCTCCTCCATGGACATCCCCTGGCGGAAATAGGATTCCGCGTGCCCGGCGAAGAGCCTGGCCTGCACCTTGAGGTCCCTGCTCTCCCGGGAAAGGGTATAGCTCCTGATGGGAATGATTACCAGCAAGGAGAGGATGACCAGGACCGCCGCGACGAGGGCTGTGTATCGGGTTATCAGTATGCGCTTCAGGCTCTTCAACGTCCTAACCGCCGGCCTCGAAGCGGTAGCCCACCCCGCGAACGGTGACGATGCGGCTGGGCTGGGACGGGTCTGCCTCTATCTTCTCCCGCAGGCGCCTTATGTGCACCTCCAGGGTCTTGCTCTGGCCGTAGTAGTCGCCCTCCCAGACCTGGCTCAGGAGATACTCGCGAGGCAGGGCCTTTCCGGGATGGCGCATGAACAGCTCCAGGAGGCGGTACTCCATGAGGGGCATCTCCACCACGTTTCCGCCCACCCGCACCTCGTGCCTCACCCGATCCAGCTCGATGTCCCCGGCTCGCAGGAGGTGCTCTTCCCTCGCTTCTCTCTCCCCCATAGAGCGGCGCAGGACGGCCCTCACCCGTGCCAGGAGCTCCCGCATGTTGAAGGGCTTGGTCACGTAGTCGTCGGCCCCCATCTCCAGCCCGAGGACCTTGTCCACGTCAGAGTCCTTGGCCGTGAGCATGATCACCGGCACATCGCTCTCCCTGCGCAGCCGGCGGCATATCTCCATGCCGTCCATGCCCGGGAGCATGAGGTCCAGTATGACCAGGCCGTAATCCCCCTCCAGGCATTTCTTCCAGCCGCTCTCTCCGTCGAGGGCTATGTCCACTTGAAACCCTTCCTTCTCGAGGCTGAAACCCACCGCTTCGGCCAGCGGCCTCTCGTCCTCGATGATGAGTATCCTCTTCACGTCTCCCCTCGTTACCGACAGCTCGATTAACGGGCTCCTGAAGTAATATACATCAACGGCCTCTCAAACCGAATGTGAGGGAAACGGACCGCGGCCAGAGAAGGCGCGGAGAACCGGAAACCGCGGGTACGGTCGGGGGTAGAATTGTAGGAGATGACGAAATCCAAAACACGTAGCCAGGGATAAGAAGGCGAGGGCATGGATCAACGGGACCTGGGACGATTCTGGGGCCTTTCCCCGGAGGAAGCGCTTAGTCACCTGGAGTCCTCTCCTCAGGGCCTGCGTTCGGAAGAGGCGCTACGCCGGCTCAAACTGTACGGGCCCAACCTGCCGAGTAAGGAGAGGAGGAGAGGCATTCCCTCCCTTCTCTTAAACCAGTTTCGAAGCCCCATCATCCTCATCCTGGTCTTCGCGGCCTCGGTATCCTTCTTCCTGCACGACCCCTCGGACGGCATCATCATCCTCTCCATCGTCCTGATAAGCGGGCTGCTCGGCTTCTGGCAGGAAAAGGGGGCCGCCGATGCCGTGGCCGGGCTCCTCTCCCTGGTGAAGACCAAAGCCCGCGTGCTGCGCGACGGGAAACCCGTGGAGGCGGACGTCGAGGCTCTGGTACCCGGAGACGTGATACTCCTGGCCGCCGGCTCCTCGGTTCCGGGAGACTGCCTGATACTGGAATCCACCGACCTCTACATGGACGAGGCGGTGCTCACGGGTGAGACCTTCCCGGTGGAGAAAAGACCCGGCGTACTTCCGGCGGATACCCCTCTCTCCGGGAGGACCAACACGCTCTTCATGGGCACCCACGTGGTCAGCGGAGAGGCCAGAGCCCTGGTGGTTCTCACCGGTCCGGACACCGAATTCGGAAAGATCTCCGACCGCTTGAGGTCAAGAGCAGCGGAAACGGAATTCGAGCGCGGAGTAAGCCGGTTCGGTTACATGCTCATGGAGGTCACCCTCATCCTGGTGCTCTTCATCTTCGCCGTCAATGTGGCCTTCCATAGACCCGTCCTGGACTCGCTGCTCTTTTCGCTGGCGCTTGCCGTAGGGCTGACTCCCCAGTTGCTTCCCGCCATCATCAGCGTGAACCTCTCCCACGGGGCGCGGCGCATGGCCCAGAGGAAGGTCATCGTGAAGGTCCTGGCCTCCATCGAGAACTTCGGAAGCATGAACGTACTCTGTTCGGATAAGACAGGAACCCTCACCAGGGGCGAGGTCCACCTGGATTCCGCCCTGGGACCGGAGGGCCGGCGAGACCGGAGGGTCCTGCATCTGGGGTGTCTGAACGCCGCCCTGGAGACGGGTTTTCCGAATCCCATAGACGAGGCGCTGCGGCGGGAATGCGACTTCGACCTCAGCGCCTACCGTAAACTCGACGAGATCCCCTACGATTTCCTCCGCAAACGCCTCAGTATCCTGGTGGAGAACGGGGAGGGCGCCCTCATGGTCACCAAAGGAGCCCTGGACAAGGTGTTGGAGATCTGCACTCACGTGGATACTTCCGACGGCGAGACGAAGGACCTGAAAGAGGCGGCCGAGGAGATCCACCGGCTGTCCGAGGAAAAGAGCCGTCAAGGCCTCCGCCTGCTCGGCGTGGCTTACCGCAGGATGCGGGACAAGACGGCCATTTCCACCGAAGACGAGAAGGAGATGACCTTCGCCGGACTTCTCGTCTTTCACGACCCCCCTAAACCTGGGGTGGAAGAGACGGTGCGGAGATTGCGTGAACTGGGGGTGGAGCTCAAGGTCATCACCGGGGACAGCCCGCTTACCGCCGGGCGGTTGGGGGAGGAGATAGGCATGGCCTCGCCCCGGGTGCTCACGGGCACCGATTTGCACCACATGAGCGATGAAGCCCTTCTGGGCAAGGTGAACGAGGTGGACATCTTCGCCTCCATCGAGCCCAACCAGAAGGAAAGGATAATCCTGGCCCTGAAGAAAGCGGGAAACGTGGTGGGGTTCATGGGCGACGGGATAAACGATGCTCCCGCGCTGCATGCAGCCGACGTGGGCATCTCCGTGGACGGCGCCGTGGACGTGGCCAAAGAGGCCGCTCAGATTGTCCTTCTGGAGAAGGACCTGGAGGTCCTGGTGCAGGGGGTGATGGAGGGAAGGAAGACCTTCAACAACACCCTGAAATACGTGTTCATGGCCACCAGCGCCAACTTCGGGAACATGTTCAGCATGGCCGGCGCCTCTCTCTTCCTGCCCTTCCTGCCCATGCTGCCCGGGCAGATACTGTTGACCAACCTCCTGACGGACTTCCCGGAAATGGGCATCGCCACCGACAACGTGGACCAGGAGCTGGTGCAGGCGCCACGCCGGTGGGACGTGAAGTTCATAAGGAGGTTCATGCTGGTCTTCGGCCCGCTCAGCTCCCTTTTCGATTTCCTCACTTTCGGTGCCCTCATGTTGCTGCTCCACGCCGATGCCTCCGGGTTCCGCACCGGGTGGTTCATGGAGTCCGTGGTCTCCGCCTCCCTCGTCGTCCTGATCATCCGCACACGTAAGCCGTTTTTCCGCAGCCGTCCCGGAAAATTCCTGGCCGTCGCCACTTTCCTGGTCATCCTGACCGCTCTCGCGCTGCCCTTCACGCCGCTCGGCGAGGTCTTCGGTTTCAGGAAAATCCCCCCCGCCTTCTTACCCGTGCTGGCCCTCATCGTCTTACTCTATGCCCTGGGGGCCGAGCTGACCAAACGCCTGTTCTACCGGCATCTCCCGACCTGAGATAAAGGTTCCCGCGCGAAAGGCGTCTTCACCCGGCGCGAGCGGTGGCGGGCGCGGCAAAGAAACCTTATGATTCAAGGAGGATCGCCGGAAGACGCGAGAAAGCGCATGGTCCAGGCATGACGGCAACAAGTGGCCGCCTGTTCTATATGGAGGTGAGAGAGATGCCCACGGCCGAATTCCCGGATGTCGTCTCGGTTATCGTGGAGGTGCCCAAGGGCTCCAAGAACAAATACGAATACGACCGGGAGAGAGGCCGTATAAAGCTCGACCGCGTGCTGTTCAGCGCCGTCCATTACCCGGCCGACTACGGCTACGTGGAGGGTACCCTGGCCGAGGACGGCGACGAGGTGGACATCCTGGTCCTCCTCGACGAGCCCACCTTCTCGGGATGCCTCATCCAGGCCAAGCCCATCGGGCTCCTGCTCATGGAGGACGAAAAGGGCGTGGACAACAAGGTGCTGGCGGTACCGGTCAACGATCCCCGCTGGTCCCCGTTCACGGACATCGACCAGCTCCCTCCCCATCTGCTGGTGGAGATCGAGAACTTCTTCCTCACCTATAAGAAGCTGGAGGCCAAAGAGGTGCGGAGTAGGGGATGGCGGGATTCCGTCCAGGCCAGGGAATACCTCATACGGTGCAGGAGGGAATGAGAGTCGGGGAAGCTCGGAAAACCGGCCTCGAGAGGCCCCGAGAGTGGCCTTCACGGCCGGAAAACAACGGGGGCGCGGAGACTCCGCGCCCCCGCTCTATTCCCTGAAAGACCGGCTTATTCCACCTTCTCCCAGAGGGTGGCATTGGCGTTCCCGAAGCCGCCGCACAGGGTGGCGATGGCCCGCTTGGCCTCCGGGAAGTCCTTCTTCATGATGTTGCTCAGGGTGATGACGATGCGGCACCCGGACTCCCCCAGGGGATGGCCGAGGGCCAGCGCCCCGCCCCAGACGTTGATGTTGTCGAAGGGGGCGTTGTGGCCGATGCCCAGCTCGCGGATTACCGCCAGGGCCTGGGTGCCGAAGGCCTCGTTGAGCTCCCAGAGGTCGATGTCCTTGACGGTGAGACCCTTACGGGCCAGGAGTTTCTGCACGGCGTAAACCGGGCCGATGCCCATGACCGTGGGGTCGCAGCCGGCCATGCACCCGCCGCCGTAACGGAGGTGGTAGGAAAGGCCCAACTCGTCGGCTTTCTCCCGGCTCATGAACAGGGCCGCGCAGGCCCCCACGGTGAGAGGGGAGCTGGTGGCCGCGGTGACGATGCCGTCGGGCTTGAAGGCCGGCTGCATCTGGGCCATCTGCTCCAGGCTGGGATTGTCGCGGATCCACTGGTCGCGGTCGCAGAGGAACTCGTTGCCGTTCTCGTCCAGGGCGGGAATGGGCACGATCTCGTCCTTGAACTTCCCGGCGTCACGGGCGTCGCGGGCCCTGATGTGGCTCCAGTAGGCCATGAGCTCCGCGTCGGCGCGGGAGACGTTATAGATCTCGGCTATCTTCTCCGCCGTGGCCCCCATGGGCAGCTCCAGGGGATTGTAGTACTGGGCGATGCGGGGCGGGATATCCATGCCCGCGGCCATGGGCACGTTCATCATGTCCTCCACCCCGGAGGCGATGAAGATCTCCCCCTCCCCGGCCATAATGGCCCGGCAGGCGTGCTCGATGGCCGACATGCCCGAGGGGCACTGCTGGTTGATGCCGTTGGTGGGCACGCTCTCCGGAAGCCCGGAGGCCAGCCAGCCCAGGCGGGCGATGTCGTTCTGCATACCCGTCTGATTGGCGGTGCCGCAGAACACCGCGTCCACGTCCTCCGGCTTCACCTGGGGATTGCGCTCGAAGAGCGCCTTGTAAACATAGGTGAGGAGCTCGTCCGGACGAAGGTGCCGGGCCCATCCCTTCTCCTTGTGCGCCCGGAAGTTAGGGGTCCTCACGCCGTCCACCAGGACCGCTTCCCTGATCTCTGCCATGTCTCTTACCTCGCTTTCCTCTTCTCCGATACTTACCTCGAAAACACCTCTCGACGGAGATGGCCCTTCCGGCTTCGCCAGCCGTTCACGGCCGCTCTCGCCGGATCCGGACCTCCGCGATCCCGACATCTGGCGCCCGCTCCGCACCTCCGGAAGGTTTACCGGGGATGCAAATAAGGCAGGGGATATTATAACAGATTTATGACATCCGAGTACCCGAAATGCGGTATCCGGGGACTAGGCCCCGGCCCCTCTTCGAGGGCCGCGTTTCCCGCTGCCCTAAGGGTCCTTGCCCTTCCGGATCCACCCCCCGTGCCCGCTCCCGTCATGCCCTGCTCCCGTCCTTTATTGTAGAATGACGACAGACACCCGGCCTGCTGGAGTCGACCGGGGTGAGGTGGGATGCAACCTGGGGCACGGCCCTCCGGTAAAGACGGACATCCTCGGCACCTTCAGGGATGCACCGGGCATGAAGGGAGGAGCCATGGAAGGCATGGAGTTCTGTCCGCGATGCGGGACGCCCCGCCAGTTCGTTGACAACCACGAGTGGCTGGAGAACGGGGTGATAGTGCAGAGGGGAGACCGCAGCCACCGTATGGTGCTCCTGGAGAGTGCCAATCTGGACCACCTGTATCGAGGCATAGAGGAGATCATAGGCCTGCCCATCGAGCGCATCGTCATCGAGACCAAGCGCAGGGCCACCCGCGAATACATCGACCGCCTGGTTCCGGAGGAGGTCAAGGATATGGTGGCGCGCAAGGAATTCGACATGAACCTCCTCATCCAGGCCAATAACAACCTCGCCCGCATCATGGGATACGGCGACGTTCAAGTGCTGGGATACCGTTTCGAGCAGGACGAGGGCGACTTCATAAGGCAGAGGGTGAGGAACCCCTACTCCATACCGCTGTGGTGCGGGGACCTGGCGGGAGCGACGGAGGCGGTAACCCGTCGCGACAACGACGTCGAGTACAAGATCGTCTCGCCCGGCGAGGTGGAAATCAACGCTTTCCCGGCGGAACACCCTCCCCAATTCCAGGGCCGACTCCAGCTCAAGGAATACCATCTCCTCGCGGGCGATGTGGAGTTGGATCGGTGCGGCACCTGCGGCGGCCCGGCCGGCCTCTCCGCCTTCAAGTGGAACCTGGAAGAGGGGACCATCACGGACCTCGCCACCGGGAGGCGCCTGGCCATGCTCGGACCCGCCTACCAGGAAGCCGTCTTCGATGAGCTGGAAAAGGAGCTCGGAGAGGATATACCCCGTATCATCGTCGAGGCCCAGAGGCGCTTCGTCAGGTCGGGATTCTATAAGGCGCGGGAGATCGAGAGCGAGGAGCAGTTCCGCAAGCTGCTGGCCCTGCGCGGGCTGGGCAACCTCCGCACCCTATCCCTGAAAAACGGCCGTCTCCGCGTCCGCCTGGAGAACGCCGCCCTACACCTAATGTTCGTGGGACTCCTGCAAGGGTATGTGGAGACCATCACCGGACGGGATTCCTCGGCGGAGTGGGAACTCTCGCCGGAGGGGGTCCTGGAACTGGAGATAACCGCCCGCTGATGCGGCTCACGAAATCCCGCACGCTCCGCCGCGACATATGGTCATGGGCTCCGGAGACGGAGATGACCGCCCTCCGACAAAGCGTGAAACGTACGGCGCACCGAACCTCTCGCTCCCGCAGGAGAAAACAGGTTTTCACTCGCCGCTTCCGGCCGGATACGGCACCTCCAGGCGCCGTCCTCCCCGCAGGCCCGAGAACACCCCGCGGGTAATGGGCCCACCCCGGATATCCCGCACGACACACGCCGGTCTAATTCTCAGGCCTCGAGATCGCCCCGCTGGTAATGGGCTCACCCGTGTGCGGTACCCGTCCGCGCGAATCCCTCGAGCAGGCTTTTCGCGTCAGGCCCGGGAAACGGCGCGCCTGGGAAGCACGGACATGAATATCCTCCAGTCCGCGGCGTCGAAGGTGCGCAGGGCGAAGAGGGCGCCCAGGTAGGCGGCCACGTACACCGAGGCCAGCCCGAAGAAGGGGAGGGCCGAACGCAGGGGAAGGCACAGGAGAGCGGCCGTCAGCGCGGCCAGGGCGGGCTTCCAGTTCCCCAGCATGCGGGGGTGGACGCGCACGTGCTTCCAGGCGAGGAGGAGTACCAGCCCGAGCATGGCCGCTTCGGAGACCAGGGTGCTCACCGCGGCGCCCATGAATCCCATGACCGGGGCCAGCAAAAGGCAGAGGAGGACGTTCACCCCCGCGCAGGCGAGGATGGCCAGCATGCTGAGCCTGTGCTTGTAATGCGCGTTCAGGAGGTCGATGAGAGGGATGTAGGTGAAGCTGAAGAGGGGGATGGCGGCCAGAACCCAGAGTGCGGAGCGGGCGGAGGCATAGGAATCCCCGTAAACGGCGCTTATCACCTGAGGGGCGAAAAGGGCCATCATCGCGCAGAAGGGGAGGCTCACGCAGGCCAGATACTTGACCACCCTGCGGATCACCTCCCGGTTGCGCTGGACCGAGGTTCTGCCTGTTCTGGAAAGATATGGGAACACAGCGGTCATGCAGGTGGCGGGCACCACGGCCATGGCCCAGATGATGCGGTAGGCGGAGCTGAAGAGGCCGGCTTGATAGTCGCCCTTGAAGGCGGACACCAGGACGGTGTTGGTGTAACCGAAGAGGAAGGTCACCAGGCCGATGACCCCGAAGGGGAGCGCGCCGGCCACCATCCTCTTCCAGAAGGCCAGGTCGAGGGTGAAGACGGGCTTTCCCATCTTCCGGGTGAGGATGATGAAGTCCACCCCCATGGAGACCACCGCTCCCACCATCAGGGCATAGGAGATGCCCACCAACCCGAAACCCCGCAGGAGGAGGACGGAACCCACGCCGAAGGTCAGCAGGATGTCCACCAGGTCGGAGAGGGCCTGGTATTTCATGACCTCGAAGGCCTGGAAGACGGCATCGAAGAAACGCCTCAGGCCGGTGAAGACCACGAAGCTGAGCCCGATGAGGAAAAGGGGAAGGCGAGTGTCGGAGGACCTGGCGGTCAGGGCCACGATGGCGTAGATGATCCCCGCGCTGGCCACGCCGGTGATCAGCCTCAGGACCGTGAGGTCCCCGACGTAGCGGGCCACCTCGCCACGGTTGGCGGCCAGCTCCCTCACCACCAGCTTGGGCAGGCCCAGCTCACCGATGATGAGCAGGATGTAGGCCAGGGAGAGGGCGAAGGAATAGGCCCCGAAACCCTCCGTTCCCAGCCTGCGGGCCACGAGCACGGTGAAGATGGGCATGAGTATCGCCCGGAAGGTCCCCCCTCCCATGATGAGAATTATATTTCTGGCGATCCTCTTCCCGTCTTCCAAACCGCGCTCCATCGGCCTTCCTCAGGCTTCCTCGCTCGCCCGGAGGCGAGCCCCTGCCGGCGGCGCCTCCTCCCCGCATAAACACGGCGGGGACTCACCCCCGCCCAAGGGCTCCGGGAAGCCGGAGCCACCGGACAAGTATGAAGCCCCCGTTTGGTTAAGTCAATCGGCCGTCGAGAAGTTTTTCCTTAACGGATCAAGCAAAAGGCCCGTCGCTCGGTCGCCGTGGAGATTATCTCCGGGGAGGGGGCAGGGGTCCTCCCGGTGGAGGGGGCAGGGGTTCCGCGCCTGGAGGCCCCGTGATCGCAGACCCGCATATTCCCGGCTTTACGCTATGGGCCCTGGATTCCTCGCACGGGTTCTGGGAGACCTTGTAAGGCCCCGGAAACGGTTACCCCCGGCATGGAGGTCAACGGCTTCTTATCCTTTAACGCCCGCGGGATTCGGGCCATCCGTCCTTTGGAAGGCTTATTCCTCCAGGGTGGACAGGTCGCCGACCTCCTGGCCCAGCTCCCGGGCCTTGAGCAGACGGCGCATGATCTTGCCGCTGCGCGTCTTGGGCAAACTGTCCACGAAGGCTATCTCGTCGGGCACGGCGATGACCCCCATGGTGGAGCGCACGTGGTCGCGCAGCCGGTCGGCCAGGTAGTCGCTGCCCTGCACCCCCTGAGCGAGGACCACGAAGGCCTTGATGCGCTCACCCTTGATCTCGTCCGGAAGGCCGATTGCCGCCGCCTCGGACACCGCCTCATGGGATACCAGGGCGCTCTCTATCTCCATGGAACCCAGGCGGTAGCCCGCCTTCTTGATGACGTCATCCACCCTTCCCTGAATCCAGAAGTATCCCTCCCCGTCCACGCTCGCCGCGTCCCCGGCGAAATATTTGCCCGGGAAACGGCTCCAGTAGCTCTCGTATTTCTCGCGGTCCCCATGAACGGCGCGCATCATGGCGGGCCAGGGGTTAAGGAGCACCAGGTACCCTCCCTTCCCCGGCGGCACCGGATTCCCCTCCGCGTCCACCACCTCCGCCTTCTGCCCCAGGAAAGGCCGACCCGCCGAGCCGGGCTTCAGGGGAAGGGGAATCAGGGGGGTGATCATGTGCATGCCGGTCTCCGTCTGCCACCAAGTGTCCATTATCGGGCAGCGGTTGCCGAAGGCTTTCCTATACCAGACCCAGGCCTCGGGGTTGATGGGCTCTCCCACGGAACCCAGAAGCCGAACCCGTTCCATGGAGAACTTGGCCGGCCAGGCCTCCCCGAAATGCATCAGCGCCCTCACCGCAGTGGGCGCGGTGTAGAGAACGGACACCCCGTAGGCGTCCACGTTATAGTAGAGGCGCGCTGGGTCGGGGTAGTCCACGGCCCCCTCGTAGATGAGCTGGGTGACCCCGTTGAGCAGCGGTCCGTAGACCACATAGGAATGGCCGGTTATCCAGCCCGGGTCGGCGGTGCACCAGTACACGTCCTCGGGCTTTAAGTCCAGGACCAGCCTAGTGGTGGCGTAGACCCCCACCATGTATCCCCCATGAACATGGAGCACGCCCTTGGGCTTTCCGGTAGTACCAGAGGTATAGAGGATGAAGAGCGGGTCCTCGGCCTCCATCTCCGCGCAGGGGTGATAGCGTTCGGCAAGGGCCAGGGCTTCGTCCAAGTACACGTCCCTCCCGGTGACCATCATCACCCGGTTGCCGGTTCGCCTGACCACAAGAATCCTCTCCACACTTGGGCAATAGCGAATGGCCCGGTCCACCACCGCCTTGAGCTCCACCACGCTGCCGCGGTAGAAGTAACCATCGGCGGGGAGCACAAGCGGGACTCCCGCGTCCTGCATCCTCTCCGCAAGGGCCTTCTCGCTCAAACCGGAATAGACGAGGGTGTGCACCGCGCCGATGCGCGCCGTGGCCAGCATGGCCACCACCTGCTCCGGGATGCGCGGGAGGTATATGGCCACGTGGTCTCCTTTCCTCACCCCCATACGCGCCAGGGCGCTTGCCAGGCGATTGACCTCATCATATAGCCTGGAATAGGAATAGATCCGCCGCACCCCGTTCTCTCCCTCCCAGTAGAAAGCCACCTTGTTGCGCACCGGGGTCTCCATGTGGCGGTCCAGACAGTTGTAGACGATGTTGCAGCTCGCTCCCTCGAACCAGCGGGCGTCGGGGCAGTCCCAGCTGAGCACCTTGTCCCAGGGCCGGAACCAGTGCAGGTGGGAGGCCATGTCCTCCCAGAACTCCTCATAGTTGTCGGCCGCCCAGACATAGAGCTCCTCCAGGTCGGAAATCCCCTTCTCCCGGGCATAGGACATGACGTTGGAACCCAAAACCTCCTCGGGACGAGGGTGAAAGAGCCTCTCCTCCTTTAGCACCCGGTCCGTGGTCTCCCAGTCCATCTCCGACATGTCCACCCTCCTCGCTTCTTCATGCGTCATGAAACCTTCATCCGTCATGAGACCGTCTCCACCGTCCTTTCGGGTTGCGCACGGTCCCTCCCGGGTCTTTTACGGATCCCGGTTTCCGGCTCATGCCCCCTTCCTAATCATCACATAGCCTTCATCCTCCATTATTCGCCCCATGACGTTGATCGAAACGCGCTCCGTCCGAACTCGCCCACCCCCGTCGACCTGTCTGAAGAGAGAGGAATAAGAATGCCTTGGCGCGAGAGGCGACGACAACGAGCCTTAGTTCAGCTTCCAGGTCATCAAAGGGAGCTATGAGCTCCTACGGTACGTCTGGAAGCAGGTTGCCGCCGGCCGTCTGACACGGGCCTTCCCGCCATGTCCAACCTCGCTGCCGGATACCTTGATCGGCAGGCGCCGCCGGCCCTCCCTTGATCCACGAAAAGAAATCTCTTGAATGAGGACATCGGACTCCATACCGATGTCGGCAGCTTGTGTCAAAACCGGAAATTTCCAGGATTTCCAGGAGAGGTAGATACCGTGCCCTTCCCGACGAAGTTCCCACTTGTGAGACGAACCATTTTACCGACAGGGGGAATTCCCATGTCCATCAAAGGAGATTCGTCCCTCCCCGCGAGGAGAACGATCTCCGCCACCCGAACCGATGCCGGCTCCGGCGAGTCCGGCGGCTCACAGGAGGCGGCGTCCCACCAAAGAGGCCACTCGGAGGCAGGACATGGGGGCCAAACGCTTGAGATAGTAGAGGAGGTAGGCTTCCCTCCCCAGGAGGACGAGGAATTTCCCTTCCGCCACCGCCTCCACAATCTTCCTCCCGGCGACCTCGGGGGCCATGCCCCTCTCCCGGAGCATGGCCGCATAGCGCTCCTCGTTCTCCCGCTGCTTCTCCGTGCGGTAGTGATTGCGGCCCCGAAAACCTATATCCGTGCTTATGGCCCCCGGGCAGACTACGGTCACGCCCACCCCGTGGTTGCGCGCCTCCGCCCAGAGCATCTCCGAGAGCCCCATGACCCCGAATTTGGTCACCGTGTAAGCCACGTGGAGGGGCAGGGCGGCGAACCCGGAAACGGAGGCGACGTTCACGATGTGACCCTCTCCGCGCCGTATCATGTGGGGGAGGAAGAAGCGGCACCCGTAGATCTCGCCCATCAGGTTCACGCCCACTATCCACTCGATGTCCTCCACGGGAATGACGTCCAGCTCACCGGAAACGGCCACCCCGGCGTTGTTCACCAGGATGTCCACCCCGCCAGGAAGGGAATTCAGTTTGTTGGCAAGTTCTTCCATGCGAGAGCGCACGGAGACGTCCACGGTCTCCGTCACGCATTCGGCACCAAGGGCACCGACCTCCCCGCGCACTCTCTCCAGACCCTCCGCGTCCACGTCCACGGCCACCAGGTCGCAACCCGCCCGAGCCAGGGCAAGCGCGATCCCCCTTCCCAGGCCCGAGGCGGCACCGGTGACCACAGCCCTCCTCCCCCGGAACCAGTCCATGCCTTTCCTGCGCGGCAGATTCGCTCCGGTCATCGCCCGGGCCTCCTTTCACCCTCTCGAGATACCACCTTCGCTCACATCCGGGAAGGTGGATCGGAATCCTCGCCGTCCGGCAAGCTCGCGTCCGCAAACGAGGGCGCAGGGCCCTCGCTCCCACTCATGAGCATCTCTTGCTGTGCCTGGATGAATCTTCCGGCAAGCGCTCCGGCTCAGTGGATTCGGCCTCATGACAACAGGAGGCCTTACCGTCGACGGCACGGGAAGTTCGCGGGTCACTGAACGAGCCCCTTGCGCGCCATCCACAGCAGGAGACGCCTCCCCAGGTCGTCCCGGTTGAAGAAGGCCAGCGCCCCGTGATAGAACCCGGGCCGCAGGCGCTTCAGAGCCCAGAAGAAACGCCCCGAGAACTGAGGCACGACGTAGAGGCGCCCGCGCTCCACGGCTCTCACCACGGCCTCCGCCACCTGTTCGGCGCTCATGCGGGCGAAGCGGAATGTGGTCTCGGCGAACTCCTTCTCGAAGGCGTCGGTATAACGCATGCTCTCCAGGAGGCGGGTGTTGAAGAACATGGGGCAAACCGCGGTCACCCCGATGCCGAAAGGAGCCAGCTCGCTGCGCAGGGTCTCCGAAAGGGCGACGACCGCCGCCTTGGTGGCGTTGTAGGGGGCCATCTCCAGGAGGGTGAGGAGTCCCGCCGCCGAGGCCACGTTGACGATGTATCCGCCGCCCTGGGCCTTCATGCGGGGGATGAAATAATGGCATCCGTAGAGTACCCCCCAGAAGTTGACCCTGAAGACCCATTCCCAGTCCTCGAGGGGGATGTCCCCCACGAAGCCGGTGGACACCACCCCGGCGTTGTTCACCAGCACGTCCACGCCTCCCCAGGAGCGGAAGAAGTGCTCGGCCATGGCCTCCACCTCCTCCGGCCTTCCCACGTCCACCCGGTATGCCTCGCCTTCGCCGCCCCGCGCCCGCACCAATTCTAGGGTCTCCCGCGCTCTCCCCTCGTCGATGTCCGCGGCGCCTATGCGGCACCCCCTGGAGGCCAGGGCCAGGGGCAACGCCCTGCCCAGCCCGGACCCCGCCCCGGTGATCACCACCCTCTTTCCGTCGAGCTTGTACATCTGCGCCCCCTTCCCTTCTATCCCGGTCCGTCACGGACCGCCGACCGCCTTCGCGCCTGACGCAAGCCTCGGTGTGGCTCCTGAAAATGCGCATCCCATTTTTCACCGAATTGTGGGGGGAGGAATGGCGGCCCTTGAGATGTGCCGATCTCCCCCAATACCCCACAGGGTATCACAATTCAAGACCTGACCCCTTAGAAGTTCCTTGGTGGGACCATCTCCGCGCGGTGGAGCACCTTGTAGAAGCCGCCGAAGTCGTATCCATGCGCGGCCTTGATAGCCCCTCGCCTGCAGATGGCGGCGCAGTCGTTGCAGGACATGCAGTCGGGGACCATCCTTTCGATCATGTAGGCCTTGCGGTCCTTACCGATCCCGGCCACGTAAAGGCATGCCCCGGGGCAGATGAGGGCGCAGTTACCGCACCCGTTGCACTTTTCGTGGTCTATGACCACCTTCCCCACCCGGCAGGCTTCCGGGTCGTTGTAGGTGGGGATGGTCATCCTCTCCCTGAACGTGAGGTAACCCATTGCCTTACCTCCTTAAAAGACGGCTCTCTTCCTTCCGTCCTCCCACCAGTCGATCTCGTGCAGCTCACGGGCCACCATGCCGTCGGGCTCTCCCACGGGGTAACCGAGGGCTATTCCCTCCATCAGCCTGTACGGCCACTTTATACCCAGCTTCCTCTTCCACTTGGTGCCGAACTTGAAGAGCTCCACGAAGCCCACCCAGCAGGTGCCCAGGCCCAGGGAATGGGCCGCCAGGACCATATTCTGCCCGCAGATGCCCACGTCCACCTGGGGCTTGGAGACCCCTCGCCGGTCCATGAGGACGAGGATGACCGTGGGGGCGCCGTGAAAGAGCCTCAGCTTCCCGTCGGCGATGAGCCGGATGGCCCCGAAGGGTATGGGGTGCAGCTCGTTGGGCATGAGGCGTATGTATACCTGCGACAGGAACCAGGAGAGCCTCCCCAGGGGGCTACTCTCCCAGTCCAGCAGGAACTTCAGGAGCCGGCAGCGCAATCTAACATATTTTTCCATCTCCTCCAGCATCCCCGGGTCCCGGATGACGATGAACTTCCAGGGCTGGGAGTTGCCCGCGGAGGGCGCGAAGCGGCCGGCCTCCAGCACCCGGCGCACCAGCTTCTCCGGGACCTGCTCCTCCTTGTACCTGCGCACGCTGCGCCGCTCCAGGATGACCCTTTCCACGGGGTTCCATTCCATGCCCTCGTGCCAGGTGTACATCTCGCCGAACGAGACGTCCCTGCGGCGCTTCTCCTCGGTTGCCGTTTCCATCATGAGCCCCTCCTAAGATCCCACTCTCGAGTCCGGACGCGACCGCGACGTTTCCCCCGATAGTTCGCCTAAAAAGGCGGCTTCTCGGCCTCAAGCCCCGCTCCGCGGATGGCCGGGATCCCGGAGTCGGGGCCCCGCCCATGCCGTACCGTTTCCCGCCCCCGTATCCCCGTCCACCCGTGAGGGCGGTTATCCTCCCTCGGGCGGTCCGTCTTCGACCTCCTCAGTCCTCGAAAGCCCTGGCCTCCGGGGCCGCGGGAGCCACAAGGCACTTGAAGACGTTCAGCCTGTTGAGCTGGTTGGTCCCCTCATATATCTGCAGGAGCTTGGCGTCGCGCAGACATTTCTCCGCTCGCCGGTCGTGGCGCAGCCCCGCCTGGCCCATGAGTTCCAGGGCCAGCTGGCAGTTCCTCACCCCCAGGTCGGTGCCCGCCACCTTGGCCAGCGATGCCCATCCCGAGGCCCGCCTGGCCTCCGCGTCGCTCTGGCCGTCCATGACCAGCTTGCGGAAGACGGCGGTGGTGGCTTGCCTGCTGTTGGCCGCCGGCATCCACCGGTCGAACATGGAGGTGGGTATCAGGCGGTTGTAGTAGTAGAGGGGTTTGAAGCTGAGCAGCTTGGCCATGCCGTACATGCTGTTGGAGTAGTTCGCCTCCATGTAGGAGAGCCGGGCCAGCGCGGCGTTCTTGTACATCTCCGCCAGCAGGCACTGCGCCCATTCGTGGTTGATGAGGGGTTTTCCGGCCACCTCCGTCTCCCGGGCGAAGCGCAGGGCGAGCTCGAAGGCCCCACGCGCCACCCCCGCCCCCATGGCTCCCACCCCGGGGCGGGTGGCGGAGACCACGAAGTCGATGAGCTGCATGCCCAATTCCCGCGCCCCGCGCTTCATCCCCGTGAGCTGGGAGGCGGCCACCAGCAGGTTCTCGTCGGGGATAAAGCAGTCCTCGAAGACCAGTTCACTGGCCGGACAGCCCTTCTGGCCCATCTTCTTCTCCATGCGCCCGAAGGAGAAACCCGGCATACCGTTCTTGACGGCGAAGGCGATCATGGTCTCGTCCGGCCTCTCCAGGTCCTCGTAGGCGATGAGGATGTGCCAGGTGGAGAGGTGCCCATTGGAGATGAATATCTTTCGCCCGTTGACCACGTATCCTCCCTCCACCCGGCGGGCATGGCAGCGGACCCGTGCCCGGGCCAGGAGCTCCACCTCCTCGGCGTCGGTGCCGGCCTCCGGCTCGGTGACCGCCCCCGAGACCAGGCACGGCCGGCCCTCCCTCTCCCCCTCCACCACCTCGCGGCTGATCATGTCTATGAGTCGTATGTTCCAGGTGGCCACCAGGATGGAGTAACCGAAGTAATGCACCCCGATGAGATTGGTGATGGCCAGGCATTCCGAGGCCAGCTCCTCCACGAAGGGGGATATGCTGCTCAGGCTCCATCCCTTCCCGCCGAAGAGCTTGGGAATCCACATGGTGAAGAAACCCCAGCGGTTGGCCTCCTCCACCAGCTCCCAGGGGAGGAAGGTGGGGTCTTCCTGCATCCTGCGGTCCAGCTCCAGAGCGTAGCTGCGGGCCACGGTGCGGTTGAAGCGCCGCGCCATCGCCACCGCTTCGCGGCATTCCTCCACCACCCCCGCGGGAATCCTCTCCATGGCCACCAGGCTGTGCATGGTGTCCGTGAAGTCCGGGAACTCCCGGAGCAGTTGCGAGGACTCGCCCTTCTTCGACATCCCGCTCACCCCCTTCAAGACCACGGGGATTCCCCGTCCACCACGCGGCGGATATAGCGGAGCCTGCGCATGGGAACCATGCCCAGCAGGGCCTGCAGTTGTTGGGCGTCGCGGAAACGTTTCTCCTGCCCGTAATCCTGCATGTATCCGTTCCCTCCCAGGATCTGGATACCGTCGCAGGTCACCTCCACGGCCATTTCCTGGACTAGGAGGGCGGCGGCCCGGGAGGCCAGCTCCCATCCCGGATCACCTCCATCCACCGCCGCAGCCGCCCGTCGCACCAGCATCTCCGCCGCCTTGGCGCGCACGGCCATGGAGGAGAGGATCATGCGCACCTCGGACCAGTTGACTATCTCCCTTCCCCCCTGCATCCTCTGGCGCGCGTATTCCAGGGCGGCATCGAAGGACCCCTTCATCACCCCGCAGGAGCAGGCGGCGGAGGCGGCGCTCAAGCGGTCCGCCGCGGCCTCGAAATAGAGCTGCCCCTTCCCCTCCTCTCCCACCAGCGTTCCGGGCACGCCTTCCAGGCGCAGGTCCACGGCCGGGCAGGCGTGCAGGCCGAGGCTGAGGACGGGCTCGCTCACCCGAACCCCTTCCCCCTCCAGGTCCACCGTGAAGAGCGACCATCCGCCAGCGGCGGAGGCGGCGGGAAGGAGCGCCTTTCCGGCCACGTTCCCCAGCACCACATACTCCACGCTCCCGGTGAGCCGGTATCCCCTACCGCCCCTCTCGGCGACAAGGAGAGGGGCCATGTCGCCCGGGTTGTGAAAGGAGGGAAAAGCCGGCACGGCCTCGCGGAGAGAAGCCGCTTCCGCAAAGGCTCTCATCAAGGCCTTCTCCGAACCCGCCTGACGCAGCAGCTCCTGGGCCAGGGCCACGGTGAATATCGCTCCTCCCAGGCTGGCATCCTCGCGGCAGACCTCCTCCAGCACCAGGCACAGGGCCTGTACCGGCTCCGCCGCGCCACCCATCTTCTCGGGGAGGAAGATGGTAAAGAATCCCACCTCCCTTGCCTTGGCCAGAAGGTCCTCGGAGGGGGGAGCGAAGGGATAGTGGTCACGTTCCTCCCTCCCCTCCACGAGCTCGTTGAGGGCGAAGTCCCTGGCCATACCGTCCAGGAGCCTCAGTTCCTCGCTCAACTCGAGCACAGCCATCACCCCTTTCGTCGTCGGAAACGACGGCCACATCCCCAAACCGACCGTGCTTTCGCCGTATCTTGCCGGTTATTACCGTATTCCCACCGGGGAAAGGAGCCTCGCTCCCTGTCCCCGACTTCCAAACGAACCGGGGAGATCCTCCGTCAAACCCTTTCCAGAATATGGATGCACATGGCTGCCTCACCCATCCCGATGAAGCCGCCGCCGTTCTCCGCCAGGGCGATGCGCGCCCCCTCCACCTGGCGGGGACCCGCCTCCCCGCGAAGCTGGGTCACCAGCTCGTGCACCTGGGCTATCCCCGACGCCCCGATGGGGTGGCCCCGGCACTCCAGCCCCCCGCTGGTGTTCACCGGGAGTCTCCCGCCGACCCTGGTGGCGCCGCTCTCGGCGAAGGGCCCGCCCTCCCCCTCGGGACAGAAGCCCAGTTCCTCGTACTGCATGAGCTCTCCGAAGGCGGTGGCGTCGTGTACCTCGGCGACGTCGATGTCCTCCGGGCCCAACCCGGCCTTCTCGTAGGCCTCCCTGCTCAGCCGGCGGCCTATGGATTCCAAGCCCGAGCCGGGAAGGGAGCCCGAGGCCAGGACGGAGGCCAGGACACGCACCGGCCGCGCATGCGGGTATTTCCTCAGGGCCCTCTCGGACCCGAGGAGGGCCGCCGCCGCCCCGTCACCTATGGGAGCGCACATGGAGCGGGTGAGGGGATAGGCCACCAGCGCGTCCTCCAGGACCTCCTCCACGCTCATGTCCCTCTGATACTGGGCCAGGGGATTGAGGGAGCCGTGGTGGTGGTTCTTGGCGGCGATTGTCGCCAGCTGCCTCTGGGTGGTCCCGTACCTCTGCATGTGGGCGCGTGCCCCCATGGCATAGACGTCCATGAAGCCGGAATGGCCGCCCTTCTTCTCCTTGCCCTCCGCACCGGCTTCCCTGGCCCTGCGCGCGGCGTCGGCCTGGAAGGCCTCGATGACCTTGCGGGCGAACTCCACGTCCATGCCCGAGAGGAACCCCTCGAACATCTTGGCCTTGTCCTCCGGGAACCACGTCTTCTCCACCCCTATCGCCAGCACCAGGTCGAACTGCTCCGCCTTCACGCTCAGCCAGGCCTCGCGCAAGGCGGTGGAACCTCCGGCGCAGGCGTTCTCCACGTTGACGATAGGGATACCCTGGATGCCCAGAGGGGCCAGGGCCACCTGGCCCCGGATGCAGTGCTGCCCCGTGTTCATGCCCCAACCGGAGTTGGAGAACCAGGCCGCCTGGATGTCCCTCTTTTCTACAGGGAAGTCCTCGAAGAGGGCCTGCAGGGCCTCGGCGGTGAGCTGTTTCACGCTCTTCTCGGCGTACTTGCCGAAACGGATCATGCCCACGCCCAGGATGTAGACGTCGTTTCCCATCATGCCTCCTCGTTCCTCATCGCGGAGCGGCGGGCGATTGCCGCCATCCCTGTCACCTCTCGCCCGCCCTGGCGTCGTAGGTGTCCGGGGTCACGCCCATCCTCTCCAGCTCCTTCTTGATGACCCTGTGGGTCTCCGTCTTGGGCAGTTCTTCTACCACCCGCCAGTAGCGTGGGATGGCAAATTTAGCCAACTTGTCGGAGAGGAAGGCGGGCATGGAGGAGGGGTCCAGGGCCTTCCCCTCCACGGGCACCACGGTGGCCATGATCTCGTCCTCGGCAAGCTCGGAGGGCACGGCGTAGACGGCGCATTCCAGGACGTCAGGATGCTTGAGGATAGCCTGCTCCACCTCGTAGGCGGAGACGTTCTCCCCCTTGACGCGCATGGATTCCGTGTTGCGCCCCAGGAAGTAGATGTAACCCTTTTCGTCCGCGTAAACCAGGTCTCCGGTGTACAGCCACCCGTCTCTCACCTTGTCGCTGGTGGCTTCCGGGTTCTTGTAGTACTCGACGGAGCCCTTCCGCTCTCCCACCCAGCAGATGAGCTCACCGGGGGTACCGGGAGGGACATCATTCCCCCGGTCGTCGATGATGCGGCACCTGGCGTTGAGCGGTTTTCCCATGGACCCCACGGGTGCGGTCCCGAAGTTGGTGATCAGGACGCCGCCCCCGTCCACCGCCCCGTAGCCCTCGAAGATCCTCACCCCGAAGCGCCTCTCGAAGTCCTCCCACATATCCGCCGGACAACCCGCGGAGAGTATGAAGCGCACCCGATGGTCCCGATCCGACGGTTTGGGGGGTTGCTTCATGAGGATGGGCATCACCGCCCCCAGGCCGTTGAAGGTGGTGGCCCCGTGGCGGCGGATCTCGTCCCAGAACCGGCTGGCTCCGACCATCACCCCCAGGGCCACCTGGGCCCCGCAGTGCATGGAGGGGATCACGGTGAGGAAGAGGGCGTTGGCGTGGAAGAGGGGGTAGCAGGTATAGGCCACGTCCTTTCTTCCGGTCAGCAGGCGCCCGATCACGGATATGGCCTTGACGTTGCTGTTGTTGTAGCGGTAGACCACTCCCTTGGGGAGCCCCGTGGTCCCCGAGGTGTACATGATCACGCAGAGGTCCTCGGGGTTATAGGACACCGCGGGCTGCGAGGGGTCGGAGCCCGGCCCGTAGGCGGCATCTAGGTCCTCCATCCCCTCGGGCAACCGGAAATCTTCCGGGGCTCCCTCAAGGTTGACGACCACCTTCCTCACCTTCTCCACGCGGTCCGCCACGGCCTGGAAATAGGGGAGCAGGTCGTGGTCGACGACCACCATGGAGGCGTCGGAGTTGTCCAGCACGTAGGCCAGCTGGTCGCCGCGCAGGGCCACGTTCACCGGGACGGCGTACATGCCCAGCTTCTCCAGCCCAAAGAAAACGTCCAGCCAGCGGGGCGAGTTCTTCATGACGATGGCCAAACCCATGCCGGGACCGCCACCCAAACTATGGAGGAAATTGGCAACCCGGTTGGCGTTGAGGTTCATCTCCCGGTAAGTGAACACGCGGTCCTGGAAACGGAGAAAGGGACGGTCTCCGTACCTCTCCGCCTTCTCCTCCAGGAGCTCGGCGTGGGACATGTCCCGGGCCAGGGTCAGCCCCTTCGCCTCCCGCATGCTGCGCAGGTTCTCCTTGAGCGTTCCGCGCCGGTATTCGTCGGCCAGGAACAGCGCCAGGGAGCGGGCCAGGCGCCAAAGCAGCCAAACCCGGCGCAGGTACATCCGCCTCTCCTCGGGAGTCATGCCATCACCCCTTTCTGCTGCCCCGAAGACGACTCATATCTGCTCACACGTCCCGTGAACTCTTCCGCTGCCCGGAAGCCGTTCGCCGTCTCTTTCCCCGACCGTTCCGATTCCCCGCTCCAGTCCTCCCGCGCCACCTGCCGCCCGAGGTAAGCGTCAGGAGAACAGGGGGGCCATGTACTTGTCCATGAAATGGGGGTCGTTCACCGCCTCCTCGTCCATCTCGGCCATGAGGATGAGGGTGAAATATCCTCCTACGAAAAACCAGGCCGCGATCTTGGGATCGATGCTGGGCTTGAGCTCCCCCTTCCTCTGCGCCTCCCGGATGACCTCCTCCACAGCCAGGCGGTTGATGGTGAAGAACTCCTCAAGCTCCCTCATGAAATCCTCGTCGTAGCTGTTGTTGAGGACGAAGGCCAGGAACTTGCGCATGGTGGGGTTTTCACGGATGAAGTCAAGATAGCTCTGCCCCACGCGCTTCAGCGACTCCAGCGGCTGCTCGCGGTAGTCCCGGTAAATGGCCCGGTAACGCTGCAGGAGCTGCTCTTCGATGTAACGGCAGCAGGCCAGAAAGAGCTCCTTCTTGCTGGAAAAATACTTGTAGATGGTGCCCTCCGCCACCCCCGCCTCCCGGGCCAGCACCGCCGTCGTCGCCCTCTCGTAATTGGTGCGCGAGAAGACGTCTATGCAGGAGAGGATAATGCGGGTGCGGCGGTCGTCCTTGCCCCGCGCCCCCTGCAGGCCTTCCCGACCTCCGGCACCTTCGACCCGGCCCTTTCCGGCCTTCGGCCGTTCCCCGCCCTTCACGCGCCGTTTCGTGCCATCGCTTCCCATCGCCCGCCGGCCTTCTCTTTACGTTGACGGAAAAGCCCGTCTAGTTCCTTATGACCCGCACCCGCCGACCAGCCTCCGAAGACAATTTAGTGAGTGAGTGCTCACTCAATCGTAATCTTTATAGCCCGATGTTTTTCCGTTGTCAACCGTCCCACCGCTTTTGCTTGTTCTGCCAGGACCAAAGGGTTGTTCTCGTCTTTCAACCCCAAAAGCGCCTGCCGAGACGGTACCGCACCCATGGCTCGGAGGCCAGCGGAAGTTCCGAGCACGACAGATCGGGATATCGAGCGGGTCCTCTCGCCCTCGTCTCCCCGCGGGCGTGATCCACAGGAATGTCCGGCGGGAGGGCGGGCCAAAAAGCACCGCGGCCGCATCCACCCCTCGCCGGAAGCCCGATCCGGGGTGGTCCACTTGCCCGCCGCCCGCACGGGAGCGGCCTTAAGGATTCAAAGAAGCGCTTCGCCCCGGCAGCCCCTTCGGGACCTGATCAAAGACCGAAAGACTATTCCCCCTCATCCCGTCAAAACAAGCATGTTCACCCGCAGCAGGGGATCGTTCTTGCCGCACCAAATCGTGCTCCGCCCTCCTACCGGAGCGGAGAAGGCAGTAGGTGCTGGAAAATCCTTGGACTTGCGGTATCTTTTTATAGACTACCAGCATGCCTTTTATATAGGTCGCGGCCCCGGACCGGCCGGTTGAGACCGCCGCTCCACAAGCAGCCGTGGAGGCGGGAGGAGGGGCGGAAACGGGCCCCTTGAAGGGAGAGGAGGGACGATGCAGAGGGAAGAGGCGCTCGACCTGCTTCACGCCAACCTGAGTTCGGAGAACCTGCGCAAGCACTGCTACGCCACGGAAGCGGTCATGCGCCGGCTGGCGCGCGAACTGGGGGAGGACGAGGAACTCTGGGGGCTGGCGGGCCTCTTGCACGACATAGACCTGGAAATATGTGGCAATGATATGAGCACGCACGGCGAGGAGGCGGCGAGGTTGCTGGCCGGGAGGGGCGCTCCCCCGGAAATGGTGCAGGCGGTGCGCATGCATAACGCCGAGGGGTTGGGGCTCGGAGAGCGCGAGACCGTCCTCCAGCACGCCCTGGCCGCGGCGGAGACGGTCACCGGCCTCATCGTCGCCGCCGCCCTGGTCCTCCCGGAGAAGAAGCTGGCCGGGGTGAAGGTCGGTTCCCTGCGCAAGCGGATGAAAGAGAAGGCCTTCGCCCGGGGGGCCCGCCGTGAGGTGATCATGGAGTGCGAAAGGGCGGGATTCGATCTGGACAGGTTCCTGGCCCTGGCCCTGGAGGCCATGCAGGATATATCCGACCGGCTGGGCCTCTGAGCTCACGGCTCACGCCCAAGGGAAGCGCTCTCGCGCCGACGCATGCACTGCGTTTCCATCCCCTAAAAACTGCGGGCCGCGGACACCGTGCCCCTTCACCGGCCCGCTCGGCCCTCTGCGCCGCGCCCCCCTACCGGAAAGGCCAAACGTCCATGGGTAGACCCAGTGGAACCCCTACGCCACAGACGGCTTGCCCGCATGGGCTCCAAGCCCTTCGACCGCGCCTCAGGGCTCGGTTCTCTCCTCCACCAGGGCCACGGCCATGGCGGCGATCCCCTCCCCACGGCCGGTGAAACCCATGCCTTCCGTGGTGGTGGCCTTGATTCCCACCCTGCTCTCCGGAACACGGAGGATGAAGGCCAGGCGTTTTCTCATCTCCTCCACGTAGGGAGAGATGCGGGGCTCCTGGGCCGCTACCACGCAATCCACGTTCAACACCCGGAACCCGCGTTCCAGGACCACGCCCATGACCTCCTCCAGGAGCACCATGCTGGAGATGCCTCGAAAGGTAGGGTCGGTGTCCGGGAACCTCACCCCTATGTCCCTCTCTCCGCAGGCTCCCAGCAAGGCGTCCATGAGGGCGTGCACTAGCACGTCGGCGTCGGAATGTCCGGCCAGTCCCCGTTCATGGGGGATCTCCACCCCTCCGAGGACCAGCCTCCTTCCCTCCACGAAGGGATGGGCGTCAAACCCCAGACCCACCCGGCACGACAACTTGCAGGCCTCCCTTCTCCAGCAACGCCTCGGCGATGAGCATGTCCGTGGGATAGGTGATCTTTATGTTGGTTATCTCCCCCTCCACCACGCGGACCCGGTAGCGGTATCTCTCCAGGAGGGCGGCGTCGTCGGTGGCCCATACCCCCTCGCGGAAGGCCCGCTCGTGGGCGTCAAGCAGGGCCTGGGCCCTGAAGCACTGCGGGGTCTGCACCGCCCAGAGGCGCCTCCGCTCGGGTGTCCTCAACACCCACCCCCCTTCCACCTCCTTGACCGTGTCCACCACAGGAACGGCGGTAATGACCCCCTCGCACTCCGCGTCGCGCAGCGCCTTCAGGGTCCTGCGGAAGAGTTCCGGGGTGGCCAGGGGCCGGGCGCCGTCGTGAATCACGATGTAGTCCACGGAACCGGACATGGAGCGCAGGGCATTGAAGACCGACTCCTGGCGGTATTCCCCGCCCGCCACCACCATGCTCACCTTGCGCAACCCGTAAGCGGAGACGATCTCCTCCTCCGCGCGCCGTATCTCATCGGCGTTGACCACGAGGACGATCTCCTCTATCTCGTCCACCGCCTCCAGGTTGAGCAGGGAGCGCGCCAGAACGGGAATGCCGGCCAGCTTGTGGAACTGCTTACCCTCCGGCAGTCCCACCCTCTCTCCCCTTCCCGCTCCGGCCACCACAGCACCGGCCTTCACTTCCGGTCAAGCCTCCTTCCGCGCCATCCCGCCCGCTTCCCCTTTCTCGCCCCCGCTGGGCGGCGTGGAGCTCCCGCCGTGTCCCTCCGCATCCCCAGAGTCTTTCCGGCCGACCCTTGTCTCGTCCGCTTCCCGAGGGCCGGCCCGGCCCTTGCTTTTCGCCGGCATCGGCCCATATCCCAGGGAGGGCATCCGCTTTTCAAGTCCTCGGCCGCCCAGCCTCATCCCGTGCGCCTCCGGAACCTCCGGCCGTCAACCCTCGCGGTCGCTGAGGGAGGCGAAGATCATCCTCCCCGCCGCGGTCTGCAAGGTGCTGGTGACCACGGTCCGGACCTCCTTGCCGATATGCCTCTTTCCGCCCTCCACGACCACCATGGTCCCGTCGTCCAGGTAGCCCACCCCCTGTCCGGGTTCCTTTCCCTCCCTTATGAGGGTCAGGGTGAGGGTCTCCCCGGGAAGGACAACGGGCTTCAGGGAATTGGCCAGCTCGTTGACGTTGAGTACCCGCACACCCTGGAGTTCCGCGATCTTGTTGAGATTGAAATCGGTGGTCATGATGGGGAGGTTCAACGCCTTGGCCAGGGCAACCAGCTTGGCGTCCACGCCGGAGAGCTCGGGGAAATCCGCTTCCTCGATACGCACCTCCACGCGTTCCTGCCTCTGCAGGGCGTTCAGCACCTCCAGGCCCCTTCGCCCCCTGTTCCTCTTCAAGGGATCCTCGGAGTCGGCCACCGCCTGCAGCTCGTTGAGCACGAAGCGGGGGACCACCAGCTGCCCTTCCAGAAAGCCCGTCTGGCAGATGTCCGCGATACGGCCGTCGACGATGGCGCTGGTGTCCAGGATGCGGGCGGCCACCGGCTTCCTCTCCTCCTCCGCGGCTAGGGCATGGCGGGTGGGGCGGAACAGCGCGATCAGGTCGTCCTTCTTCTGGACGGCCACTATATAGCCTATGACCCCGCAGACCGCATAGAGGACGACCGCGAAAAGCCATCCGGGGTAGGAACGAAAGAGGATCATCGAGGGCAGAAAGGCGATCAGGAAGCCGGCAATGATGCCCACCGCGCCCATAAGAAGGTCGGTGCCCGGAATGTCCTGTATGGCCACCTCGAAGCGGTTGAGCAGTTTGGCGGTGTACCTTCCGGCGGCCCCTCCCAACACGAAGCCAAGCCCCACGCAGACGATTATGGATACGATAAAGCCGATGATAGAATAAGTGGGGTCCAGGTTCTGCAGGTAGGACCGCTCCATCAGCTCCCCGAGCTCGTAGCCCCCGATTCCTCCGATGACCATGAATATCAATCGGACGATCAGGACTACCATGAACCCAGTTCTCCCCTCCGGGGTGAGGCAACCCTCCTTTCCTCGTCTTTAAGTCGACGCCTCCCCCTCCCTCACCGGGTAAGAAGATCGATGATGAAAAACCGGATGAGGGCGTATTAAATGATAACACCCCGCCGCTCCCTCAGGAAGGCGAGGTGAAGACCTCCTCTATCATGCGCAGGGCTTCGTCGACCTCGACCTCCACCGCGTACATGAGCTCGCTGGCCAGTATCTCGCGGGCCTGATTGAGCATTCGCTTCTCACCGGAGGAAAGCCCCTTTTCCATATCCCTGACCGTGAGGTTGCGGACCACTTCGGCCACCTGGAAGATATCGCCGCTGCGCAGCTTGTCCCGGTTCTTCTTGTAGCGGTGATTCCAGTTGCTGGGCATGGGAGTGCATTCCGCACTCAGGACCTCGAACACCTTGTTCACTTCATCCCTGCTTATGACCTTCCGGAGGCCCACTTCCTCGGTGTTGTCCGCAGGCACCATAACCTTGAGGTTGCCCTGGCACATGCGGAGTACAAAATAGGTCCTTTTCTCCCCCTCCACCAGGGTCTCGGTAACCTCTTCGATGACGCCCGCTCCGTGCTGGGGATAAACGACCACGTCTCCTACCTTGAACATTCCTCTCACCTCTCCAGACATACCGAGTGGCCCAGCCCTTTCCATGCCTTGGTGACCTCGTGGAAACGGGGTGGCTCTCTTGGGGTCTGGACTCACGACGTTACGGGCAGGTACCTCATGCGCTGCA
>JACVJH010000023.1 GCA_015711895.1 Candidatus Solincola tengchongensis | reverse complement strand
CAAGGATATGGGGCCCAGCCAGCGGCGCGCCGCGACCTATTCCCCTGCGGGGAAGAACACGGCCTCCAGGTCGTCGGCCAGGAGGGCCCCGCTCCCCTCCACGTTCAGCCGGACCATGAGGCTGTCTGTCTCCCCTTCCAGTGGGATCCAGCCTTCGAATCCCTCCCATACCGAGCTCCCGCTCAATTCCCGTGAGACCATGAACCCCGTGGAACCGGAGACCCCGAAGGCCACTGCATCCACCCATGCCCTGCCGGACATGCTCCTGGAGCCTATCCTGCCACGCAGGAGCAGGGCTCCCTTACGCCCCGAGAGCCCGGTGATGGTCTGGAAAAATCCGGTATGAGCCGTTGGTCCGAGACCCGGCCCGTTATCCACCCGCAGCGAGAGCCCTTCCCCCGACCACCCGGCCTCCGGTCCGTACGCCGGGGGCGTGTCCGTGCCGGAGAAGAAGATGTGCCACCCAGTGGCTCCCGCCTCGAAAGAGGGGTTGTCGAGGAGATTGACTCCCTCCGGAGGATAGGCCTCCTTCTCCTCCACTTCCAGGGATACCTCGTCGAACCAAGCCTTCCCTTTTCCGTACATCCCGCATTCCAGCCATACCTCGCGAGCCTGCAGGGGCACGTAAACGCGCAGCTCCAGGGGCGTCCATCCCATGGTCCCCTCACCCCGGTCGGAGTAAGCGACCACCAGGGTGCGCGGTTCGGCCTCCTCCTCGCCCGCTCCCCGGATGATGATCCCCAGGTAAGCCTGCCCCTCCAGGCCCTCCGTGCTAACCTGGCCCCGGAAGACCACGTCGTGGCCCACGGGCGTCATCCCCAGGGGCATGTACCATCCGGCATCCACGAAATCGCTCTCCTGCGAGCTGACCGCGGCGCTGGCGAAGCCCCTGAAGGAACGTTCCCGGTCCCTGAAGGCCAGCGCGCCCTTTTCCTCGCCCTTCTTGGCCCATCCCCAGATGGTCTCCCGTGTCCCCACCTCGAAGCTGTAGTTGCTTATCAGGTTGGTGTGCAGGGGAATCTCCGAGGCCGGATGCCCTTCTTCCCCATGCTCTTCCTCTCCCGCGTGGCCCTCGCCCTCTCCGTGTGCATGGCCCTCCTCGGGACCGTGCGCGTGGGAATGCGTGTGTTCAGAGGCTATCCCCACAACCACCTCCCGGCGGACCAGGTACTGGACGGGCACGGAAACGGCGAGGGCGGACACTACGACCACCACCACCCACCAACGGTTCCAGAATACCCTGAACCCTCTCATCACAAGGCCCGTGCTCCCCTCAGCAGCTCGAACTCAAGGCCACGTACCTTCACCTTTATTTTCGTCAACCGCCCATCCCGCTCAAGGAGCCCTCCCCACCAACGGCCGGAATCAACCCGCTTCCATCTTCACGAATCGGTCAGTTACGGGCCCACTCTTTAATAATAAGGCCTCGGCCCCATGGAACCACCACGCGGGCAGGCGGCATGAAAACGTCTTCCGGCCTTTCCGCTCACCCCTTCCCCGGAGGGGCAGCCTCCGGGCCCCCCGCCGCGACATGATACGCCGCTCCGCGGAAAGGCCGTCTCCGCCGCCCTTTTGCGGCGCGAGGCACCTCCGCGAATCCCCGGCCACCCACGCCGCGGCACAGACCTCTTATGTGCTTATGTGCCGGAGTGGAGGAGGTCAAGCCGGGCGAGGCGCTTCCCGGCACCCTTCCGCACAATGCCGATCACCGCCCTCGCCCGTCCGACCGCGCGTTATCCTGCCGACCGCCTCCCCGTATATAATGTTGGCGAGATAGAGGAGGTCATAGAAGTGAACCGCATGGAATTCATATCCAGCCTGCGAACGACGTCGGCGTCCAAGATGGTGCTTTTGGTGCTGGACGGCCTGGGGGGACTCCCCCATCCGGAGACCGGCCTCACCGAGCTGGAGACCGCGCGTACTCCCCACCTGGACGCCTTGGCCAGGGATTCCGCCTGCGGGATGATCCACGCCGTGGGCCCGGGCATCACCCCGGGAAGCGGCCCCGCCCACATGGCCCTCTTCGGGTACGACCCGTTGCGCTATGAGGTGGGTAGGGGAGTGCTCTCCGCTCTCGGAGTAGGCATGGACCTCGGCCCGCACGACCTTGCGGCGCGGGTGAATTTCTGTACCGTGGAGGACGGGGTGATAACCGACCGGCGCGCCGGCCGCATCTCCACCGAGGAGAACGCGCGGCTGTGCGAGAAGCTCGCGGCCATAGAGCTGGAAGGCGCGGAGGCGATCATCCGCCCGGAGAAGGAGCACCGCGCGGCGCTGGTGCTGCGAGGCGAGGGCCTCTCGGAAAGCGTCTCGGACACCGATCCTCAGAAGACGGGGGTTCCGCCCCTGCCCTGCCGTCCGCTCGCGGAGGAGGACGAGGCGGCGCGAAGGACTGCTGCACTGGTCAACGAATACCTGGAAAAAGCTGCCAGGTTGCTCGCCAACGAACATCCGGCAAACATGCTGCTCACCCGGGGCTTCGCCCGGAAGCCCGACATACCTCCCATGACCGAGCTCTACGGCATACGGGCGGCCGCCGTGGCCACCTACCCCATGTACCGCGCCGTGGCCCGCCTGGTGGGGATGGAGCTGGTGGACACCGGTCCCTCCTTCGCCGAACAGGTGGAAGCCCTGGCCGGAGCCTGGGGGCATTACGATTATTTCTTCGTCCACTACAAGTACACGGACAGCCGCGGCGAGGACGGGGACTTCGAGGCCAAAGTGGCCTGCATCGAGGAGGTGGACACCTCCATACCCCGCATCCTGGAGCTCGACCCCGACGTGCTGGTGGTGACCGGGGACCACTCCACCCCCTCCCTGCTCAAGGCCCACAGCTGGCATCCCTCCCCTCTTCTCTTCCATTCCCGGTGGGAGAGGAGGGACGACGTGGACTCCTTCGGAGAGAGGGCCTGCGCCCACGGCATCCTGGGTGTCTTCGCCGCCGTGGACTTGCTGCCCATGATGCTCGCTTGCGCCCAGCGCCTCTCCAAATTCGGAGCCTAAAGGGGTCAGGTCTTGAATCGTGATACCTCTAGGGGTATTTTAAGCGCTTTTAGCACCTCCGCGGTTTCTTAGAACAACTTGGAGATCACAGCTCAAACGTTTTTCCGACGTTGATGCAGGGGGCAAGTATTCAGCGGAAAGCCGGGGTATGCGCCGAAGCCAAGGGCCAATCGCTAAAACACATTAACGAGATGGTGTGGATCGCCGGGATGCGCCTCAAAGATCGTCAGGTCGCGCTTCTGGCAACCCTGTTGACGATCCTGCTCACCGCGGAATAATGCATCCCCAGGAAATCCCCAACCGATCTCAACGTGTATCCGTACTTGTGAATTGCCGAATAAATGCCCGTATCCCGGTCATGGTTTGAGAATATTTCCTCCAGGTCCGGTCTAGCCGCATATCTTTCCCCTTTGGGTATTTCCGGGCCCACTTGCCGGGCCACCTTCTCGAGAAGCACTCTCGTGGCCTCCTTTTCACCGAGAACTATCCCTCCATATGCGTTCTCCAGAGGTGAGGGTTCCCCGATGCCCTCATGGATGAAGGAGTCGTATAGCTCGACAGCCTCGTCCCGCCGGTTGGAGAACAGGCACAGGACATGGTCGGGACAGAAAAATTTCGCCGGTTTGTCCAAGCCGACCGTCGCCCGATAAGAAGACCATTTCCAATCCGCCGGTCCGTCCACCATCCCTGCCCGTACGGGATTGAGGGCCACATATCGTGCGACGGCCAGGAGCTTATCCTCGTCCTCGATGAGAATGGCTTTAAACCTACCCTGGAACACATGACCCACCCTATCGTGGCGCCGATTGAAATACTGAGCATATACGCCGTTCAACTGGCGCATCCCCCCGGAAAGGTTTGCCTTCTCGGTCCTGAGGAGGAGATGATAATGATTACCCATAAGGCAATAGGCATATACCGTCCAGACATATCGCTCGATAACATCGGAAAGCTTCTTCAGAAAGACATGGCGATCTTGATCGTCAAGAAAAATGCTCATCCTCTCGTTACCGCGTGAGGTGATGTGATAGAGAGCATTTTCCAACTGCAACCTTAGCGGCCTGGCCATCTGTGTTTTCCTCCTTGCCCAGGCACTCAATTGACCTTTTTTCTGAAATATATATAAGTTATATATGTTATACATATTTTAGCCAAAGGCGCTGAGGATAGGAAGAGCTTTTTTCAAATAAATAGGGTGAGAGACATCCCCATGGGGGAATCCTTGCAAGAACTAAGGGTCCGTGAATACCCTAATGGGTATCACGATTCAAGACCTGACCCCATGGATCTTGACGGCGCAGACCTTGAGTTCGGGGATCTTGGCTACCGGGTCTAAGGCAGCTATGGTTAGCGCGTTGGCCGCTGCCTCGGCGAAGTGGAAGGGCATGAAGACCACGCCCCTTCCCACCCGTTCGGTCACCTTGGCCTCCACCTCCACGCTCCCCCGGCGAGAGGCGACGACCACTCGCTCACCGTCGGCGATGGCCAGTTCCGCGGCGTCCTCCGGGTTGACCTCGACGAACGGCCGGTCCGCCTCCTTCGCCAGTGAGGGCGAACGGCGGGTCATGGTCCCGGTGTGGTACTGGAATAGTATGCGCCCGGTGGTGAGGATGAACGGGTGTTCCTCGTCCGGCTCCTCGGCCGGCGGCCGGTAGGCGACGGGGGTGAACCTCCCCTTCCCGATGGGAAAACCTTCCACGTGAAGGATGGGCGTCCCGGGATGGTCCTCGAAGGGGCACGGCCACTGCAGGCCGCGTGTGCCCAGCCGCCGGTAGGTAATGCCGGCGTAGCTGGGGGTCACTTTCCTTATCTCCTCGAAGACCTCCTCCGGGGATGCGAAGTCGAAACCGCTCGCCCCCATGCGCCTGGCCAGCTCGCAGACTATCCCCCAGTCCGGGCGCGCCTCTCCGACCGGCTCTATCGCCCGGCGAAACCTCTGCACGCGGCGCTCGGTACTGGTTATGGTCCCCTCCTTCTCGGCGAAGGAAGCGGCCGGTAAAACCACGTGGGCATGGCGCAGGGTCTCGTTTTCCATGATGTCCGCCACAGCCAGGAAGTCCAGCCTGGAGAGGGCTTCCCGCACGTGGTTGACGTCCGGGTCGGAGAGCATGGGGTTCTCCCCCATGATGTACAAGGCCCGCAGGCGTCCCGTGGCGGCGGCTTCCATCATCTCCACCACCGTGAGGCCCGGCTTCCTGGAAAGCCCTTCCACACCCCATGCGGCCTCGAACTTACGCGCCGCCTCCTCGTCATCCACCCTCTGGTAAGCGGTGAAAACGTCGGGGAGTCCGCCCATGTCGCAGGCCCCCTGCACGTTGTTCTGGCCCCGCAGGGGGTTGACCCCCGTTCCCGGCCTGCCGACGTTCCCGGTGAGCAGGGCCAGGTTGGCTACGGCGAGGACGTTGTCCGTGCCCGCCACGTGCTGGGTGATCCCCATGCAGTAGACGATGGTCGCCCTTCCCGCGCCCCCGTAAAGTCGCGCGGCCTCGATGAGGTTCGAGGCCGGGATGCCGGTTATCTCCTCCACCTTCTCCGGGGTGTATCCGGCCACTGCCTCGCGGAACTCCTCGAAGCCCTCGGTGCGTGAGGCGATGAAGGCGTCGTCCTGCAGACCCTCGGAGATGATGACGTTAGCCAGGCCGTTGAGGTAGGCGACCTCCGTCCCGGGCCTAGGGCGCAGATGTACCCGGGCGAAGCGGGTCAAGTGGATGGCCCGCGGGTCGATGACTATGAGTTGGGTACCCCTTCTCACCGCGGAAAGTATGCGCTCCCCGATGATGGGGTGTTGCTCGGTGGTGTTGGACCCCACCACCAGGATGACCTCCGCCTCCGCCAGGTCCTCTATGGAGTTGGTCATGGCCCCGCTTCCCAGTGCCGTCGCCAGACCGGCGACCGTGGGAGCGTGTCACAAGCGGGCGCAGTGGTCGACGTTGTTGGTGCCGACCACCGCGCGGGCCAGCTTCATGAGGAGGTAGTTCTCCTCGTTGGTGCAGCGGGCGGAGGCCAGGAATCCCACCCCGTCCGGCCCATGCTCCTCCCGCGTCCTCCGCAGCCCCTCCGCCACCGCCTGCAGCGCCGTGTCCCAGTCCGTCTCCACCAGCTCCCCGCCCCGGCGGATAAGGGGACGGGTCAGGCGGTGGGGGCTGTGCACGAACTCGTGGGCCGACCACCCCTTGATGCAAAGCGAGCCACGCGACACGGGGTGATCCTTCTGGGGAAGCGTCCCGGTGAGGCGCCCGTTGTTCGCCTGCAGGAGCACACCGCACCCCGTCCCGCAATAGACGCATGTGGAGGGGACCAGCCGGAAATCGAAATCCTCGTGCGCCATCTAAATTACCTCGTCTCTTCCTTTACCCTCATGTTACCTAACGAACTCCGATTCTTACCTTTTTCCGCATCATGTCCCGTTCTTTTCAGCAATTTTTCAGCAATTCACCGCATCTCCACCGGCGCCCGTAACTGCCGGGTTATTCGTCGGTAAAAACCGAAAAGTCTCGTCGTCCCCTTTCTCCAGCTCCTTCAATCCATAACCTAAAAGGTTCGTGCTTCCGCACTGAGCTCATCCCGAACACCTGAACCGCCTCAGGTTGATGCCTTCCTTACCGGTACACGTTCCAATGCTTTATGCCACCCGTTTCCCGTTCGTTACCCACCTTCTCCGGAGGTCTACGACTTCCGGGTTTTTCCGCCGAAATACCCAATGGGGTATCACGATTCAAGACCTGACCCCAAGATCTTCTTTATTTCTTCCTCCGTGCCCAGCTCGCTCAGAGGGTTCCTGCGTCCCGGGTCCTCGCCCGGGCGGTAACCGAAGCGCTCCTCCATCACCTCCTGCATCCTGCGGTACAGGGAACGCAGCGGTATTCCCGCCGGACAGGCCTCCTCGCACAGCCCGCAGTCCACGCAGCGGCCGGCCATGTCCAGCGCCCTTATAAGATGGAAGGAGGGGAACTCCGGGGGGACGACCCCGGGCTCCACCAGCTGGGGATTCTCCAAGGCGCAGTCCTCGCAGAAGCACATGGGGCACACGTTCCGGCACCCGTAGCACTTGATGCACCGGGAGAAGTGTTCTTCCCAGAAGCGCAGGCGCTCGCGGTCGGACAGGGATTCCAGCTCCTCGATGGCCTCCCGCTCCGGGGCGGGTTCCGCCGTCTCCCCCAGGTGCACCCGGCGCGCGTAGGGCTTCCGCCACCCGCAGGCCTTGGCCGCCTCCGCGGAACAAGCCAGTCCCACCAGCTCCACCCGGTCCAGGTCCACCTGCTCCAGTTTGGCCAGCTCCACCAGGGCGCGCTCGTCGCACCCCCGCGCCAGCACGGCGAAACGCCGTCCCGGGTACTCGCGCAGGAGCTCGATGAGGAGCTTCCCCAGGGGATAACGCGCCCCACTCACGGAGACCCTTTCCAGGTCCGGGGAATCGGCGACGGTGACGAGCGCGGGGACGGCGCTCCCCTCCTCGTCCACCAGGCAGAGAAAGGCATCCGCCCCCTCTTCCAGTTTCTTCCTTATGACCGCCTTCAGCTCGTTCGCGTCCACCACGGCCGTCCTCACTTCCGCCTTCGTCCGACCTCTTCCCCCCGCCCTTTCGCCCCTGCCGGCACGCGGCGCAGGGGGGAGGGGCCCAGGGCCCTCACCTGCTCGGTGAAGGAGCGCACCACCTCGGCGTACTTTTCTCCCTCCGCCGCGGAAACCCACTCCAGGCGCAGTCGGCCCTCCTCAAGCCCCAGGAACCTGAGGGCCTCGCGCAACACCTGGAAGCGCTTGGCGGTCATGTAGTTCCCCTTGAGATAATGACAGTCGCCGATATGGCACCCGGCGATGAGCACCCCGTCCATGCCCTCCTGGAAGGCCTTGACCACGAAATAGGGGCTTATGGTCCCCGTGCACATCACCCGCACGTCCAAAACGTTGGGCGGGTACTGGAGGCGGGATACCCCGGCCAGGTCCGCCCCGGCGTAAGAACACCAGTTGCACAGGAAGGCCAGGATGCGTACGTCGTCCGCACCCTCCGTGATGCTCCTCTCCTCCTTTTTTTCCTCCTCCATCTCCGCGCCTCGCCTCCCCGGCGGCCGCCTACTCATCCCAGGCCGTGGCCGCCGCCTCGATCTGTTCGCATATCTGGTCCGCCCTGAAACCCTGCAGGCGGCTGGCACCCGCCGTACAGGCCGCCGTGCACGTGCCGCACCCCTTGCACAGGGAGGGGTTCACGAAAGCCTTCCTCCTCTCCCGGTCCAGGGTGACCGCCTCGAAGGGGCATAGGCCCACGCATATACCGCACCCGGAACACCTCTCCTCGTCCACAACGGCCACCACGCCCTCGGTGATTATCTTCTCCCTGCTGAGTACGGACTCCGCCCGCGCCGCCGCGGCAGCGGCCTGGGCCACGGACTCCTCGATGGATTTGGGGGCGTGGGCCAGGCCGCACACGAAAACCCCGTCGGTGGCGAAATCCACGGGGCGCAGTTTCATGTGCGCCTCCAGGAAGAAGCCCTCCGCGTTGCGGGGAACCTTGAGCATAGGGGCCAACTCGGCATTGTCCGGGTTGGCGGTTATCCCCACCGAAAGGACCACCAGGTCGGTGTCCACGGCCACCTCCTCGCCCAGGCCCGCCTCGGGGACGGTCACCCGGAGGGCGCTCCCCCACCTGGCCACAGTGGGCCGTACTCCATCGGCGAAACGCAGGAAGACCACCCCCGCCTCCCTCGCCTTCCGGTAGAGGTCCTCGCGGAAGCCGTAGGTGCGCACGTCCCGGTAGAGGACGTATATGTCCGCAGCGGGGTTCATTTCCTTGAGGGCCAGGGCGTTCTTCACCGCCTCCGTGCAACACACCTTGGAGCAGTAAGGCCGCTCCTCGTCCCTCGAGCCCACGCACTGAATCATGACCGCGCGGCGGATTCCCGAAAGCCCCGGGTCCCAGGAGGCGATCCTTTCCTCCAGCTCCCACTGCGTGAGGACCCGTTCGTCCTCCCCATAGAGGTACTCCGTGGGCCGGTACTCTCCCCCTCCGGTGGCCACGATGACCGCGCCGTGCTCGAGCAGGGTCTCCCTGCCCTCTCCGTCGCGGACGAGGGTGCGGAAACGGCCCACGAAGCCGGAGACATCCACCACCCGGTGCCCGGTGAGGACGGTTATGAGCTCCTCCCGCCGCACCCTCTCCACCAGGTCGCGGAGATAGGCCTGCACGTCTTCACCCCGGTAGTCGAAGTGCACGTTGCGCGCCAGCCCTCCCAGCTCCTGCTCCTTCTCCACCAGATAGACCGGGAATCCGGACCCGGCCAGCTGGAGGGCGGCGTTCATCCCCGCCACCCCGCCCCCGATGACCAGGGCGCGGGAGATGACCTCGCTCTCTCCCTCGGTCAGGGGCTCCAGGCGCACCGCCTTCTCGACGGCCATCCTCACCAGGTACTTGGCCTTCCGGGTGGCCTTTTCCGGCTCCTGCATGTGCACCCATGAGCAGTGCTCCCTGATGTTGGCCATCTCGAAGAGATATTTGTTGATCCCCGCCGAGCGTAGCGTCTCCCGGAAGAGGGGCTGATGGGTGCGGGGTGTGCAGGAGGCCACCACCAGGCGGTTCAGCCGGTGCTCCTCCACCATCTGGCGTATCCACTCCTGGGCGTCCTGGGAACAGGCGTAGAGCCTCTCCTCGGCGAATACCACCCCGGGCAACCCGCGGGCGTACTCCACCACCGCGGGCACGTCCACGAAGCCGCCGATGTTGGAGCCGCAACGACAGATGACCGCTCCCACCCGGGGCTCCTCTCCACGCACGTCCCTTTCCGGGGGATGCTCGCGGCGCGTGAGCAGGGTCCCCCGGGCCCGGTGCAGGGCGAGGGAGGCCACCCCCGCCGCCGCCGTGGCCTGGGTCACGGTGTCCGGTATGTCCTTGGGCTCCTGGGCCGCCCCGCAGACCAGCACCCCCGGGCGCGAGGAGAGGACGGGGAGGAAGGGGTCGGAGCGGGCGAAACCGTGCTCGTTGAGCTCCAGCCCCAGTCCCTCGGCCAGTCCGCAGGGGGCCTCCAGCCCGATGGAGAGGACCACCATGTCGAACTCCTCCTCCCGCATGCACCCCTTCTCGTCCAGGTAGCGCAGGAGGAGGTCCTTGGTGCGTTGCCTCTCCCGTATCCCGGAGACCAGTCCCCGCACATAACGCACCCCTTGGCGGGTCTCCGCCCCCGTGTAGTACTTCTCGAAGTCCTTGCCGTAGGCCCGCAGGTCGATGAAGAAGATGGTAGGCTCGATGGAGGGGAGGTGCTCCTTGGCGATGAGCGCCTGCTTGGTGGCGTACATGCAGCACACGCTGGAGCAGTATCCGTTGCCCACGGTCACGTCCCTCGAGCCCACACACTGGATGAAGGCCAGCCTTCTCACCTCCCGCCCGTCGGAGGGGCGGATCACGCGCCCCTGGGTGGGGCCGTTGGCCCCCAGGATGCGCTCGAACTCCAGGGAGGTCACCACGTTGGGGTATATCCCGTACCCGT
>JACVJH010000022.1 GCA_015711895.1 Candidatus Solincola tengchongensis | reverse complement strand
TCATCCCGAGCTCCTTCCCCCTCTCGCCGCTCCCCGCCTGCCAGCGCCGGGTATGGGGCTTCTCGCGTAGGGCGCGTGCGCCCGCGCAACTTACATGTTACACCCTCCGGACCGTCCGGACGTTGAGGTCGGTCAGAAAGGGCACGTTCCCTTCGGGCGGGCGTTTCGGGTTGCAGAATGGCCGAAAGGCAACCCTGTCGGCTGGGCGGGGAAAGGTGTTTTGTCGTATCCTTAGGCACTTTCCGGTTTGGGGTTGTGATGTCGTTTGAGCAGGCGTTCTCAGGTTTGGATAGTTTGGATAGATGTTTGCGCGCCGCGTCCTTTGGTGGTAAAAATATTAAGGTTATAGATACTGCAGTAGATCTGAAACAGGATTCGCGCTCTGGACGAGGAAACAGATGGAGCAGGGTAAGGAGCAAGCCGGGCGGTCTCACCCCACCACGGGACCGCCTCATCCCCCCGGCTTGAAGGCCTCCGATTTCCCCTACCGTCGCTTGGATCAGACCGGGAGGTAACAGGATGAGCCACGCCAACGACCGACTCTTCGACCACAAACTGGCCCGGGAATGGAAGCTCAAGAAGTCCCGCGCCGAGAAGGACAAGCGCATGACCCTCCAGGAGGCCATCGCCACCCTGGTGGAGGACGGCGATTCCATCGTGGAGACCGGTTTCGCCTACGTGCGCGGTCCCATGGCCGCTTACTGGGAGATAGGCCGCCAGCGCAAGAAGAACCTGGTGGGCATCTTCACTCCCGGCGGCATGAACACCGCCTGGCACGAGTTCGGCGGCCGTGAGGGGGCCCACGTGGCCTACGTGGGGGTGGAGATGCGGGGCCTGATCTCCCCCTTCCGCCGCGGGGTGGAGGCGGGGACCCTCAAGGTCTATTCCGAGTGGAGCCACGGGGCCCTTTCCCTGGCCCTGCGCGCCGCGGAACAGGGGGTGAACTACGTGGCCTGCAAGTCCATGCTGGGCACGGACCTCATGCGCACCAACCCCTACGTGAGGGAGGCCAAAGACCCCTGGACCGGCGAGCCGGTATGCCTGGTGCCGGCCATGTACCCCGACGTGGCCATCTTCCACGTCCACCACGCGGACAAGTACGGGAACAGCCGGATCTGGGGCCCCTCGGTCAACGACACGGCTATCGCCATAGCCGCCCGCAAGGTCATCGTCACCTGCGAGCGCATAGTGAGCCCCGAGGACATCCGCTCCAATCCCTACCAGGTGATCATCCCCCACTACTGCGTGGACGCCGTGTGCGAGGTCCCTTACGGGGCCTATCCCGGGGATATGCCGGGCATGTACTACTTCGACCGCCGGCTGCAGGAGAGAGTGGTTCGCGTGGAGTGGAAGACCAGGGAATCGACCAAGGAGTGGTACGAGAAGTACATCCTGGGCACCAAGGACCATTACGAGATGATCCAGCTCATCGCCGAGGAGGAGGGCATGAACGTCCTGGAATACATGAAGCGCTTGGAACAGCTCTCCTGCGACGCCAGTTACTTCGGGTTGGGGTACTGGGGAGTCGGCGGCGAGAGGGACTGGAAATACGAGGAAGTGGCCAAGCGGGCCATTTAAGGAGGGTTGTGAGATGAGCGAGATTCAATATACTCCCAGGGAGCTCCTGGCCTGCGTGGCGGCCAGGCTTATAAAGGACGGGGAGAGCGTCTTCGTGGGCACCGGCCTGCCCCTGGTGGGCGCGCTCCTGGCCAAGAAGATGCACGCCCCCAACATGATGGCCATATACGAGTGCGGTGCGGTGGACCCCGAACCCCGGGTGCTCCCCTGGTCGGTGTCCTGTTCCTGGACCACCTACAAGGCCCCCATCATCCTCTCCATGTCCTCGGTATTCGGGCACAGCCGGGCGGGCTATGCCGACGTGGGCTTCCTCGGCGGGGCCCAGATAGACATGTACGGGAACATCAACGCCACCTGCATCGGGGATTATGAACACCCGAGAGTCCGCCTCACCGGCTCCGGAGGGGCCAACGACATCGCCTCCCTGTGCGAGCGGGTCATCTTCATGGGACTCCACCTGCCGGAGCGACTCCCGGAGAGGGTGGACTACATAACCACCCCTGGGTACCTCGACGGGCCGGGGGCAAGGGAGCGCGCCGGCTTGGTGGGCGGTGGTCCCTGGAGGGTCATCACCCACCTGGGGGTCATGGGCTTCGACGAGGAGACCTGCCGCATGAAGCTCATCTCCTACCACCCGGGGGTCACGCCGGAGGTCATCCAGCAGTTCACCGGCTTCGAGCTCATCATCCCCGACGACGTGACCGAGACCCCCAAGCCCACAGAGGAGGAGCTGCGCATCCTGCGCGAGGAAGTGGACCCCTGCCAGCTCTTCTGCTTCTGAACCCTTCTCGGGAGAGGGAAGGGGCAGGGACGGTGCCTTGACGAGGGACCCGGATGTTTACCCGTCCCGCGTCCCGGTGAGAGGGGAGGGAATGTGGTCACCGTCGAGAGGCGGCCTAAGCCTCAGGGAGCTTTCCATATCACTTCCACCGTGACCCGGTCCACGGCGACCAGGCGTCGGGGCGGAAGGAGGAGATCGCTGAGGTCCACCCCCTTGGCGGCCAGGGACATCCAGTCCCCCTGCAGGAGCAGGAGCAGCTGCTCGTAGTTCATCTTCTGCAGGGCTTTAACCACCTCCGCCGGGTTCCCCTGCGCTGCCACATCCCTTAGAAAGGCCTGGAATTCCTCCTCGGAAGGGACTGCAGGGTTTTCCTCCCCTCCTTGCCTCGCTCTACCGGTGTCGTCCCCCTGCCTCTCGGAGAGCTCCGCTTCCCGGGGTACCCCTTCCGGGCATGCCGCCGGGGCTGGGAGCTCCCCACCCCGGGGGATGAGGTGGGCGGCAAGCTCCTGGAGGATCGACTGACTAAACTTGAGGCTCTCCTGGCCACCCCGGGTGGCCAGGTGCAGTGCGGCCGGCACCTGGGGGTCGGGGAAGAGCAGATAGTCTTCGGGGCCGCTGAAGGAGAGCAGCCATACCTCCCTCCCCAGCACCCTGGCCAGTTCCGCTCGGCAGGGGAGGAGAACACTCCCGCTCTCGGCCGGGCCGGCGGCGATGGCTCTCCTGAGCTCGTCCGGGTTCAACCCGGCGCGCTCGGCCTGCCGGGCGAGGTCGGCGACCAGCTGTTCCTGCAGTCGTTGTATGAAGGGCGACTGCGTGTCTCCGGCGACGGGATACCAGTATGCGGAGTAGAAGGCCATGCGCGGCCCGATGTCCTCATCGTAGGCCTGGAGCTCCCCGGGGGAATATTCCCTCCCCGAGAGGACCAGCGCGGGCCGCACCACCAGCTCTTCCGCGCTCCCGGGGTAGATCTCCTGCAGTGAGAGGGCTGAGGCCTCCGTAGTTCCCCCGGAAACGGTCTCTAAAGAAGCGGTCTGTTTCTCCGCGGTTTCCACCGCTTTGGGGGTTCTCCTCCCGGAGAGGAAAGTCCAGGTGAAAGCGGCGGCGACTACCGCCGCCAGGCTCGCTGCAGCTGCGGCCCAGCGCAAGGGAAACCTCGATGCCCGGTCCGGGTGGGCGGACATCGCTTCCCTGAGGTGGGCCTGGAGCCGGGCGGTCTCCGCTTCAGTCGGCCTAACCTGCGGCATCCGGGAGAGCTCGCGGACCAATTCCTTGAGGGATTGAAACCTCCTGGCGCAATCCGGGCATCCCTTCAGGTGGCCCTCGACCCCGGCGGCTGCCTCATGCCCCAGTTCCCCTTCCAGGAGGGGATTCAAGAGTTTTCTGGCCTGCCGGCATCTCATGTCCATGGAACCTCTCTTCTTCTCACCAAGTTTTAGATGATGCCGTTTCCGACCCTGTTCCCGGGTGCCTCTTTCATCCTTCTTTCACCCTTCCCCCTCCCCCCGTTCCTGCGGCGCGGGGCAAGGGGCCGACGTCAAGCCCGCTTTTCGTTCTCCTCCCACCCATCCGTCGGTTTCCCTCCTTCTCGCCGGAGGCGTGGAAGGCGGTTCAGCGACTTTGTTCCCAGTAGTCCTCGAGTTCCGCGGCCAGACGGTTTCGAGCCCTGTTCAGTCGGGATTTCACCGTTCCCAGGTTGATGCCCAGTATCTCCGCCACCTCCTTGTAATCGTACCCGCTTATGTCGTGGAGGTAGATGACCTCACGGAACTTGAAGGGCAGGCGGGCGATGGCCTCCTGCACCCGCCGGCGCATCTCCGCCCTCTCGATGCTGGACTCCGGGGAATCGGCTCCCTCGGCGGGGAGGCGCTGTTCCATCTCCGGCATCTCGTCGTCCGGGGAATCGGCCAGGGATACGTGGCGGCGGCTGCGGCGGGCGTGATCGTGGCAGGCGTTCATGGCTACCCTGTAGAGCCAGGTGGAGAACTTGGCCTCTCCGCGGAAGGAATGCAGCTTACGCAGGAGAAGGAGGAATACCTCCTGGCAGACGTCTGCCGCGTCGGTGCGGTTGCCCAACATTCGGTAGGCGAGGTTCATGACCGTGGGCTGATAGCGGTGGACGAGTTCCTCGAATGCCGCCTGGTCTCCGTCAAGGAAGGACATGACCAGCTCCTCGTCGGAGCGTCTGTCATGTTGTCCTTCCTCTTCCCCTCGTCCGGCCATTGCGGAGACCCTCTTTTCGCGCCTCGTCCAGCGCCTAATTCGGTGTAATTTTAGCACAGGGGAGCAGGTGGCCTTCGTGTTATAATGCCCTAAAATCGATGCCGGAAGCGGGGCGCAAGGCCAAGGGGAATCCCGTTTCGGGGGTGGAAGAAAACGGCGGAGGCGGCCTGAAAGGCACGGGCAGCGGGACGGTTGAGGGCATCGGTCTTCCCCGGAAGTTCGAGAGTCACGGCGGGAACGGCTCGAAGGAGGTCCCGGTGCGGTCGGTACGGAGGAGAGAGCTTCTTTCGGGGAACGAGGCCGTGGCCCGGGGGGCTTATGCCGCCGGGGTCCGCGTGGCCTGTGCTTACCCGGGGACTCCCAGCACGGAGATCCTGGAGGAGCTTTCCCGTCTCCCCGGCGTCTACTGTGAGTGGTCTCCCAACGAGAAGGTAGCCCTGGAGGTGGGCATCGGGGCCTGCCTGGGTGGAGCACGGACCCTCGTGGCCATGAAGCACGTGGGCCTCAACGTGGCCGCCGACCCGTGGATGACCCTCCCCTACATCGGGGTGAACGCCGGGCTTGTCCTGGTGGTGGCGGACGACCCGGGCATGCATTCCTCCCAGAACGAACAGGACAGCCGCTATTACGCCCGCATGGCCGGGGTCCCGCTCCTCGAGCCCTCGGACAGCCTGGAGGCTTACCGCATGGTGGGCGCGGCCCTCGAGCTCTCGGAACGCTACGACACGCCGGTCCTCCTGCGCCTGGAGACGCGGGTCAGCCATTCCCGGTCGGTGGTGGAATACGACGAGGAGAGGATGGAGGTGGACCTTCCCTACCGGAAGGACGCCGCCAAGAGGGTGATGATACCCGGACACGCTCGCCTGCGCCACCCGGTTCTCCTGCGTCGCCTGGAGGAGCTGGCCAGGGAAGCGGAGAGCTTTCCCTTCAACAGGGTGGAGATGCGGTCCGACCGGGTGGGCATAGTGACCTCCGGCGTGTGCTACCACTACGTGCGGGAGGCTTTCCCCCAGGCCTCCGTGCTCAAACTGGGGTTCGTCCATCCGCTCCCGGAGAGGACGGTGCGCGACTTCGCCTCCCATTTCCGCCGCCTTTACGTGGTGGAGGAACTGGAACCCTTCCTGGAGGAATCCCTCAAAGCCATGGGTCTGGACGTCATGGGTAAGGCGAGGATTCCCCGGGACGGAGAGCTGGACCCGGACCGCGTGGGGAGATGCCTGGCGGAGATCATAGAGGTGGACACGGGTGTCAAAGGCGGGGGTTGGGAAAAGCCGGAACTCATCACCGTATCCCTCCCCGGCGAGCTCCCGGCGCGTCCGCCGGTCATGTGTCCCGGGTGCCCGCACCGCGGCCTCTTCTACGTCCTCTCCCGGCTGAAGCTGGTGGTCTCCAGCGACATCGGCTGTTACACTCTCAGCGTGCTGCCTCCCATCGAGGGCATCGACTGCCAGGTGTGCATGGGGGCGGGGGTGGGAATGGCCCTGGGGCTGGAGAAGGCCTTTTCCGGGAGCCGGGTGAACGCGGATCTCCGCGGCAGGGTGGTGGGCGCCCTGGGAGATTCCACCTTCATCCACGGGGGCATCACCGGCCTCATAGACATGGTCTACAACCGCACCCCGTGCACCATCATCATCCTGGACAACCGGACCACGGCTATGACCGGTTTCCAGGATCACCCCGGAACGGGAAGGACCCTCATGGGGGAGTCGACCCACGCCCTGGATCTGGAGGCGCTCTGTCGGGCCATTGGAGTGGACTCCGTGCGCGTGGTCGACCCCTGGGACCTGAAGGCGACGGAGGAGGTCCTGCGTGAGGAGGTGGGATCCGACCGCACCTCTGTGGTAATCTCGCGTCGCGCCTGTACGCTCATGACCCGTTCCCGGCCCGCCGTCTTCAGGGTGGTCGACGAGGAGTGCACCGGCTGCCGGCGCTGCCTGCGGCTGGGATGTCCGGCTATTGTCTTGCGGGGGGATAAGGCGTGGGTGGACGAGGACCTGTGTGCCGGCTGTTCCATGTGCGCGCAGCTCTGCCGACCGGGTGCCCTGCGGGAGGTGGGGGACCTTGACTGACGTGATACTGGCCGGGGTGGGGGGACAGGGAAACGTGCTCTCGGCTCGCATCCTGGCCGAGACGGCCATGCGCGCGGGATATAGCGTCAAGACCTCCGAGGTGCACGGGATGGCCCAGAGAGGCGGTAGCGTGGTGTGCATGGTTCGCTGGGAGAGGGAGGTGTATTCCCCCCTCATCCCCCGGGGGCGTGCGGATTTCCTGCTGGCCTACGAACTCCTGGAGGGGCTCCGCTTCCTCGAATACCTCCGCCCCGGCGGGACGGTACTGGTCAACGAATACCGCCTCGATCCCCTTCCCGTGTTGAGGGGCGATGCCGCGTATCCCGAGGAGTCCCTGGAGCTCCTCCGGGAGGCGGCGGGAAACTGCGTGGTGCTCCGGGCCCGCGACCTGGCCACGGAAGCGGGCAGCACCAGGGCGGTGGGCACGGTGATGCTGGGAGCGCTCTCCGCGTTCCTCGAGTTTCCGGATAATGCCTGGGAGGAATCCCTGCGGGAAAGGGTCCCCCCAAAAGCGCTGGAGGCCAACTTAAGGGCCTTCGTCCTGGGAAGGAAGGCCGCCGGAGAACGGTCCGGCAGGTGAGGGGGTTGGGAGAATCGGCGGCGGAAGGATGGGGAGAGGGCAGCGGATGCGGGATCTTGTCCGGGTGAGGCGCAGCCGTTCGCCTCGGGTTTTCCGGTGAGAGGACTCAAGGGGGTAGGGCATGGGAAGGAGGCTGGAGACCTGCGCGTGGTCCGAGGGGAACACCTTCCACCACTGCCAGTTCGAGGACCTGGATCGACTGATGGAGCACAAACGCCGGGCGGAAAAGACGGTGAGCGTGTGCCTTCCCAGCCTGAACGAGGCCTCAACCATAGGCCCCATACTGGAGACCATCGTCGAGGAGCTCATGACCCGCGTCCCCCTGGTAGACCAGCTCTGTGTTGTGGACGGGGGGAGCAGGGACGGCACCCCGGAGCTGGCCCGCGAGATGGGGGCGGAGGTCTACCGGCAGGAGGAGATCCTTCCCGGCTTATATTACCCCCAGGGCAAGGGAGACGCCCTCTGGAGGAGCATGTACTGCCTGCGCGGGGACATCATCATCTGGATGGACTCCGACATCCGCAACTTCCATCCCCGCTTCGTCTACGGCATCCTGGGGCCCCTGCTGACCAGGGAGGATATACTTTTCGTCAAGGGGTTCTACCAGCGCCCCTTCCGGGCGGAACACAGGCTTCTTCCCACCGGCGGGGGAAGAGTGACCGAACTGGTGGCCCGCCCGCTTTTAAGCCTCTTCTACCCCGAGCTCACCGCCCTCATCCAGCCCCTTTCCGGCGAATACGGAGGTAAGAGGTCCCTTCTGGAGAGCATCCCCTTCTTCTCCGGTTATGGGGTGGAGATAGGCATGCTCATCGACATCTATTCCCGCTACGGCATGGGGGTCATCGCCCAAGTGGACCTGGAGGAGAGGCAGCACCGCAACCAGACTTTGCCGGCTCTGGGAAGGATGGCCTTCCAGGTCATGCAGGCGGTGCTGGTACGCCTGCAGGAGGAGGGAAGGCTCACCTTTTCGGAAGGTTTCCGGACGGAGATAACTCAGGTGGATTACCGGAACGGGGAATACATCCTGGACAGCAGGCGGCTGCCGGTGGAGGAGAGGCCCCCCATCGGCCAGCTCGAGGAATACCGGGCCCTGTTCGGAGGTCGAGGGTAGGTGGAGAAAGGCGCATCCCCCGGGGATAGCCTCCTGGAGCGCGCCCTCAGGGAATACGGGCCGCAGGCGCGTTGGCCGTCCCTTAAGGAAAAGATGGGGCGGGTAAAGGTGGTCTACACCGACCTGGACGGGACCATGATGGGGCCGGGAGGATGTTTCTTCCGCAACCTGGGAGGAGGTTACACCCTCCGTCCGGCGCGAGCCCTGGTGGAGGCCCTGCGCAGGGGGGTGGACGTGGTCCCGGTCTCCGGGAGGAGCGCCCGCCAGCTGCGGGAAGACGCTCGCCTGCTCGGCCTGCGTAACTACATCGCCGAGCTTGGGGTGGAGCTGGTGTACGACCTGGGAGAGGAGGTGGTCCTCAACACCGGGGGCCTGGAGGGGGCATGCGGGGACCTATACAGGGCGATAATGGACAGCGGGGCCGTCGATTTCCTCCTGCAGGCCCATAAGGGAAGGCTGGAGTTTCACACCCCCTGGTCCAATTACCGTGATTGCACCCCCATCTTCCGCGGCCTGGTGGACCTGGCGGAGGTGAACGGCGTTCTGGAGGAGAGGTATCCGGGGCTGGAGCTGGTGGACAACGGCGTCATCCCCAGGAGCTATCCCGGCCTGGAGGTGTCCGAGGTGAGGGCCTACCACCTGGTGCCCAAGGGTGTGAGCAAGGAGAAGGCGGTGGCCGAGGACATGAGGAGGCGCGGTTTCCGGCGCCGGGAGGCCGTCGCCGTAGGGGATTCGGAGGCCGATCTGGCCCAGAGCGAGGTGGTGGGCGTCTTTTTCCTGGTCCGAAACGGCCTTCTGGGCAATCCGCACCTCGAACCGCGCATCGCCGTTACCCCTAACGTGGTGGTCACCGAGGGCTTCCTCAACGAGGGTTGGGCCGAGGCCCTGGAGCTGGCCGTCCTGGAGGATTGAAAGGGGCTCTCCCACATCTTCCATGTATCTGACCCGTAGCGCCGTTGCTTTATTGGCATGTTGGTTCTGTTCTGTGGACCCGTTGCTTTACTGGCAAACCGGGGGTTCTTTGCGCGCGGTGTTTCGGGGCTTCGACCTGAGCAGGAGGCGCCTGCGGCTTTCCCCTCTCCGCCTTTGAACCCCGAATCGCTACCGCATACTGGCCGTTAATCGCCGTTCAAGGAAATCCTTTAGGTAAAGGCCCTTTTAGACGATAAAGTAAAAGATTAATGAGAACCACAAGAGCCCGGGACGCGCGCTATCCCTCTTCGGAGGGATGTGCGGTAGCGGTGTTTTCAAGAATAAATCAGAGCAGACGCAGGACGGCCTCGGTCACAAAGACGGGACATCGAGGGGTGCGGCATTGGACCTAAAACGCAAGATCGTCCTCTTCACCAGGATCATCCGCATCGTCGTATATCTCTACGTGCTCGTCCAGCTACTCATCTCCAGACAGAGATTCGACCAGTCCATCGTGATCCCCGTGGTGGCTGGGATGGGCGTCTTTTACGTGATCGTCGACCAGATCGTCTTCCGCGTTCCCGAAAAGAGGTTTCGCCTGGCCTGCCTGAGCTTGATGCCCTTCGAGATGCTCCTCATCTCCCTCCTCATCTATTACACCCGCTCCGCCCCCATACCGGAGTTCGATTTCCTTTATGCCCTGCCGGTGGTGAATATGGCCCTCTGGTTCGGCCTCCGGGAAGGCATCGGCTTCGGCGTCCTGGGCAGCCTCCTCTTCGTGCTAACCGCGGGGCTCTCCGGCCGCCTGTCCGGGCTGGAATCGGCGGGCATGGTCCTTTTCCGCTGCGGTTTCAACCTCCTTAGCGCCCTCGTCACGGGATTCATGTCCGAGTTTGCCGAGAGTGAGAGCCGGGAGAAGGCCAGGAGGATGGTGGAGCTCACCGCCCTGTCCGGCTTCGCCACCCGCTTCGACTCCACGCTGAGCGAGGAGAAGGTCTACGAGAACCTCTGTGAGGCCGTCTCGCGGAGCATCAACCCCGACGTTGCGCTGGTCTTCAGGCTGGGCTCCGAGGGGGAGCGCCTGTGCGTGGTGGCCTCGGAGGGGGTGAGTTCAGGCGAGGCGGCCATCGTCCTTCCCCGGGATTACGGTCTGGTGGGAAGGGTTTTAGAGTCCCGGGAGCCCATGATGGTCAGGGACACGGACTTAGAATGGGGTTACCGGCAGTTCCTGGAAACGCATCGCATTCGCTCCGCCATCTATTCGCCCCTCAAGTGGAGGGATGAGGTATACGGGGTGGTCTTCGCCGGGAACCATCTAAAGGACAGTTTCACCGACAACGACCTCAACCTGATGTCCGCCCTCTCCGTTCAGGCGGCGGTGGCGGTGCACAACTCGCGGCTCTACGCCGACCTGCAGAACCGCATCGGAGAGCTGCATGCCATATTCGAGATCGATAAAGCCATCACCTCGGCCATTGACCTGGAGACCGTCCTGCAGCAGATAGTCCAGATGAGCCTGGTGCTACTGAACGCCAAGACCAGCTCCATCATGCTCTTGGACGAGGAGAGCCAGGAGCTGGTCGTGGCCGCCGCGCACGGCCTTTCCGAGGATTACCTGAGCAAGGGTTCCATCAAAGTGGGGGAGAGCGTGGCCGGAAGGGTCATCCAGGAGGGAAGGCCGATCGCGGTGCGGGACATAAGGACCGACTCCCTCCACGCCTATCCGGCTCCCTGCTTTCCGGGCCCCTCAGCCTGAAGGACCGGGTCATAGGGGTCTTGAACCTCTATACCGAGGAACCGCGCAATTTCACTCCCCACGAGATAAACCTCTTCACCAGCCTGGCCAGCCAGGCGGCCATCGCCATCGAGAACGCCCGCCTCTTCGAGAGCCTTGAGGAGATATACATCGAGGTGATAACCGCCCTGGCCAACGCCATCGACGCCCGGGATGCCTATACCCACGGCCATTCCAACCGGGTCATGGAATACTCGGTGGCCCTGGCGGAGGGGATGGGGCTCTCCCCCGAGGAGGTGGACGTCATCCGTCACGCCTCCATCCTGCACGACGTGGGCAAGATCGGTATCCGGGAGAAGATACTGAAAAAGCCCGGCCTGCTCACCGAGGACGAGCGGAGGGAGATGGAATACCACCCCTTCATAGGCACACGCATACTGCAGTCGGTGAAGCTGCTCGAACCGGTGATGCCCCTGGTCTACCACCATCACGAGAGGTACGACGGCACGGGGTATCCGGACGGGCTGAAGGGGGAAGAGATCCCTTTGGGTTCCCGCATCATCGCCGTGGCCGACGCCTTCGAGTCCATGACCTCCGACCGTCCCTACCGCAAGGCCCTCCCCCTGGAGGAAGCCCTTGCTGAGCTGAGGAGGGGAGCCGGGAGGCAGTTCGACCCGCGGGTGGTGGAGGTGTTCCTCCGTCTGGTGGAGGAGGGGAAGATCCGGGTGAGATGGAGCGACGGCCGGGTGATCCCCATCACCGAGCACCTCGGGAAGGCGGGCATGAGCTGAACCCGACCAGCTGCCGCCCCTCCCTTGACTTCTCCTTTGCTGCTCGTCCCCATGGGGCAGACCACGGGATCACAGCGGTCCCTCCCTCTGGGCTTGTGAAGACGCTCAAGGGCGGGTCATGTTGATGGACAGCCGGCCTTCCTTTTCGGGGCCTGCACCGGTGGCTACCTCGCCAGCTCCCGTGGACACGGAAAGCCTTGTCCTTCCGTTTCCCGTTTCCGTGCACGCAGGGATAAGCGCATGGCACCGAGCCGGGTGAGCGTATGCATTCTCGAGGTTCTCGCGAGTCCGGTGCATACCGATCCCCGGTCGATGGGAGCACGAATCCCGCCTCATTTCGTACACGTCCGGGTGGAGGGCAGGATCCAAGCCCGAGAGATATGCAACCGTAGAAGTCGCCGGATGCTGCACCGGGATCGGGAATTCTCGGTCCAGGGCTCCAATTACCATATCCTGCCGTATTTACCGTGTTCTTCGCGAGAAGTTCGCAATGTGGCACACATGCGCCGCGTTCGCCTCCCTCATGCGGGACGGCGGGGAAGGTGAGGGGCGTGTAGATGAGGATAAAAGACGCGCCTCTCGAAGGAAAAGTCAAGATAAGGGCGGCTCAGGCCGACTTTGAATAGGTGTGAAGGCGTCGAGGCCATAGTGACGGGAGCAAACCGGCGGACGCGCTTCACCGGTTTGGCGGAAGCCGTGTTTAGGCCCGCCCATGCCCATGTCGGGGAGTTGGGAGGGGTTGGCAAGGAGCGGTTGGGGTGAAGGTTTTTAGGGTTAAGGCGCTGGGCAATGGAATCATGGAAAATAAGGAACGGGGGAAGTTGACGAGGGGAAGAAGCCGGGCCTCCGGGAACTCCAGGAGTGCGGCGAGGTCAACGGGGTGAGCGGCGTGCATCAGCCCCGGGGCGAAGGAGAAATGGGATCCGGCGCGGACATCCTGGTGGTGGATGACGAGCCGGAGGTGGCCCGGATCATGGCCATGAACCTGGAGTTCGAGGGCCACAGGGTCCGTGTGGCCCACGACGGCTTGGAGGCCCTGCGGGAGGTGGAGGAGAAGAAGCCGGACTGCATCCTCCTGGACATCATGATGCCCAAAATGGACGGTTTCGAGGTCCTGAAGCGCCTGAAGAAGGACCCGGAGACCTCGGACATCCCGGTCATCGTGGTCACCGCCAGGGACACGGACATGGACCGCCTGAAAGGCTTGGGCGGCGGTGCTGTGGAGTACGTGGCCAAGCCCTTCGATCTCGGAGAGCTCAAGGCGCACGTCTCCCGCGCCCTCTCCGTGAAGGACAGAGGCCTGGAGGAGCAGGCCAGGCAGGAGCGGATACGCCGGCTGCAGCTCTCCACCCTGCGGGACATAACCGAGAAGCTCATCTCCACCCTGGAGCTGGAGGAGGTCCTGGAGACCATCGGGGAGAAACTACGCCATCTCTTCGAACTGGACGTCTGCGCCATCACCCTCCTGGATGCCGCCGGCAGGCGCTTCTACCCCGCTTCCGTGTGTTCCCGCTTGCCGCTGGGGGAGAGGGAGCGGAACAAGTTCCACATCCCCTATGAGCGGCTTCGGGAATGGACCGAACAGGAGGGCGCGTACGATTCCGGCGTCCAGCCTCTGCCCGCTTCCGTCCTCTCCGGAGATGAGGTGGCCGGGGTCCTTGCCGGGCTGCGCTCCCTTTACCTTCTGCCCTTGAGGGCGAAGGGAAGGTTCATCGGGGTGATCTTCCTGGGCAGGGTGAAGGAAATGGAGCTGAGCCCCCAGGAGGTCGAGCTACTGGCCGCCGTGGGCAACCAGGCGGCTCTGGCCATCGAGAACGCCCGCCTCTACGAGGAACTGCGCTACGACGAGGAAATACACCGCCAGCTCCTGCAGCGGGTGATCAACGCCCAGGAGGACGAGCGGAGGAGGGTAGCCATGGAGCTGCACGACGGTGTCATCCAGAACCTGGTAAGCGCGGTTTTCCGGGTGCAGTTCGGGGAGGCGCGCCTGGAGAGCGACCCGCAAGGGGCCCGCCGCGCCCTGCGCGAGTCGCAGGAGATAATCAACCAGGGCATCGACGAGATGCGCCGTATAATCGCAGGGCTGCGCCCCACCATGCTGGACGACATGGGGCTTGTGCCCGCCCTGCAGAAGTACATCCGCCGCGTGCAGGAGGAAGCCCCCTGGGAGTTGAAGATTGAACTGAAGGAAGGAGAAGTGCCCCAGCTCACCCCGGAGGCGGAGACGGCCCTTTACCGCATATGCCAGGAAGCCCTGCACAACGTGGTCAAGCATTCCCGGTGCCGCCGGGCGGAGGTGGAACTGAGCAGCGAGGGAGAGGAGTTGGTGCTCCGGGTGGAGGACGACGGCGTGGGCTTCGAGTTCCCGCCCTCTCAGAGGAGGCAATCGCGGGGATTCGGGCTGGCGGGGATGCGGGAAAGGGCCGAGTCGCTGGGGGGTAGGCTGAGGGTGAAGAGCGCGCCGGGGGAGGGAACACTCGTCGAGGCCAGGTTCCCCCTCTACGCGGTGAGCAAGGAGGGTTGAGGATGGCTCGTGAGCCTTTGAAGGTCCTGGTGGTGGACGACCACCGCCTGGTCCGGGAGGGGCTGGTGAGTCTCTTGCGCTTGAACCCGGAGATCGAGGTGGTGGGAGAGGCCTCGGGGGGAGACGAGGCGGTGGCCAAGGCTCGAAGCCTCAAACCCGAAGTGGTCCTCATGGACATCAGCATGCCGGGCATGAACGGCATCACGGCGACCAGGCTGATAAAGAAGGACCTCCCGGAGACCAAGGTCATCATGCTCACCATGCTGGACCAGGAGGGTTACGTCTACGAGGCGGTCAAGGCGGGAGCCACCGGGTACCTCCTCAAGAACACGGGCATGGAGGAACTGGTGAAGGCCATAAAGGAGGTACACAAGGGGGGCGCCACTCTGCACCCCGAGGCCCAGGCGCAGCTGCTCAAGGAGTACGTCTACCTGGCCCAGAGCAACCGGGAGACATATGGCCTGAGCGAGAGGGAGCTGGAGATACTGCAACTCCTAGGGGACGGGCTCTCCAACAAGGAGATTTCGGACAGGCTTTTCATCAGCATCCAGACGGTGAAGACCCACATCACCCACATCTTCGAGAAGCTGGGGGTGAAGGACCGCACCGAGGCCGTGGCCACCGCCCTGCGGCGCGGCCTCATCTCCTGAGGGCGGGCGTGCCCTTCCGGCCTTCGATCACGTTCCCGCGGAAGGCCGTTTCGACTCATGCCGCCGGCACCGACCGGTCCGGTTCGTATCCGCGGCTGAAAAGGAAGGCTTTATGGGCAGGAGGGATGCGCGGCCGCGTATCCTCTCAAGACCATGGATGGGGTTCCGTCGGGGGCGCCCCCCCATGCCCGATGCGCCGAAGGCTTCGCGCGCGGCGAAGGGGGGCCGCATACGTACGCCCCGCCGTCTTCCCCGCCATTACATCATGGTAAGATGTCCCCATGAGTATCTGGGAGAGGATAAAGAGATTCTTCCGGGGCACGCGCTTCCTGTGCGACACATGCGCCTACGATTACCCCGCGGCCTGCTCCCGCCCCGAGAGGCCCAATGCCACCTCCTGCCCGGATTACCGCAGGAGGTTCTAAACCGCCCCTATGGATGGGTTATAGGCGAGGCGGAAACGGCGGGAAGGTGGTCGGAACCGGGCGCGCAACAAGGGACGGGGCCGGTCCCCGAAGCGGCGTCATTTCAGCCGATGGGCTTTAAGGCCGGGAGTGGATCCGGAGATCCGGGTCAAAGACTGGTAAGGTAGCGTGGCCCGAGGTATAAGTCCGCCTTCTCCAGGGCCGTCTCCACGGCGGCGAGCATCTTCTCCCGGTCCTCCGGCAGGTGGCCGTAGATGGGCACGTAGTTGGAAACGTGATCGGAGAGGAACCAGGCGTCCTCCACCTCCAGCCGGTTGAGGAGCACCTGCAGCTCGCGCATGACCGTCTCCCCGGAGGCCTCCCGGAAGCGTCCCTCCTGGGCGTCCCGGTAGAGGGGTGTTCCCGGCAGCAGGTAGAGGGTGCGGGGGCGGATGTATTTGGGCCGCATGGCGTTGAGCGCCCGGGCGGTGTTCTCCGCGTGCTGCTCCCAGCGGTCCTCGCCCCCCAGCCCCAGGAGGATGTACACGGAGAGCTCGATCCCCGCCTCCCTCACCCTGCGGGCAGCTTCGATCATCCCCTTGGAGTCCACACCCTTGTTCACCATGGACAGTATCTCGTCGTCCCCGCTCTCCAGCCCGAAGTAGATGATGTCCAGCCCGGCCTCTTTCAAGGCGCGCAGGGACTCCACGGATTTTCCCTTCAGGAAGCGCCCTCCGCCGTAAGAGGAGATGCGTTCGACCTCCGGGAAGAGCCTGCGGATGTAGCGTATGATCTCCGCCAGCTTGTCGGAGTTCATGGCCACCGTGTTCCCGTCGGCCAGGAAGACCGAGCTCACGTGGCGGTAGAAGAGGCGGGCCCGCCGCAGGTCGGCCTTCACCTCCTCGGGGTCGCGCACCCGGTATCTCTTCGTCTTGTACATGCCGCAGAAAGAGCACCGGTTGTGCGGGCAGCCCAGAGTGACCTGCACGATGAGGCTTTCCGCCTCGCAGGGTGGGCGGAAGAGAGGCTCCTCGTAGCGCATCACCTGGAACATACCTTTATTATAGCCGGAGTGTCACAGGGTTTTTCCTCCGCGGCCCGGCCGGGTGTTGATGCGGCCCTGCCTGCTCCCGGGCTATTTCGAGTCATATGTGGCGGCCGGTTCTCAGGAGTCCGTCCCCTATGCCGAGACTTTCACCCGGAGGCCGCCCCCTTCCCCGGCCTCCCACTCCACCCGGGAGTCCACCCCGTGGAGCGCCTCGAAGAGGCCCTGGGCCAGCCCGGCGAGCACCGGGTGGAGGCAGGCGTTCTCCATCTCCAGGAGCAGCCCTTCCGGCCCCAGCTCCAGGTGCTGCAGACCGCCTAGGCCGCGCAGGGAGAGCACGGTCCGCAGCTCCTCCGTAAGGTCCCCTCCTGCGAGGGAATAGAACCCGTCCCGGGTCAGCCTCCGCTGTGCCTCCACCACCGACCCCGGTATGGCCTCGCCCAGCTCACGTTCCAGTTCCCCGAAGATGGCCTCCAGGACGGAGGGGGCGAAGAAGACCATCCTGCGCCCCGTCTCCCGATGCAGGATGAGCCCCTCCTCCAGCCGCCATTCGTATTCCCCCAGGAGAAGCGGGGCCTCGCATCGGGGGCAAGCCTCCAGCTGGATATTGCCTTCGGGGTAAGCGTACCTCCTCATGGTCAGCCTGCCCTTGAACTCCTCGGGATGGGGGGAGGGGAAAGCGCGGATCTCGTAGGTATCCGGGCCCGCCGCATCGTAGGAGAGCCCCATCTCCCTGCCCACCAGCGCCTCGAAGGCGGCCACCGGGTCAACGCAGCCAAGGGTTATGGAGTAGGGGCGGTGCACCCGCACCAGCAGGTAGTCCTGGTCGTCCCCTTCCAGTCGGGAGTCCAGCACCTCGAACCTCCCGTAACCCAGGACATGGCCTATCCCCACCATGCCCTGTACCACCGGGCCCACGTCCAGGTTTCCGCTCCTGACCTGCTCTTTGAGGGACTCGGGAATCACGCGGTCCATGTAGGCCTTGGCGGCGCGGCGCCGGGTGTCGACCACGATGCGCTCGATGGACACCCCCAGTATTCCCTCCAACTCGCGGAGCAGGAAGTCCAGGTTTTCGCTCTCCATGAAGATGAGGATGTGCCGCGCGTCCCTGCGCTGGACGATGAAACCGCTCGGGTGCCAGAGGTGTTCCGTGGTTATGTAGGCGGGCACGCCGCAACGAGGACAGGTTTCAATCCCTTCCATGGAGACCCCCTTTACCGAATATTCCCATCCCTTAAGGGCCAATACGCCCTTTCGGTTAGTATTTTTCGGAAAAAATCCCCTTGGACTGAAGGGAACTGCTGCCGGAGCAGAAAACCCGCTTCGACTCGCCATGCACGGCCGTATGGCGCGGTCAGGGCGGATCGACTCAAGGGCCGTGGCGGGAAGGGCGAGTCCGGAGGCCCTGATCTCGACCCCTCGCTCCGGGAAGGGATAGGCGGATCCGCGGGACGACGGTTCGGAGGCGCGCGCTCTTGCTCTTCTTGGGCGGAGATTGCAGGTCGATGACCGGACGGGGTGGAGGCCGTCTGGAAGCTCGTGATTGCTAAAACGTTCCAATGTAAAAGGTGCTGCAAAACCGGCCGGCGGGCTCGTTCACACGGAGGCGCGGAGCTTCTTTATCTCCTCCACCGAGGCGTCGTGCAGGGCTACGCGGTAGGCGAAAAGCCCCATTCCCGTGGCCAGCAGTCTCTCGCGGATCGGCCCCTGGAGCTCCTCGAGGGTTACCCACCTGGCCTCCCTTATCTCGTCCTCGTCCAGCTGCCCAATCCGCCCGCTCTCCATGAGGGCGGTGAAGACCAGGCTTCTCCAGTCCTCCACCACCGGCCCGCAGGTGAAACGGGCATGGATATGGAGGATGAAACGGTCCAGGCTTATCTCCAAGCCGGTCTCCTCACGCGCCTCCCGGAGGGCCGCTTCCTCCAGGGGCTCCCCGGGATTGGCGGCCCCGGAAGGAGCCCGATAAGCGCCCACGGGGAACATGTGTTTGGCGATGGCCGCGAATTCCCGGTATCCTCGGTCGCGAAAGATGAAGATAGTGAGGTCGTGGTTGCGGTCGTGCTTCTTCGAGCTCTGGAGCATGTTCATCTCCGGAGGCCCTATCTCGAAGGAGAGGTGTAGGTGGCGCGGCCTTCCGTATTTCCTCTCCATCTCGCGTATCATCTCATCGGACACATAGGCCATGGCCTCATCTCCGTTTCCGGCCGCCGGGGCTCCGATTGAGCCTGTCCGCCGGCTCCGGTGACGTCCCATATGCTTCCTTTTCTTCGGCGGCGAGCCCCTCGCGGGGAGAGGTGCGGGACGGGACTCTCCTCGGCCATCATCCTCCCTCCTTCACGGTCTCCCCGCGGGAAGCTCCTCGCATCGCCGCCCCGAATGAGGGGCCGCATCGCGGTAGACCCGCGCGGCGATCCCTCACCGTGCCTTTGTCCAGCCGAGTCCCTTTTCCGGCTGCCCGGATCCTGCCAACATCTTAAACCCTGTTGCCCGCGAGTTGAAACCCAGCAGCCCGGGGGCTCCTGCCTGCCGTGCATCCGGGCTTTCCAAGGCGGCAGGAGGCGTCCGCCGTCCCCCGGCGGACGGGTGGTCTGGTATATAATCCATGACATGAGAAGGATATATATGGATCATGCCGCCACCACCCCGCTCCATCCGGCGGTCACCGAGGCCATGCTCCCTTACCTCGGGGAACGTTTCGGCAACCCCTCCAGCGTGTATACGGAGGGGCGGGAAGCGCGCAGGGCCGTGGAGGAAGCCCGCGCCAGAGTGGCCGGGGCGCTGGGGGCGGACCCCTCGGAGGTCTTCTTCACCAGCGGGGGGACGGAGGCCGACAACCTGGCCATAATCGGGGTGGCGCGCGCCCTTCGGGAAAGGGGAGACCACGTCGTCACCACGGCCGTGGAGCACCACGCCGTGCTCGAGCCCTGCCGCTATCTGGAAAAAAACGGCTATCGGGTGACTTATCTTCCGGTGGATGGGACGGGTATGGTGGACCCGGACGAGGTGCGCAGAGCCATCACCCCGGGGACCATCCTGGTCTCGGTGATGCACGCCAACAACGAGGTGGGCACCATCCAGCCCGTGGAGGAGATATCGACCATATGCCGGGAGGCCGGGGTGTACTTTCACTGCGACGCCGTGCAGACGGTGGGCGCTCTGGAGGTGAACGTGGACCGGCTGGGAGCGGACCTGCTCTCGGTGTCCGCGCACAAGCTCTACGGGCCCAAGGGGGTGGGCTGCCTCTACGTCAGGCGGGGAACGGAGATCACGAGCCTCATCCTGGGAGGGGGACAGGAAAAGGGGATGCGTTCGGGAACGGAGAACGTGGCCGGCATAGTGGGCTTCGGGGTGGCCATGGAGCTGGCCGCCGCGGAGTGGAGGGAGCGCTCGGAGCACGTGCGACCCCTGCGGGACCGACTCGTGGAGGGAATACTCGGCAGCATACCTCGCTCCAGCCTCAACGGTCATCCGGAGAGGCGGCTACCCAACAACGCCAATTTCATCTTCGACTTCATCGAGGGGGAGGCCATCTGCCTGCGGCTGGATTTTCTGGGAATTGCCGCCTCCACGGGTTCCGCTTGCAGCTCGGAGAGGGGGGAAGCCTCCCATGTCCTCCTGGCCCTGGGGATTCCTCCGGAGCGTGCGCACGGCAGCCTGCGCCTCACCCTGGGGAGGGAGAACACGGAGGAGGACGTGGATTACCTCCTGGAAAACCTGCCCAGAGTGGTGGAGGACCTCCGGGCCATGTCCCCACTGGCCTGAGCCCCTTTCTTATTGGCAAAATATGGCTTTTTGATAGAATAGCGTGCGGAGGGGATGGGGATCAGGCCTTACGCTTGCCCTTAAGGCGTTTCAGCCGGTCGAGGGCTTCCCGGCTGTCCGGGTTCAAGCGCAGGGCGCGGCGATAGTCCTCCCGGGCCGATGCGAAGTCCCCCTCGTCGTAGTGAAGGTCTCCCCGGAAGATGTAGGTAACCGCGGAGCGAGGCTCCAGGGCTATGGCCCGGTTGAAATCCTGCCTGGCCTTCTCCCGCTCGCCCTTGCAGTGGTATAGCTTGCCGCGGTTCAGATAACACAGGAAGAGGTCGGGATCGAACTCCAGCACCTTGGTGTATTCCTCGATGGCCGCGTCTATCCTGCCCTCCGCGGCGTGGATGGAGGCCATGCTCAACCGAGTGATGGCCAGGCTGGCGTTGAACAGCTCTATGTCGAACAGGTCATAATCCTCGTCCATGTGCATCTATCGTCTCCCGCCTCACGTGTTTCTTCCAGAATCCAGTATAGATTCCATCCCCTGCCGAAGAAAAGCGGCGGAATGGCCCGGCTGAGAGGCCGCGAGCTCCCCCGGCCGTTTCCAGGCATGCCTCGGCGGCCGGCCTCGCGATGAGCCGACCGAGCCGCTTATCCCCTCTTTGGGAAAGGAAAATCGGATGATACGCCGGTCGTGGTCGTGTTATAATTCACTCGCTTCGGAGGGAAAGAGCACGGTGTGAGGCCTCGTCCGCTTGTGTGCGTGGAAAAGGGGGTGATGCACCGGAAGGCGAAGGCGTGCTCTGGATTCGGCGGCGTCGGACCTACAAGTCCATGGATGCAGGGAAGGAGGTAAACTCATGGACGAACACTGGAAGCTCGAGTACAACCTCATGCGCCGCATGAACATCGGCGACCTCCCCAAGCGCACCGCGGCCCGCTGTCCCGACAAGGTGGCCCTGGTGTATAAGGACCGCAGTATAACCTTCCGGGAGCTCAACGAGAACTGCTGCCGCATGGCCCACGTCTTCGAACGGTTGGGCGCCCGCAAGGGGGACCGCATCACCTTCATGACCCACAATTGCCTGCAGTACATCTATTCCTGGCTGGGAGCCTGCAAGATCGGATGCGTCATCAACCCCCTCAATTTCATGCTCAAACCTCACGAGATAGAATATATCGTCAACGATGCCGAGTCCCGGCTCTTCTTCGTGGAGGACATCCTCATACCCCAGGTGCAGGCGGCTGCGCCCAACCTGAAGACGGTAGAGAAGTACGGGGTCATCCACATCAACGCCCCGGACACGGAGATTCCCGAGGGCTGGGTGAGCCTGGACCGGCTCTTCGAGGAGACGGAAGACACCTCCGAACCCTTGGTGGAGACTGACGACGAGGACATGTGCTCCCTCATGTACACCAGCGGTACCGAGTCTCTCCCCAAGGGGGTCATGAACACCCACCGCAACTTCTTCCACACCCTCATGAGCGGCATCGCCGATCTGAACATACGCAAGGACGACGTGGCCCTGCTCTCCATCCCCCTCTACCACGTGGCGGGGAAGTACCTGCTCCTGGAGTTCATCAACGTGGGGGCCAAGCTGGTCCTGGAGTACGCCCCCAACCCGCTGGAGATACTGGAACTTACCCAGAAGGAGAAGGTGACCTACTGGGTTTATCCGCCCACTCTTTACCAGGTCCTTCCATCCATGCCCGATTTCGGGAAGTACGACCTCTCCTCGCTCAAGAAGTTCATCTCCTTCGGAGCGGTCATGCCCGTGCCCCTGCTGAAGCAGTGGAAGGAGATGTTCCCGGACTCGGAATGGAGGAATTATTACGGACAGACGGAGTCCACTCCCCTGGGCTCCACCCTGCAGCCGGAGGACTTCGAGGCCAAGATCGATTCCATCGGCACCCCGCACACCGGCGTGGAGATCAAGATATTCGACGACGACGACAACGAGCTGCCCGTGGGTGAGGTGGGGGAGATCGTGATGCGCAGCCCCTCGGTGATGAAGGGGTATTACAAGATGGAGGAGAAGACCGCTGAGACCCTGCGGGGAGGCTGGCTGCACACCGGGGACCTCGGCCGCTTCGACGAGGACGGCTTCCTCTACTTCGTGGACCGCAAGAAGGACATGATCAAGTCCGGCGGCGAGAACGTGGCCTCCAAGGAGGTGGAGGACACCATCATCGCCCACGAGAAGGTGATGCAGGTGGCGGTGATCGGCCTGCCCGACGAGTACTGGATGGAGGCGGTAACCGCCGTGGTAGTCCCCTATCCGGGAGTGGAGGTCTCCGAGGAGGAGATCATCTCCTACTGCAAGGAGAGGCTTGCCGGATACAAGGTCCCCAAGCGGGTCTTCGTCATGGCCATGGAGGACCTGCCGGTGCTCCCCAGCGGTAAGATCCTGAAGCGCGAGTTGCGCAGGATGCTCTCCGAGAAGAAGGAATAGCCGGATTCACGCTACTGGGAAGGCCTGTTGCCACGGCCGGGACCACGCGTCCCGGCCGTTTTTCATCCCCCGGTTCCGCGACCTCCTCAGAGCAGGGATCGGATGCCGTGCGGCCATCCCTTGAGGCGCGTGATCTTGGGTGGGGGTGTAACGTATTGCCTCTCATGCGGTTTGGTCCGGTGGAGGGCTCCATGCCGTATGCCCAAGGCCTTCCGGCCTTTGCGCCGTTTCCCATCGGCGTGGTCGCATGCGCCTCAGGGACGTCTGCCGGTAGCAGGCCACGGGAAGCTCGTAAGTGATGGCCACGATGCAGCGGTTGCAGGATGTGCATGAGGCTCCGCTGGCCCGGCCCTGGCGAAACTTCCGTACCAGGTCGGGTTCCCGGATGAGGGGCCGGCAGAGGGAGACGAAATCGGCCTCGCCTTCTGTCAGGAGTTCCCGCATCCGTTCCAGGGTGCGCAGGCCTCCCACCAGGATGAGCTTGCCCCGTCCCAGGAAGGGCCTCACGGCCCTCGCCGCTTCCAGGTTGTAGGCCTCCACCAGGTCGTGTCTCCCCACCTCGCGGCGCATGAGGAGATAAGCTGGGAATTTTTTCCACCAAGGAGATATGTACACCATCTCCCGCAGGGGGACCTCGCCGCGCAAGGTCTCCAGGAAGTTGAACCAGCCTCCGCGGCTTATCTCCACCGCGTCCACCCCCATCCCACTCATCCATTCCACGTACCTGGCCGCGAGGGATGGCGTGATGCCTTCTTGCGGTGTGCAATCGTCGGCATTCAGCTTGACCAGCAGCGGACGCTCCGGGGGCAGGATCTCCCTGACGGCTCTGATGATCTCCCCGAGGAAACGGAAACGCCTCTCGTCATCCCCGCCCCAGGCGTCATCCCGGCGGTTGAAGAAGGGGGAGAGGAACTGGTTCACGAGGTAGCCGTGAGCGGCGTGAATCTGCACCCCGTCCGCCCCGGCCTCCACCGCCCGCCGGGCTGCCTCCCGGAAGGCAGTGAGGACCTCGAGAATCTCCGCTTCGGTCATCCTGCGGGGTTTGACCAGGAAAAGGGGATCCCTGCGATGATCGGAGGGCCCCATGGGCCGGGATGCGATCAATTTCCTTGTGGTTTGCCTTCCGGCATGGGAGATCTGGAAGACTATTCTCCCGCCTTCGCCGTGAACCTCTTCCACAAGCCTGCGGAGGCCGGGTACCAGCCCGTCCGCGTAGATTCCGGTCTGGAAGGCATGCGCCTTGCCCGAGGGTTGGACGTACATGTGCCCGGTGATGATCAACCCCACTTCGCCGCGGGCAAGGCGGCGGTACCTCTCCACCAGCCGGTCGGTGACCTCGCCCGAGGATGTAGCCATGTTCTCGCAGGTGGCGCTGTGCACGAAGCGGTTGGGCAGCTCCAGCCCCCCAATGTTCCCGGGACGGAAGAGGTCCCTTTCGTCGGTAATGCTCTCGGTCATGACCACCACACCTCACCGGGCATGCATATGCCCGGAGGCCACCGAAACACCCAGAGTACCTTATCATAGCCGAATCCCTTCAGAAAACCTGGAGACGGCTATGCTATGATGGCAGGCGGTGACAAGGGTCCACACGGATTGTCGTGGACCACAGCTCGGTTCCTCGCCGGGCTCGCGGGAGGGGTTCCGGTACGGCCCGGTGTTCAGGGCCTGCCGAGATTGAGGACGCGCCACCTCGGCTCGCCGAAGCGCGGCCTGACCACCAGGCGGTCGATGACCCGGCTGAGGAGATTCCAGTTGAGTATGGCCACGGCCACCGCTTCCGGATGGAAATCCATGCTGCGCAGCACGGCAACGGTCACCCCGATGCCCAGGGCGTAGATCCACACCCCGTAGTTGTTCATGGGGCTGGTCACCCAATCGGTGGCCATGAAGAAGGCCCCCAGGACCAGGGCTCCGCTGAGCAGCTGGTAAAGGGGGTCCCTTCCGGCCGCCAGGTTGAAGAGGGTGAAGGAGGCCAGGATGCCCACGGGGATGCGCCAGTTTATGGTCCCTCGCCAGATCAGATAGAGGCCTCCAAGGACCAGGGCGAGAATGGATACCTCCCCGATGCTCCCGCTCCTGAGGCCCAGAAAGAGCGAGAGGGAGGTCGGCCTGCCGGCGGGAGTGAGCCATACGGCGCCCACCGGAGTGGCCCCGGTAACGGCCTTCGACAACCGGCCCGCATGGAGGAGGGAAAGGGGTGTGGCCGCGTTCACGGCATCGAGTCTCACTCCGGAGAAGGTCCGGTAGATGACGGCTCCGGCGGCGCGGTCGACGACGTGTGTGCTCACAGGGGTGAAGAATCCCACCTGCCTCCAGAAGAAGGGTTGCACGAATTTCGACAGGTACACCGAGAGCGGGGTGAACATGATGATCACCCGGGCGAGCAGAGCGGGGTTGAATACGTTATTCCCCAGCCCTCCGAAGAGTTCCTTCCCAAAGGCCACGGCCAGGAAGGCTCCCGCCGCGGCCACCCACAGCGGCGTCGTGGGTGGGAGCAGGAAAGCGAAGAGCAGGCCGGTCACCACGGCGCTGAGGTCATAGAGCGTTATCCTGCGCCGCAGGAGCGCGTGCAGGAGCAGCTCCGTGAGCACGGCGGCCACGATGCTCACGGAGACCAGGGAGACGACGCTCATGCCGAAGACCACCGTCGCCACCGCCAGAGCGGGGAGGAGGGCGACGATCACGTGCAGCATGGCGCGGGGAATCGAACTCCCAGCTTTGTGCAGATGGGGTGGTGGGCTTGCTCCACCGCTCAACGCTCCACCTCGTCCTTTCTTGAATGGCGGCGTCCGCCGGCGCCCAATCCCACGAAGTTCATGGCGAAGATTCCAAGGAGCGGCGCCAGGTAGAGGAGGGCTGAGGTCTTACTTTTCCCCTCCTTTGGCGGCTTCGGTTTCGGCACATCGTCCTCCTCCTTCTCATCGTCCTCCGGTTTCGGTGCGGGGGGTTTCGTCTTCCCCGTTCCGGGGGCTGGTGAGGGTCCGGTCTCCGTGTCCGGGGATGGGGTGGGCGCCGGGTTTGGCGGCGGCGCAGGAGAGGGTCCGGTCTCCAGATCCGGCGGTGGGGTAGACCCCGTGCCCGGGGCAGGTGCTGGCGAGGGCCCGGTCTCCAGGTCAGGAGGCGGAGTGCTCCCCGTTCCGGGCGCAGGTGAGGGCCCCGTGACCATGTCGGGGGCTGCATTTGTTCCTCGACGGGCCGCAGGAGACGCGCCGGCGTTCATGTCGGTCGCGGTACCGCTCTCCGAGAACCCGGAGATCGGGGAAGCCGAGGCCAAGAGGTCCGGCTCGCTTTCCCCGGGAGCGGGTGAAGCGGCGGTGGTCGTGTCCGCGACCGTCTCGCTTCCCCCCGGAGGGGACGCGGAGGAGAAAGTATCCTGCCCGTTTTCCTTCGTCCCGTTTCCGTGGTAGCGGCCTCCGACGGATACACCTAGGGTCACCGCTACGATTACCGCATAGGCGAAAAAGCCCGCCAGGAACCTTGTTTTGGCCGACCTTTTCAAGATTCCTCCGATCCGCGAGTGAGATTTTATAAAATAATCGAGATATTCCACCTGAACCTCCATGACGATTGTCAATTTCCGTGGATATCGACAGATCCCGCTTATGGAATCTGGCGAAAGGGCGTGAAGACGGTGTTGATGCTTGTGTTATAATATGCACCAGAAAGGGCGGGTCTAGCTCAGTTGGCAGAGCGCGAGCTTCCCAAGCTCGAGGCCGCGGGTTCGATCCCCGTGACCCGCTCCAGAGCATCAGCTGGAGGCGAGTGGCTCCAGCTTTACTCTTTTTCCTGCTGCAAAGCCCTCCATTTCATTAGCCCCTCCCTTCTTGCCGTTTTCCGGGAGTCGCGGGCGCGTAGTGGTTGGGTAGCGCACGTGACGGCGGGTCAGGGCCGACGGCGTGGTGCCCGGTTTCGTGGATCGGCCACCGTGCCTCCCGCTCTTCTCTTCATGTCTCCCTAGTTGGTGGGGTCGGCATCTCCATGTCCGAAACCGCGGCGACGGGAAAAAGGGCAGCCGGGCAGCGCCGAACCCGGGAGGAAGAAGCCGCTTTGAAGAGGGCACATGGGAGCGAAGGGCGCAGAGGATTCCCGGGTTTCCCGCCGGCGGGAAAACCTGCAGCCTTCTCCTCCCGTTCCGGCGCCGCGCATCCCGAGTCGGGCGAGCTCCTCTTGTTGCGTGTGAGCTTCGCGAATTCATGTTTTTTCACGGGATATGTAAAATCTGGTTGGGCGTGGCCTATCCGGCCGGAGGACAAGGATGGTGCGCGGATGAGGCGGAAGTTCTCGGAGATATCGGGGACAGAACCGGTGACCGTTGGCCTCATGGCTACCGACGAGGCCTCGAGAGGACTGATGGAGGAGTTCCTCCCCCACATCCTGGCCGAGCTGCAGACTCACTTCCCCGAATTTACCTGGAAGGTGGAGATGGCACCAGACACGGCCCTCGTGGCCGGATCCTTGAGTCCCGTGAAGATGATCGACCTCGCCTACCTGGAGCTTCTGGAAAGGCGGTGGGACTTCTGCGTGGTGATGACCGGGGCGAGGTTGGATTCCCGGGAGAGCCCGTCTGCCTGGCTGATGGCCTCCGTGAGCCACTCCTCCGCGGTCATCTCCCTCCACGGGCTGCAGTCACTCCCGGGTGGCAGGGAGGCGACCAAGACCCTCTTCCTCAACCTTTTCCTAGAGGCATTGGCCAGGTTGAACGGGGTGAGGAGAGCCGAAGTGCCCGCGTTGCTGCGGGAGGAGAAAGTGCTCCCGTACGATACCCGGGCGATGGAGAAGATTTCCATGCACCTGAGGGAGCTCGTCGAGGCAGTCCCCCGGGAGGAGCTGCGGGAGATGTCGAGGCTGGCCTGGTACCTGAGGATCGTGTTCAGACATCCCGTATGGGTGGCCAGATCGGTGACGTCCCTCCGACCATGGGCCATGGTCTACCGTTCCACTCGCCTCCTCTTCGCCTCGCTGGCCACCACCATCCTCTCCCTGATGACCATCGAGTTCTGGGACCTCGGGATGGGCCAGAACATCTGGAGAACGGCCCTTCTGGCCGTGGGGCTGATACTTCTGGCCACCCTTTTCGTGATCTGGAAACACCGTCTGTTGCTGCGGAGAGAGGGGGAGATGCTCAGTGTGCACGCAGCGGTTTTCGACGTGGCCACCCTCATCAGCGTGTTCTTGGGCTTCGCCCTCCTCTTCGCCTTACTCTTCGCCTTGAACGTCTTCCTCTCCATGGCCCTCTTTCCGCGCGCCCTTGTGAGCAGGTGGCTGGCCCTGGACACGGAGAAGGTCCCGCTCTCCGCCTATTTCCGGGTCTCCCTCTTCGTCAGTTGCTTGGCGTTGATCGTGGGAGCCCTGGGGGCTGGCCTGGAGGACAGCGAGTACTTCCGCTTCATGCTCTACGGCAGCCGCAAGGGATGATCTCAAACCGGCCACACCCAGATAGCCGGTCCATCCCCGGGAGGACGGCAACCTGCCGCCGCCCGACGACGTTGAGGGAGATTCCAGGCGCCCCCTTCATGGAGGGCCTTGAACGCTCAGGCGAGGGCGGCTTTCCTTCCTCTCGGGTATCTGTGGCTCCTTCCCCTGGGTCGGCGGTGACTATGGGACGAGAATCCCCGCTCCTGCCTTTCCCTGACGCGGCTTTTGAGTCTCGGAATCCCCGCCACCCCGTTTGCCCTCTCCTATGGAGGGAATGCTTGGAAGAAGCCTTCTTTACGCCGCCCTTTCTCGAGACCTCACCTTGAGCCGTGGACTCAGGGCCGGGCTCCGAAGAAGCGGTGCAGTATCCCTTTTCTCCATAGGAAACGGAAGAGACCGTGGTAGAGCTGCGGGGATATGCGCTTGAGCACGTACTGCGGCCCGGAGTGCGACCAGGGGACGAGCATGATGCCGATGTCCTTCTCCAGGGCCTTGAGCCCGGCCGCCGCCACGACGGAGGGGTCCACGCCCCGCGTGGCGTAGAACCTCTCGATCTCCGGTTTGGCGCTCCTCCCCTGCGAGTTGTAGAGGTAGATCCTCCCGTTGCGGATGATGTTGGTGTTGATGAAACCGGGACAGAGGAGGCTCACCCGGATGCCGTGCTCGTAGAGCTCCATGCGCAGGGTCTCCCCTAGGCCCACAACCCCGTACTTGCTGGTCTGGTAGGCGGCCATTCCCGGTATGGAGACCAGCCCGGCGTCGCTGGCGGTGATCAATATGGAGCCGCTCCCGCGCTGGATCATATGGGGGACGAAGGCATGGAGGGTATAGATGCACCCCCAGAGGTTGACGCCCAGCACCCATTCCCAGTCCTCGAGAGAGGTCTCCACGAAACGGCCTCCCAGGCCCACGCCGGCGTTGCTGCACAGGATGTCCACGTAGCCCCAGTCGGAGAGAAAGCGCTCGGCGAACCTCTTCACCTCCTCCCAACGCGAGTGGTCCACGCGGTAGCCGCGGGCCTGGACGCCCTTCCCCTTGAGTTCCTCCACAACCTGGCCTATGCGCTCGGGAACGATGTCCGTTATGGTCACCCGGCATCCCGCATCCCCAAGGGCATGGGCCAGCGCCCTCCCGATGCCGGAACCGCCCCCGGTGACGATGGCCGTCTTTCCCTCGAAGAATCCCATCTCCGACCTCCTGCCATAAGACCCGTTTCCTTGTCCTGCCCGGTCGGCCGCGAGGTTTCTTGCCTCCCGCGCATGTGCCCTCAAGGCCAGCCCAAGATCCTCATCCCATACCCCCAAACTTTAGAGCCTTGAGGCAAGGATGGCAAACCTCTCCTCCGCAGGCAGGGTGACGGGGTTGTCCTTGAGAGAGGTTTCCTCGGCCAACCGATGCAGGTCCTTCTCCTCGATTCCGAAAGCCGAAAGCCGGGGTATGCGCATTTCCTCCGTCCACTTCTCGAGCGTATTCAGTAGGACACGGCAGCCTTCCCGGCCGTCCTTTACCGCCTTCCCGGAGAGCACCTCCCCTGCTTTAGCATATTTTTCCAGAAAACGGCCCGGCTCGCCGGAACGCCGGGAAAGGGCCTCCACGTTGGCCCTGGTCACGGCGGCGAGAAGGCCTTCCCTCACCTTCTCCATGCCGCTGAGCGCCAGGGCGTCGGTAAGGGGTCCGGAACGGGGTGAGAGAAATGCCTCCAGGAGTTGGGTGAGGGCGTCCATGCCGCAGGCGGCGGTGAGTTCAGCGGGGCAGGTCAGGGTCAGCTCGGGGTCCACGAGGGCCAGGTCGGGAAAGAGGGAAGGGTGGCGGAGAGACCTCTTGAAACCATTTTCCCCCACCCGGCTGATGACCGCGTTGTTGGTGGCCTCGCTTCCCGTGCCCGCCGTGGTGGGCACGGCGATGAAGGGGAGACGCTTCCCGGGGTGCGCCGCCTTCCCAACCCCCTCCATGTAGTCCTCCACCGGGTCGCCCAGTGGGAGCATGGCGGACACCGCTTTGCCGGCGTCCAGCACGCTTCCTCCACCCACGGCCACCACCAGGTCGATGCCCTTACCACGGTGCTCGAGGACCGCCCGGTCCACCGTTTCCGGGGAGGGTTCGCCGCGGACCCCAAGGCGGTGAACCTCCAGGGACCTTCGCGACAGTGCCCGGAGCAGCTCGTCCAGGCGCCCGGATCGC
>MU158577.1:2486-4158 GCA_015711895.1 Candidatus Solincola tengchongensis | reverse complement strand
GGCCAGGAGCATCTCCTCCACCAGGTCCTCCAACGCGCCCACGTCCACGTTGAGGTGCGCCGTCCGCACGTCCCCCTGCAGCCCCCGGAAGAGGAACTCACGGCGGTCGGGGGGGAGCCCCTCCTCCATGCTCACCAACCGGAGTTCCACTGCCATCTCCCTGATCAGGGGCTGGCTCTCCGGCCCGAACCTCAAGCCCCCCCACAGCGCCCACCGCGCACCCGCCCTCATCGCCGCCTCGCGTATCTCGTCCGTTTCCGGTATCCCGGCCAGGGAGAGCACCTCCCCTTCCCGGGGCGGGGGGGCGAGGACCACCACCTCCAGGCCAGCCGCTTTGCTCAGGGCGTTGAGGAGGAGGATCCCCAACAGGTTCTCCATGACCGCCGGGATCTTCCCCACGGCGTTTACGGCGAACTGGAAAACGGCCACCCGCATGCCCTGCCTCCCGCGGACCTTCGGCGATCACACCGGGTTCCTCCCGAGAACCCGCCCGGAAAGTGGGCTTTCGCCGCCACTTCGCGGCCTCTCGAGAATCATCTTCTTCGAAGAGGGTTAACTCTCGTCTATTTGAACGGCCCCCACCAATCCCAAAGGCGCCCCGCTCCCCGGTAGATCCTCCATGTCGTATTGGCGTGCCATTCGGTTAAGGCCGTTCAGGCCTGCGATTCCGACTTTTTTACGTTCGCTCTCCCCTCTCCGGACCTCTTCAGTGAGTCCCATTGGGCGAGATCCGGGCTCCGGAGTGGGCCCTTCACCCCAAAAGCGCTTCGGCAGCCGTTTCTCCAGTCCATTGTAACAGAGCCAACCTTACTCCCCGCCATGCCGGCACCGGCTCCGGCGGCGAACAGGGCGAGAAAGGACGTGAAGAGGGCACCCTTGACAACCGTTCTCCCAACGCTGTCCTACGGCGGATGCACGGTTCGCCGGCCTTTCTGTTCCGATAAAGCCCGGCCTTCTCCAAAAAAGATCCACCGCCGACCGTGTCGTGCAGGATCTTACCTTCTCATGGCCTTCTTCCGGCCTCGCCATCCGGTCCAGGCCAGACGACGGCGTTACCGCCCAGGCGACGCCGATTATGGCGGAGTGTCAACCCCGCCTTCTCCCGAGCTGAGTCGGCCACCTTCGGATGGAGCAAGGGTCTCGTAGACGTTCTGTCGTCTCTGCGGGTACACGGAAGTCGGAAGTGGTCGAGGGGCCCCCTGCCGTCTCGCGGAATAAATAACCCCTATGGAAAAGGAGGATGCTCTCGCAAAGTGGGGACAAAGGATACGGTCTCAGACCGCACTCGCGGGAGTTTCGGGGTTTTGCGCGGCATCTTAAGGATCGCGCCGACGGGAGTTCCTGGAGTTTGCCTCGAATTCCGTTCTTTAAACCTGGAACATATAATAGAGCCAGATCTTATTTGATCCGCGATGAAGGTCTATTGCCTCAGGGAAGTAGTCAGCAAACCAGCCTTTGAAGGAGGTGTCGCCAGTGGAGCGCAACGTTGGATCCCTGGACCGAGTCGTCCGCCTGGCGCTCGCCGGTGGCCTGATGGCCCTGGCCTGGAAGAGGGAGGGCAAGCTCGGCGCGGTGGCCGCCCTGAACGCCGGGATGCTCATCTCCTCGGCGGCCTCCGGATTCTGCCCCCTGTACAAGGCCCTGAACATCAGCACCGCGGGCAAATCCTTCT
>MU158577.1:0-2476 GCA_015711895.1 Candidatus Solincola tengchongensis | reverse complement strand
GAGGGGAACGACCTCTTTCCGGGAGCCGTTCCAGGGGAAGGAGTCCTACTATCCCTCTGTCAGTGTTGTCCGGCGTTCATCGGGCCGGATACCGGCTGCGCCGCCCACGCGTCCACGGCCCGACTCCGAGGTGAACGGCCTCTTTCCCGAAGCCGTTTTTCGCGGGGCACCTTCCGTTGGTGAAGATAAGCCCTTCATTCCCTTGAAACAGATGCCCCCTACAGCCGGGAGAGCATAAAAGGACTGCCGGGCAACACAGGCCGGCAAGAGTCTGCAGGGGCTATTTAACCGGGCGTTTTGCGGGGGCCAAAAGAAAAGGGGCCGGATATCCGGCCCCTTGAAAAATGTTCCGGCGGCGACCTACTCTCCCACCCGGTCCCCCGGGCAGTACCATCGGCGCTGGAGGGCTTAACTTCCGTGTTCGGAATGGGAACGGGTGATCCCCTCCGCTATGGCCACCGAGAACACTTCTTTTCCATCAAGGTACAAAAGCCTGCGGATCACACACCTTCAAAACTGCACAGCGATCTCCGAGGTTTAAGAACCAAGCCCTCGACCTATTAGTACCGGTCAGCTCCACGCGTTGCCGCGCTTCCACTTCCGGCCTATCAACCTCGTGGTCTACGAGGGGTCTTACCCGGTTTCCCGGTGGGAGAACTGATCTTGGGGTCGGCTTCCCGCTTAGATGCTTTCAGCGGTTATCCGCTCCGGACGTGGCTAACCAGCCGTGCCCCTGGCGGGACAACTGGCACACCAGAGGTCCGTTCACCCCGGTCCTCTCGTACTAGGGGCAACTCCCCTCAATTCTCCTGCGCCTGCAGCGGATAGGGACCGAACTGTCTCACGACGTTCTAAACCCAGCTCGCGTACCGCTTTAATGGGCGAACAGCCCAACCCTTGGGACCTACTCCAGCCCCAGGATGCGATGAGCCGACATCGAGGTGCCAAACCTCCCCGTCGATGTGGACTCTTGGGGGAGATAAGCCTGTTATCCCCGGAGTACCTTTTATCCGTTGAGCGACGGCTCTCCCACTTGATGCCGCCGGATCACTAGGCCCTGCTTTCGCACCTGCTCGACTTGTGGGTCTCGCAGTCAAGCCCCCTTCTGCCCTTACACTCTACAGCTGATTGCCGACCAGCTTGAGGGGACCTTTGGGCGCCTCCGTTACCTTTTAGGAGGCGACCGCCCCAGTCAAACTGCCCACCTGACACTGTCCCGCGACCGGATAACGGCCGTCGGTTAGAGCCCCAGCACACCAAGAGTGGTATCCCAAGGACGGCTCCACGGGAACTGGCGTCCCCGCTTCACAGCCTCCCACCTATCCTGCACATGATGAACCAGGACCCAATATCAGGCTGCAGTAAAGGTTCACGGGGTCTTTCCGTCCTGCTGCAGGTAGCCCGCATCTTCACGGGCAGTGCAATTTCGCCGAGTCCCTCGTTGAGACAGTGCCCAAGTCGTTACGCCATTCGTGCAGGTCGGAACTTACCCGACAAGGAATTTCGCTACCTTAGGACCGTTATAGTTACGGCCGCCGTTTACCGGGGCTTAGGTTCGGAGCTTCGCGCGCCGGCCGAAGCCGGCCGCTAACCCTTCCCCTTAACCTTCCGGCACCGGGCAGGCGTCAGCCCCTATACGTCGTCTTACGACTTAGCAGAGACCTGTGTTTTTAGTAAACAGTCGCTTGGGCCTGTTCGCTGCGGCCCCCTCGCGCTCAGGGAGCAAGTCCCGTCACGCTAACGGGGCGCCCCTTCTCCCGAAGTTACGGGGCCAATTTGCCGAGTTCCTTAACGAGGGTTCACTCGATCGCCTTAGTATTCTCTACTCGCCCACCTGTGTCGGTTTGGGGTACGGGCACCGGACGGCTCGCTAGGGGCTTTTCTCGGCGGCATGGATTCAGCGACTTCCCCTAAAGGCGGGTCGGCATCACGCCTCAGGCTTGATGCCGCCAAGCATTTGACTCGGCGGCGCCCTACACGCTTGCCCGCGGTCTACCAGCGCCGCGGTTCGCCTATCCTTCCGCGTCCCCCCATCGCTCAAGCGCCGGCCGGTGGTACCGGAATATAAACCGGTTGTCCATCGACTACGCCTCTCGGCCTCGCCTTAGGTCCCGACTAACCCTGGGCGGATTAACCTTCCCCAGGAACCCTTGGGCTTTCGGCGGACGGGTTTCTCACCCGTCTCTCGCTACTCATGCCGGCATTCTCTCTTCCCTGCGGTCCATCGATTAATCCCTTACGGGAAGCCCTTTCGGGTCGACTTCGCCCCACAGGGAATGCTCCCCTACCCACCGCGCCCCGGAGGGCGCAGTGCCGCAGCTTCGGCACCGGGCTTGAGCCCCGCTACATTATCGGCGCGAAACCACTTGACCAGTGAGCTATTACGCACTCTTTAAATGATGGCTGCTTCTAAGCCAACATCCTGGCTGTCTGTGCGGTTTCACATCCTTTCCCACTTAGCCCGGACTTCGCGGCC
>MU158576.1:435-3980 GCA_015711895.1 Candidatus Solincola tengchongensis | reverse complement strand
TCAGGAGGCTTTGTCAGGCTTTCTAACCCCCGCTATATATTCAGCAAATGGTTTTATATACATGTTCTGTGGTTCGGAGGCTTTCTGGGCCCTTTCATAAGCCAGTTCTTCTCCGCTGGCTTAAATTTTTGCTACATATTTGCTACATGACTGAGCCGCACCAAGAATTACTGGCGTATACTAAGGGGCAAGATAGACATTCAATATATGGCTTATTTATGCGATAAATAAGCATTTAGATATACTAAGATAAAATGGTATATTTTAGTAGATATTTATTAAATACGGACTTTTAATCCGGGTGTCCTGGGTTCGATTCCCAGGCGGCTCACCAGTAAAAGACCAGGTCGGAGGGGTTATCCGATGGCCTGGTTCTTCTATTGAGAGCAAGATATGCGACCTTCACTCCCTGAATACATCAATCCAGGATAGGGGCCGGCCTACAGCCTCACTTTTCCGATAAAGCCTTTGACCTTGAAGCCGAGCCACGCTGGGGAAAGAAGTCTTCTCGGACTCCGGCAACGGCTCCTCTCTCCTGAGGGATCGTCGCCGAGATCCTTTCATTAAAGGCTGCGAGCGCAGTCCGAATCCGCCCCGGCCTCCATGTTTAAACCTCTCCTGCGGCGAAACAATAACCTGTGAAAAGAAGGATGCGATACGGATTCAAGTCCAATGCCGCATGGTCTCGAGCTCAGCGGTTGAACGATCCAGGGAACCTTTTGACCTCTATATCTCGATTGCCAGGCGTCAAAGTCACCACTTGACAATCGGTCAATAACAATAAAAGGGGTAGCATCGCACAACACAATTCAACGCGAGACAGGATCTTGTTTTCTGAAAGGAGGACGTCTCATGAACGATGAGGGCAGGTGCCCGGTAACGGGCGGGGCGAATCCGCAGGCGACCGGAAGAGGCATGACGACACGTGACTGGTGGCCGAACCAGTTGAACCTCAGGATACTTCACCAGCACTCCAGCAAGAGCAATCCCATGGGCGAGGGCTTCAACTACGCCGAGGAGTTCAAGAAACTCGACCTGCAGGCCGTGAAGGAGGACCTCTACGCGCTGATGACCGATTCCCAGGAATGGTGGCCGGCCGATTACGGCCATTACGGGCCTCTCTTCATCCGCATGGCGTGGCACAGTGCGGGGACCTACCGCATAGGGGACGGCCGCGGGGGCGCGGGAACCGGCAACCAGCGCCTGGCGCCGGTCAACAGCTGGCCGGACAACGCCAACCTGGACAAGGCACGGCGGCTTCTCTGGCCCATCAAGAAAAAATACGGGAGAAAGATCTCCTGGGCCGACCTCATGATCCTCGCCGGTAATTGCGCTCTCGAGTCCATGGGATTCAAGACCCTCGGCTTTGCCGGCGGCCGTGTGGACGTATGGGAGCCGGAAGAGGACATCTACTGGGGCAGTGAGGAGGCCTGGCTCGGGGACAAGCGGCACGGAGAGGGCGAGGAACTGGAAAACCCGCTCGCCGCCGTACAGATGGGCCTCATCTACGTGAACCCGGAGGGCCCGGGCGGAAACCCGGACCCGGTCGCCTCGGCCCGCGACGTGCGCGTGACCTTCGCGCGCATGGGTATGAACGACGAGGAGACCGTCGCCCTCATCGCCGGGGGACACACCTTCGGCAAATGCCACGGCGCAGGTCCCGCGTCGCATGTAGGCCCTGAGCCGGAGGCCGCCCCCATAGAACAGCAGGGCCTGGGCTGGAAGAGCAGCTACAAGAGCGGCAAGGGTCCGGATACCATCACCAGCGGCATCGAGGGCGCCTGGACGCCGAACCCTATCCGGTGGGACACGGACTACTTGAGAATACTTTTCAAGTACGAGTGGGAACTGGTGAAAAGCCCCGCCGGCGCCTGGCAATGGATGGCCAAGGATGTCGAAGAAGAGGACATGGTGCCGGATGCGCACGACCCCTCCAAGCGCCACGCGCCCATCATGACCACCGCGGATCTCGCGTTGCGCTTCGACCCCATATATGAACCGATAGCGCGGCGCTACTACGAGAACCCGGAGGAGTTCGCGGACGCCTTCGCCCGTGCCTGGTTCAAATTGACCCACCGCGACATGGGCCCCCGCTCACGTTATCTCGGGCCGGAGGTCCCGGAGGAGGAATTCCTCTGGCAGGACCCGGTGCCCCCGGCGGACCACGAGCTCATCGATGACGCCGACATCGCGGAGCTCAAGAGAAGGGTCCTCGCCTCCGGCCTCTCCATCCCGGACCTGGTGAAGACCGCCTGGGCCTCGGCATCGACTTTTCGCGGCTCCGACAAGCGAGGCGGCGCCAACGGCGCGCGCATCCGCCTCGCACCGCAGAAGGACTGGGAGGTCAACGAGCCGGAACGGCTAGCCACCGTTCTGAAGACCCTGGAGGGTATCCAGGAGGAATTCAACCAGGCTCAGACGGGCGGGAAGAGGGTCTCCCTCGCCGACCTCATCGTCCTCGGGGGTTGCGCGGCCATCGAGCAGGCCGCAAGGAACGCCGGGCATGAAGTGACCGTCCCCTTCGCGCCGGGGCGCACGGACGCCTCACAGGAGCAAACCGACGTGAACTCCTTCGCCGTCCTCGAGCCGTGCGCGGACGGGTTCCGCAATTACCAGAAGAAGAAGTACGCCGTGAGGCCGGAAGTACTACTGGTGGACCGTGCGCAACTGCTGACACTCACCGCCCCGGAGATGACGGTCCTCATCGGCGGCATGCGCGTCCTCGACGCCAATTACCGCCACTCCAAACACGGCGTCTTCACCTCGCGTCCGGGCGCGCTCACCAACGACTTCTTCGTGAACCTGCTGGACATGAACACCGTCTGGGAGCCGACCCCGGAGGACGAGGACGTATTCGAGGGCCGTGACCGCGCCACCGGTGAGCTGAAGTGGACCGCAACCCGCGTGGACCTCATCTTCGGCGCGAACTCCCAGCTCCGGGCCATAGCGGAGGTATATGCCTGCGACGACGCTCAGGAGAAGTTCGTGCACGACTTCATCAGGGCGTGGAACAAGGTGATGAACGCGGACCGCTTCGACCTCGCCTGGCACTGAGGGCATACCATCTATCAAGGCACTCCCAGAGATGCTCAGGAAGTGCTTTGCGCAAGAGTCCGTGAGGTAGGCCCGGACGTACCACCGATATGAGGATGGCGGGAAGATCGTGGCGAAAGCCTTTAACACCTTTTGGCAATTGCGAGAAGGCCAACATCCCCAACCGGTCAAAAGTCGGATTCTGATCGTGTAATCTCATGGCACCCATCTGCGGCACGTTGGCGAAGGAGCGGGCCCGGAATATCCGGGCCCGCATCCTTGCTTTGCATCTCCGATTTTCCTCATCTGCTCCCGGAATCCCTCGAGCCCTCCGTGGAACTCCTATCGCGACCATCACTATCGGATCATAGCCTTCCGTTCCCGCTTCGTGTCCGACCTGCCTCCCATCATCACGGCGTGTGCCCTACGGAGTCGTGGGCCCAGGACATGCCCGGCCCGTACATGGCCCGCTCGCAGATTATGTCCCCTCCCTCCGAGGTCACCCGGGTGGA
>MU158576.1:0-425 GCA_015711895.1 Candidatus Solincola tengchongensis | reverse complement strand
CATGAAGGTGATGTCCACGTAGACCTTTCCCTGGTTGGGGTTCTGGACCAGGACGTAGGTCTGCATGCCCAGGGCCGTGCACCCCTCGGCGAGGTACCAGACGGAGGAGGGAGCGGTGACCCCGATGGAGTCGTGGGCCCAGGACATGCCCGGCCCGTACATGGCCCGCTCGCAGATTATGTCCCCTCCCTCCGAGGTCACCCGGGTGGAGACGTCGGTGTTGTCGGGGACGTAGGCGTTGGCCAGGAAGGAGCAGCGGGAGTTGCCGGGGAGCTCCACGTTCTGGGGCCCCGGGACCTCCCCCTGCCCGGTCATGAAGGTGATGTCCACGTAGACCTTTCCCTGGTTGGGGTTCTGGACCAGGACGTAGGTCTGCATGCCCAGGGCCGTGCACCCCTCGGCGAGGTACCAGACGTTGGCCGCCT
>JACVJH010000017.1 GCA_015711895.1 Candidatus Solincola tengchongensis | reverse complement strand
GGGAGAGCGCGTAGCCTGATGATAATGGCGCCTCAGTATTACCGGACACGGGCGCCTCGCGATGCGGTCCTGTATCTCGTGTCCGTGGAAAGGAAACCGTTACAAGGTCGTCAAGGGCTCAGGACGGTTATTCCCGGGGCAGGAGGTGGTGTGGTTTGCCCGATCTGAGGAAGGTTCTGGAAGAGTTGGTGGCCACCGGAACGGTTCGGGCCGCGCTGGTGGTGGGAAGGGACGGCTTCATCATCGAAACGGCGGGCGAGGACGCCTCTCACCTGGAGGCCGTGGGCGCCATCGCTCCCAGCTCGCTGGGCGCAGCGGAAGTGATAGGGCTGGAGCTCGCCCAGGGCCCCATGGCCCAGGCCATGTTCGAGTTCGAGAAGGGCGCCATACTCATGAGTGCGGTGGGGAGCGATGCCATACTGGTATCCATCCTGCCCGCGGGGGCCAATCTTGGGAAGGCAAGATACGACATCCGCAAGTTCCTTCCCGTCATCGAAAGCTCTCTATGACCCGTGCGGGGAATGGAGGCTCGGATGCGGATTTGACCGTTTCGGGAGGTTGACTTGGTATCGGACCGCATCGAGAAGATGAACTCCATACTCCGGCAGTTAAGGTCCAACCTGCCGGAGATAGAGGCGGCGGTGCTCATAAGCGCCGATGCCATGGCCTTGGCCTCGGACATGTCGGACGAAGCGGATGAGGAGATGATCGGCGCCCTTTCCGCTTCCGTCCTCAGCATGGGAGAGAGGGCCGCCCGCGACCTGAAGCGCGGGGCGCTAGAGCAGGTCTACGTAAAGGGGGACCAGGGATACCTCTTGCTGCTCCATTGCGGTCCGGATGCCCTCCTGTCCCTGCTGGTCAGACCGGAAGCCAAACTGGGAGTGGTCTTCATGGAGGCCAAGCGAACGGCGGAGGAGCTCTCCGCCCTTTTCCAGTGAAGCCCGGACCCCTGAATCGTCAGCCGGAGATCGTACTCGTGGGAGGTCGGTTACTTGGCGGAATCGAGGGAAGCGAGGCTGCGAAGCGCGCTTAGTGAGCTGGTGTCCAAGTCCGCGGAAGTGGACGCGGCCGCTGTGGTGAGCATGGACGGCCTGGTCATGGCTTCGGTGCTTCCCAACACCCTGGAGGAAGACCGCCTGGGAGCCATGTCCGCGGCCCTGCTCAGCCTTGGGGAGAGGACCTCCGAGGAGCTGGGGCGGGGCGAGCTGGCCCAGGTCTTCGTGGAGGGCAAGGAGGGATACGTTTTCCTGATGGCCGCCGGGGAGGACGCGGTGTTGACCGCCCTTGTGCGCAAGGGGAGCAAGCTGGGCCTGGTGCTTTACGACGTCAAGGGGGCGGCGAAGAAGATCGCCGCGATCACGAAGTCCGAGTTCCGCATCGGATACGAACAGTGTGGCGCGATGCACTCTCGGAGGGATGGAGGCCGAGGGGAGCGAGCAGAAAAAGGGCATCGGTTATATATTGAAATCATAGAGGGAGCCTCCCTCCCGGAGCGGGATCGATGCCGCAGGGATACCGAGTAACCCCAGGCCCCGGCCGGGGCGGGAAGGGTGCCGGGTTGTTGGGGAGTTATCAAAAGGGCTCCTGAATACGAATAAATATAGATGGAGGGACGATCGGAAGCCGGGGTTTGGCGCGGAGAGCCCTGAGAAGGTGTCGCCGCAAAAAGGGATTGTCCCGGCGAGAGGAGATGGGTCATGGCTCTTAAGGGAAGCCTAAAGGATTTCAGTCTTCCCGACCTGTTTCAGCTCCTGAACTTCGGAAAGAAGAACGGCACCTTGAACCTGATAAGGGGGCAGGCCAGGGGATATATATGCTTCCGAAACGGGGAGGTCTTCTTCGCCACCACCAACTGGAAGAGGCAGTCCCTGGGCATGAAGCTCCTGGGTGCGGGGATAATCACCCGCACCCAGCTGGAGGAGGCCCTGGAGCTGCAGAAGACCTCCGCCAAGGGGCAGCGTCTGGGCCAGCTCCTGATAAGGCTGGGTTACATCACCAAGGAGCAGCTGGAAGTCTTCGTGGAGGAGCAGATTCAGGACGCCGTCTTCGAGATGCTCCGCTGGACGGACGGCGAGTTCGAGTTCCAGCCCGGCGTTGTCTTCCCCGAGGAGGACATAGGGCTCTCCATCAGCACCGAGGAGCTCATCATGGAGGGCTCCAGGCGCCTGGACGAGTGGAACCGCATCGAGAAGAAGATCCCCAACCTCGACGTGGTCTTCAAGATGACCTCCATGCAGGGGAGGGAAGCCGCCCAGATAAGCCTCACCCCGGAGGAGTGGATGGTCCTCACCCACGTGGACGGCGAGAAGACGGTGCGCCAGATAGTGGAGCAGACCGGCATGAGCACCCTGCACACCGGGAAGATCGTGTACGGGCTGATCAGCTCCGGCCTCCGGGAGAAGGTCACTCCCGATCGAGAGGAAAAGGAAGCCGAGAGCCGGCTGGAGATGTTGGCCCACGAGCTGGAGGCTGCGGAAGGCGAGGAAAAGGTACTGGAAGCACCGCTTCTGGAGGAAATTGCCGAGCTGGAAGAGATTCCCTCCATCGAGGAAGCCCTTCCCGGGGTGGCAGAGGATAGGGCGGAGGCGGCCGAGGCCGGTACGGTCGACTCGATTTCCGCCCCGGCGGTGGAGGAGGCGATGGAGGCCCCCGAGGTTCCGCCCCTGGCCGGCGTCGAGGAGGCGGTGGGCGCGGTCATGGACCGCTTGGCGGCGGAGGAACCCCCGTTGGAGAGGGCCGTCAAGCCGCAAGCGGCAGCTCCAGAGGAAACGGGCGAGATTCCGGTGTCCGCATCAGTGGAGTCGGTGGTGACGGAGAAGCCGGAGGAAGCGGGCGTGAAACCGGAAACGGCGGCGATTCCGGAAGGCGTTCCGGAGGCGTTGGAAACGGAACCTCTGGAGATAGAGATCGGAGGGGATACCGAGGGGGAGATACTCATCGAGGAGGAGGCCGCCGTCACCGCAGAGGCGGTCACGGAGCCCGAGGTCCGGGAGAGCGCCCTTCAGGAGAGTTCCTTGCGCATCTTGGAGGAGGAGAAGAGGAGGGAGGAGCAGGTCATCCAGCAGATGAAGAGAGCCGCCCTGGAGGAGAGCGAAGAGGCGGAGAAAGCGCTGCAGATCGAGAAAAAGGAAGCGGAACTGGAGGAGTTGAAGCGCAAGATCAGCGCCCTCCTCCCGGAGGGGGTGGAACTGGAGGGGCCAGAAGAGAAACCATCCCCGCCACAGGAGAGGCCCTCCCTTCCCCTCGAACGCATAACCCGGGAGAGCGCCGAGGCGCGCGCGGCCAAGAGGGCTTATCTGGAGAAGAAGTATGGCAAGATAGCCCGCTTGGCCGGGGAGGAAGAGCTGCCGGAACTGGAGCCCGAGGAGATCCCCGAGGAATGGAAGAGCCATCTCCGGAAAACGGCGAGGGAGGCGGCGGAAAAACCCCGCACCCTCGAAGGGGCCGGATATCCTGCCCCCTATCCCTCAGGCGTACTGGACGGCGCATATCGAGAAGGAGTGAGGCCCGCCGAGGAGGTGGAGAGGGAAGCCGGGAAGGCGGGTA
>JACVJH010000016.1 GCA_015711895.1 Candidatus Solincola tengchongensis | reverse complement strand
GCAGGTACGCCCCTACATCTATACCACCAACCGGCTGGAGAGGATCTGAAAGGAGGTGAAAAGGCGAACCAAGACCATCGAGGTCTTTTCCTCGGAGGAAAGTCTCCTCTCCGTTCTTTATCTTGTTTTAAAGAACGAGAATGAGAGGCTCAGCCAGAGGAGACTTCGTGGCTTTGCGAAACTGAAGCCAGGGGAGGAAGGCTAAATGGTGGACACAAATTTCTTGACGCTATCTGCATAGCAAGGACCACCGTGCCATCCTTTACTCAAGGTAAAACTAAGAGACAAAGGAGAAACACGATGGCTAACCCTACTATGGACCTTCTGGAGTGGCTACGCAAGCAGCTGGAAGAAGCGGACACGGACCTATTGAGGGAGATGATGAGGTTGATGGCGGGTATGCTCATGGATGCCGAGGCGACCTCCATCTGCGGGGCGGAGTACCGGGAGAGATCGGAGGAGCGCGTGAACTCGCGCAACGGCCATCGCATGAGGCCCTGGGACACGCGGGTGGGAACCATCGACCTCGAGACCCCCAAGCTCAGGCAGGGCTCCTACTAGCTCGCCTGGCTGCTGGAGCCCCGCCGACGGGCGGAGAAAGCGCTCATTTGCGTAGTGGCCGACTCCTATCTGGCCGGCATCTCCACGCGGAGGGTGGACAAGCTCATCAAGGCCCTGGGGATGGAGGGCATATCCCGCTCCCAGGTCTCCCGCATGGCCAAGGCCCTGGACGAGATGGTGGCCTCCTTCAGGAACCGGCCCCTGGATTCCGGCCCTTACGCCTACCTGTGGCTCGATGCGCTCGCCCAAAGGGTCAGGGAGGGCGGCAGGGTGGTGAAAGTGTCCTACGTCATGGCCATCGCCGTGAACGCGGAAGGGCACCGGGAAGTCCTGGGGGTAGACCTCATAACCACAGAGGACGGCGCGGGCTGGACGGCCTTCCTCCGGGGACTTGTGGCCCGGGGGCTCCCCGGGGTATCTCTGGTCATCTCCGACGCCCACCCGGGCCTCAAGGACGCCATCGCCTCCACCCTGCCAGGTGCGACCTTCAAGAGGTGCCGCACCCACTTCGCCCGCAATCTCCTCTCCAGGGTCCCCAAGGCCTCCCAGGACTTGGTGGCCACCTGCGTGCGCTCCATCTTCGCCCAGCCCGACGAAAGGAGCGTATATGCTCAGCATTCCGCGGTGGTCGAGCAGCTCTCCTCCCGCTTCCCGGAGGCGGCGGAGATGCTCGCGGAAGCGAGAGAGGACACCCTTTCCTTCGCCTCCTTCCCCAAGGCGCACTGGCACAAGATCTGGTCCAACAACCCGCTGGGGAGGCTCAACCGCGAGGTGTGCAGGCGCACCGACGTCGTCGGCATCTTCCCCAACCGGTCCTCGGTCATCCGCTTGGTGGGCGCGGTGCTTTCAGAACAGCACGATGAATAGATGGTCTGTCGCCGGTACATGAGCCTGGAATCGCTGACGAAGGCGAGGATGAAAAAGGTCGACGGGAATGCAACTGAGCGTCATGTCAACAATTCTGCTGAAATTTCTCTGGGGTGGCTTCCCCTCCAGTTCCCGTTCATGTAATCGATGGTCCCGTAGAAGATGCGGCTGGCCGATGCGGCGTTGGGGAATATCCCCATGGGGTTGGTCCTTCGCCTCACCTTGGGGAATGCTCTCTCCAGGACGTCGGTGGCCCGTATCTTCTTCCACATCTCCTCGGGGAAGTCGCATGAGCGCAGGCAGTTATAGAGGCCCTTCTCCAGGCATCTTACCGCCCGCTCCTCCTTTATGATCCACTTGGACCTCCAGGCCTTGAAGCGCCTGAGAGCCTCTTTCCTGTTGGGGGCGGCAAAGGTCTGCCTGGCCCCGCCTGTGGCCGGCTTCCGGTTGTGCCTCTTTAGCTTTATGGCCACCTTGCGCATCTTGTGCGCGATCAAGCGCTGCACCTTATGAAACGGGGCAGGCCCAGATCTCCGCTACGGCTTTCAGGTGGCGACTGAGGAGGAAGGCGAGAGGCGAGGAGGCGGGTTATGAAATGGGTAGATCCCCGCTATGGCTTTGAGGAGCGCCGGATTGCCGTAGGATATGATGAGCTTGATCCTCCTTCCGGAAAGGCCCCTTGCCCTGAGGTCGGCCAAAACCCTTTCCAGGAGGGAAGGCCCAGGGAGTCGGCCAAGCGGAAGGAGAGGATCTCCTTGCTACTGTCTGAGTGGATGCCGAAGGCGCAGGGCATCGCCTTTTTTCTCCACCCCTATCTCCTTGACTTTTTCCGTGATGCCATTAAGAAGGAGGAACTCCACGTCGCCGGAGAGCTGGCAGGTGCGTTTCACCCGCACCATCCCCGCCGTTCCGTCTAGAAACAGGAATCCACGTCGCCTGAGAGCTCCCGCTCCCGGTAATGCTGGAGTTCCTCCTCCAGAAAGGCCGTGGTCTTGGATACCGTCTGTGCCGATACCGGGATGCCGAAGATGTCTTTTATCACACCCTTTATCTTGCGGGTGGAGACCCCTAGGAGAAACATCTTGCCGACTGCGGCGTCGACATCCCACCTGCGGCGCTCGTAGCGGTCGAAGGGGGCGAAGGGGGCGGGGCCTCTGGCAGGCCTGGGGACGGGGAGGTCTCCTATGTGCCCGAAGCGCGTGGCGAGGCTCCTTTCGTGGTGGCCTCCCCGGTATCCTTCCCTTCCCTCGGTGCGCTCGTATTTTGCGGCCTTAAGCCTTTGGGAGAGCTCTTCCTCTAAAAGCTCCTCGATGAAGGTCTTGAGAGCGTACATGATCCTTTCCTCGATCTTTGCCCAGGCCTGCTCCGTGAGGTTCTCGATGAGCTCGAGAGCTGCCTCTTCGGTCTCGATCTGGTACTCTTGCATGGGGTGCTCCTTTCACAAAGGTTGCTTCCTTTTCTGAAA
>JACVJH010000015.1 GCA_015711895.1 Candidatus Solincola tengchongensis | reverse complement strand
TCCGTCGATGGCAATGATAATGCCTTTCCTTACCCCCTTATTGAACCTTGTAACCATATCTTCACCCGGGAACCACATGGCCTCCCGTTACTTGGCCAGCCCTTTTAGGCTATCCATTGTCTCCCCGTGTCCTTTAAATGATTATAGGGCAATTGCATCCCACTTGAAGGCACGACTCGCCACCATTTAAAACGTCGCAACCGACACACCGATCGTATTGTCGGTAGTCGTCACCTTCTCATGAGGGGAGCAGTGAAAACGGCCGTCGTAAGTGGTGCCGTCCCGGGCCTCCCGGTCGAAGACGCAGGTGTAGATGGTGCGCGAATTCATCATCCAACAGTTTCCAGCGGTTTTAGCCCAGAACGCAGACGTAACGGGATGGGTTTACACGAAAGAAGCACGCGATGGGAGTTGCCTATCGGGTATACGACTGGGACGGCTTGGCACACAATATATGGAGCGGGAAATTCATCCTCACCGCGCGTACCCAGGCCGGCGAGGAATTGCCAGCCGAACATCGTCTTTCGTCAATCGCCTCAATCCAGGGATCCTTCGACCAAGAAAACCTCGGTTATCTGTACGGCCATCCTTTTGCCAGCCGTTCCGGGGACGGCTGCGAAGACCGGTTTGTCCTGCAATTTCACTCTGATGGTGTCGCTTATCCGCCGGTTGAGCCTTATTACTTGGCCTACCTGGAGCTGACGGAGGTCCGACACCCGAAGACAGGTGCGGCCCAGCTCCGCCACCAGCTCGACGCGGGCCAAGGAGAGGTCCGTGCGGAAGATCATCTCCTTTCCCATAGATTGTGATTCCGGTGGGCGGGTGGAAAGCCACTTCTCGGCATTCAGCTCGGAGAGTATATCCTCCAGTGTGGCATAGGGGAGACAGAGGTTAACAAATCCCTCCGCCGCCCCCAAACTGACGCCCATGCACACGTTGAGGACAATCTCGTTTGGGAAGACCACCTGTGCGAATTGGGGCCGAAACTCCACCCTTTCGAGGCGAAAGTTTACCTCCATTACCATCGACCATGCGCCGGAGAGGGCGACAAGGAGTTGGGTCACCACTTCTTCCATGATGGCCGTCTCTATCTCTGTGAGTTCCCTCTCCTCGTAGTTACCGGCTCCCGGCCCGCCGAGCATGCGGTCCACGAGCGAGAAAACCAGGGCCAGCCCCACCTCCACCAGCACCGGCCTTTCCCCGCTGCCCAAGGAGCAGACGGCGATGTAGGTAGGAGAGGAGAGGGAGCGTATGAACTCTTCAAAGGTGAGCTGCTCCACAGATTCCACGGCAGCGCGCACCGTCAGGCGGAGATAGCCCGTAAGCATGTTGGCGAACTGTCGGGCAAAAGTCTCGTGCAGGAGGTGTATGGTGCGCAGGTTATCCTTGGAAAACTTCGTGGGACGCCGGAAATCGTACAACCGGAAAGAACGCCCCTGCCCAAGGAGGTCCTCCTCACGGACTTCCCCGGTGCGCAACCCTTCCAAAAGAGCGTCGATCTCTTTCTGGCTCAACACTTCCGACAATTCTCGCCCACCTCCCGGCTTTTATTCTCAGAGGGTTTTCCGTACTTTTCCTCCGCTGGCCTTGACGGCCTCCGACTCGCCATCCGTCAACCCCCTACCGCGGCTATGCCTTCCCCATTCCTGCCTTCCTCGGGCTGTCATCCAAGCCAACCGAGGTTTCTCCTTCCACGGCCTGCTCGACCTTTTCCCGCAGATCTCCCGATCCCGCATCGAGGTTCTCGGTCTCCCTGAAGGGGCGGATGACGATCTCAACTCTGCGGTTTAAGGCGCGGTGCTCCTGGGAATCGTTGGGAAAGCGAGGTTTGGTATCCGCGTAACCGGCAGCGCTGAGACGGGTGGGGTCGAAATTCCACCTCTCGATGAGATACCTTATCACCGAGGAGGCCCTGGCGGTGGAAAGTTCCCAGTTGGAGGGGTAGATAAAACCCGGTTGTATGGGTATGTCGTCGGTGTGGCCCTCCACCCAAATATCATGTCGGGTCTGGAGAAGCAAAGGCGCCAAGTGGTCGAGGAAGGCCAGGGCCAGCGGCTTGAGAACCGCGCTCCCCAGGTCGAAGACCACCTCGTCGGTGGTGATGCGGATCACCAATCCGACCTCTTCTATATCGGTCACGATCATGTCCTCCAGGCCCTTCTCCTTCACGTAGGCGTCGATCTTCTCCTTCAGCTCCATGAGCTCCTGCAGCTCCGCCTGCTCCATATCGGATGATTCCTCAATCCCCTGCTTCTGCTCAAACGCCGGCAGCTCTCCCTCCTGGATGCCGCTTCCCTTCTGTGTTGCCCCGCCCAGAGCCTCCTGTAGGGATTCACTGACCGCCTGCCATTTTTTGGCATCTATGCTGGACATGGAGAAGAGGAGCACGAAGAAGCACAGGATGAGGGTGATCATGTCCCCGTAGGACTGCAACCAGGTGGCGGTCACCTCGTCCTGTCCGGAGGACCTCTTTCTCTTCTTCACCGCTCGCCTCCCGTAAACTCCTCCTTGACCGTCAGGCGCCCCCTAGCGCACTCTCCCCGGCCTTCTCCACCCCGGCCGGAGCCTTGGACTTCTCCCTGGCCTTCGAGGCCTCCTCCCTTAGCGCGGGGGGCAGGAAGGTCTTCAGCTTTTCCTCCACCATCCTGGGGTTGTCCCCGGACTGGATGGACATGACGCCCTCGATGACCATTTCCTTGACCAGCACCTCGTCCTCGTGCTTCCCCTTGAGTTTCTCGGCGAAGGGGATGAAGACCATGTTGGAGAGGATGACCCCGTAAAGGGTGGTGACCAGGGCCACGGCCATGGCCGG
>MU158575.1:1200-2761 GCA_015711895.1 Candidatus Solincola tengchongensis | reverse complement strand
GAAGACCGCCGCCGCCCTCATTCGGGAGTTCGGAGGCCTGGACGAGATCTACCGTTCCCTGGAAAGGGTTTCCAACCCACGCTGGCGCCGCCTTCTGGAGGAGTACCGCGAGAGCGCCTACCTGAGCCGTGAGCTGGCGCGCCTGCGTCGCGACGTTCCCATTGACCTTCCCGGCCCGGAAGCCATAAAGCTCCGACCATGGGAAGAGGGGGAGGTAAGCCGGCTTTTCGAATCCCTCGAGTTCCGCAAGCCGGCGGAGAGGCTGGCGGCGCTGCGTCGGGAGCTCTTTCCTTCCATAGAAGGCCATTCATCCCCGCCGCAGGGTGCGACAGGCACTCCGGGCCGGACGGAAGCGGAGGAGGCCGATGTCTCCGCCCTCTTGGAGGCCGCTTTTCGCCATGGCGAGATATACCTCTACCCCTCTCTGGAGGGGGAGGGATTCACCCGGGGAGAACTGAAGGCGGTCACCGCGGCCGCGGGGGGTAAGTATGTGCGTCTGGTGATGGACGCGGACAGAGAAGGGCTCAAGGCCCTCCTCGACGGACTGCAGGGGATGGATGGGGTACGCGTGGTATGTTATCGGGGCAAGGAGTACATGGTGCAATGCGCCAAGCTCTGGGGAATGTTCCCGCGGGTGCACTTCGACGTGCAGGTGGCTTCCTACCTGGTGAACCCCTCGAGTGCCGGCCATGAACTGGGAGACCTGGCGCTGCGTTACCTCGGTGTCGCCCTCAGGGAGGAGAGGAGCGGCCAGCTCGGTCTTCTGGAGGAGGAGGCCGCGGCGGACGTCCGGTATGTCCTGGCCTTGAGAAGGCTGGACGAGGCACTGCGGGCGGAGATGAGCATCCGTGGCCTGACCCCCCTCTTCGAGGACGTGGAGATGCCCCTCATGGAAGTGCTGGCGGAGATGGAGGCCTGCGGCGTGCGCCTGGACTCCGCTTTCCTCTCCTCCATGGAGGAGGAACTGCGACGGGAGATAGCGGAACTGGAGGCTGAGGCGGAGAGGCTTGCAGGATGCTCCTTCAACCTCAATTCCCCCCAGCAGCTGGCCCACGTGCTCTTCGAGGTCCTTGGCCTGCCTCCGGTAAAGAGGACCAAGACGGGATACGCCACAGACGTGGGGGTGCTGAACGCGCTCCGCGGCAAGCATCCCTTGGTGGAGGTAATCCTCCGGCATCGGGAGCTCTCCAAGTTGCTTGGGACCTACGTCTCCGCCCTTCCCAGGCTGATCGACCCTCACACGGGCCGGTTGCATGCCTCCTTCAACCAGACGGTGACCGCCACCGGGCGCCTTTCCTCCAGCAACCCCAACCTCCAGAACATACCCATCCGAACCCCGATGGGGAGGAGCATCCGTCGGGCTTTCATACCTACCTCCGAAGACGGGTGCATCCTCACCGCCGATTATTCCCAGATCGAACTGCGCCTCCTGGCCCACCTTTCCGGCGACCCCGGGCTGCGGCGGGCCTTCGAGATGGACTTGGACATACATGCCGCCACCGCCTCGGAGGTCTTCGGCGTACCCCTCGAAGAGGTGGACGAGGAGATGAGGCGCCGCGCC
>MU158575.1:0-1190 GCA_015711895.1 Candidatus Solincola tengchongensis | reverse complement strand
AACTTCGGGGTCATCTACGGGATGAGCCCCTACGGTCTCGCCGAGCAACTCGGGATAGACAACGAGGAGGCGGAGAGGTACATCCAGGCATATTTCGGGAAGTACCCGCAGGTGAGGGCCTACCTGGACCGGGTGGTGGAGGAGGCCACCCGCACGGGCTACGTGACCACAATCCTGGGCCGCATAAGGGAGATTCCGGAGCTGCTGGAGGGCAACCATCGCCTGCGCCGCCTGGGGGAGAGGTTGGCCTTCAACACTCCCATCCAGGGAAGCGCTGCGGACATCATCAAGGTGGCCATGGTCCGTGTGCACCGGCGCATCAAGGAGGAAGGCCTGTCCTCACGCATGATCCTCCAGGTACACGATGAACTGGTCTTCGATGTGCATGGAGGCGAGGAAGGCGTGTTGGAGGAATTGGTGAGGGAGGAGATGGAGAACGCCTACCCACTGGACGTCCCCCTCCGCGTGGAAGTGGGGAAGGGGCCTTCCTGGTACGAGGCCAAATGAGTCCTCTACGGCCCCCGAAAGAAGGCCCAGCTCCGGAAACGACCCTACCGCAACAAGGAGGGCTCCGGATTTCATGCTCGGGGCCCAATCGCCTTTTTATGGATGCCTTCGGCTGCTTGTCGTGACGGGAAGCCCTGGAGCTCCTCTCATGGCCGCGTGCATGCCGAGGCCGCACGCACCGCCAGCGATCCGAGGGAGGGTGAGGATCAGGAGGGCTCCCGGACACGGAACGGCCGGAAACGGGTCCCGGGTTTGCCCTCTTGATGCTGTATCGTTTCAGTAGGCGCTTTCCGGGTTGAAAAAGGTCGAGAGACCACCCTATCATCCTGACAAAACAAGCAAAGTTAACAGGAAGAAAGGGGTGATCTCTCTTGCTGAACGAAATCATACTACGTCTTGTAGAGGATGCGAAGGGTATAGAGGAGATAGAGGAAAGGGTGGCCGAGCTGGTCTTCGAGCTGGGCCGGGCCATACTCAAGGCCTTCTTCGAGCATCTGGACCAGGAGCTCATGAAGAGGAGAGAAAAGGGCCTGCGCCATGTGGGCATGCGAGAAAGAGCGGTCCTCACCCGCTTCGGAACGGTCAAGGTGAGGAGGCGATACTACCGGGACCGCGAGGGCAAGCACCGTTTTCTTCTGGACGAGGCCCTGGGCTTTTCAAAAGGCTTGCTCGCCGCCACCCCG
>JACVJH010000012.1 GCA_015711895.1 Candidatus Solincola tengchongensis | reverse complement strand
CGGCTGTTCGCCGGAAAGACGGCCGGGAGCTCACGGGCCCAGAAGGCGGTGGAGGCCCAGGAGCTCGCGAAGGGAGAGCTCCTCGGCCCGCGCGGTGGGTGGGAGCCCCAGCTCCCGCAGGGCGGAGGCCACCTCCTCCCTGGAGCGGTAAGGCCTCCTGCCCCCTCCAAGCGCATTTACCAGCATTTTCCTGCGGTTGGAGAAACAGGCGTCCAGGAAGAGGAAGAAGGAACGGACGTAGTCCGTCCCGGGCACGGGGCCCACTCTCTCCAGACGCAGGAGGGTGGAGCCCACGCGGGGTGGGGGGAGGAAGACGGTGGGGGCCAGCTGGGCCAGGCGGCGGGGCCGGGCCAGGAACTGCACCTTGACCGACACCGCCCCGTAAGAGGGTTCCCCCGGGGAGGCCAGGTAGCGGTCGGCGAGCTCCCGCTGTACGGTCACCACCAGGAGCCTGGCCTGCGGGAGTTCCCGCATTATCCGGAGCAGGAGAGGGGTGGCCACGTTGTAGGGCAGGTTGGAGACCACCTTGACCCGCTCTTGGGGGGAGAAGAACCCGGCCAGGTCGATGCGCATGGCGTCGCCCCTCACGGTGAGGAGGTTGGGCCGCTCCCCGAGCATTTCGTCCAGCACCGATTTCAGGCGCGCGTCCACCTCCACCGCCACCACCCGCCCGGCGCGTTCGCAGAGCTCCTCGGTGAGGGTCCCGATCCCGGGCCCTATCTCCAGGACGGCGTCGCCGGGTCCGAGTTCGGCCCCCTCGAGAATGCGGTTCAGCACGTTGGAATCGACAAGGAAATGCTGCCCCAGGGAGCGGCTGAGGCGTATGCCGTGCCGCTCCAGTATCTCCGCCACCACGCTCGGTTTGGTAAGTTCTCCCATTTACGCCTCCCAGGGGGGACGGGAAAGCGACTTTCCGCGTCGCCTTCGGCTCTGCATGGCTTCGCGCTTCCCGTCTCCGCGCCGGCACCCGGCGGCGGGCAAAGCGTTTCCCGGCGGCTTTCCGCTCTCTTCCCGGAGGGGAAACGGGCTTCCTCATGTTGCGGTCACGCCGGCGGGGGTCCACACGACCTCGCGGCGTCCGGGCCTTCACGCCTACATGATAAACCCGGGCCGGCGCCGACGTCCCCGTGCCCCGCTTACCTTAAAAGGGAAGCTCGGCTTGGGGAAAGAGCGTTACCCGCGGCGGAGGGAGGGCTGGGATGGTGATAAGATAGACGAAAAGTGGGACGCGTAAAGGACGGAGGCCTTGTACGGGAAGCTCCTGCTGAAGGCTCCGGCGAAGATAAACCTCTACCTCGAGGTGGGTCCGCGCCGCGGGGACGGCTACCACCGGGTGCGTACCGTGCTCCAGGCCGTGGAATGGTTCGACTTGGTGGAGCTGGAGCTGGAGCCGGGGAGCCGCGGCATCCACCTGGAGGTGGAAGGGGAAGCCCCGTCCGGGGAGGACAACCTCTGCCACCGCGCCGCCCGGCTGTTCCTGGAAACGGCCGGCATATCCGCGAGGGTCAGGATAAGGCTGACCAAGGAGATACCGGTGGCGGCGGGTCTGGGGGGAGGGAGCTCGGACGCCGCCGCCGTGCTTCGCGGACTGGAACACCTCAGCGGGGCCGGGCTTGGGAAAAGGGAGCTCTTCCGCCTCGCCTCGCGCCTGGGTTCCGACGTCCCCTTCTTCCTGGTCGGGGGGACGGCCCTGGGGGAGGGGCGGGGAGAGGTGGTGACCCCGGTGGAACAGGCTCCTCCGTTCCCGGTGGTTCTGGTAAATCCCGGAAAAGGTCTCTCCACGTCGGAGGTCTACCGGCGTTTCGACCTCCTCCCCCCCGCCGAGCCTCCGGCCGGCGGTCCACGGCCCCTCCTGGATTCGCTGGCCGCGGGGGACGCGGCGGGCGCGGCAGCGCATCTCTACAACGCGCTCCAGGACGCGGCCTGCGCGCTCCTTCCGGAGCTGGTGGGCCTCCTGGAGGCCGCGTGCCGTTCCGGAGCCCTGGGGGCACTGGTCAGCGGGAGCGGGCCCACGGTCTTCATGCTCGCTCCGGGGCCCGAAGAGGCCGAACTCCTCGCCTCGCGCATGGGGGAGGCGGCCCCCCTGGTCAGGGTGAGCAGGTTCTGCAGCCACGGCGTGGTCATCGGGGAGCCCGCGCCCTGACGCGGAAAAGGGGGATGTAGCCGGGTTTTCTTGAAAACCCGGACGGATGAGAATAATATGTTTATAAGTTTCCGGCGGTAGACTCATTGGGGGAAGACGGTGGAGATCACAAGGGTTACCGTGCGCGAGATCGACATGAACATGGTCAAGGGGATCGCCAGCATCATCATCGACGATTGCTTCGTGGTCCACGACCTCAGGGTGGTCGACGGGGACAGGGGGTTCTTCGTGGCCATGCCCTCGCGGAAGCTGCCCAACGGGGATTTCAAGGACATCGCCCATCCCCTCAACGCCGAGACCCGGGAGAAGATACAGAGAGCGGTCCTTCACGAGTTCTTCAAGAGGAAGAAGGAGAAAGGAGAGCCGGTCCCCGAGGACGCGGTCTGAGGGGCGGGTCTGATGGGGCGTGGCCAAGCGGTAAGGCAGCGGCCTTTGGAGCCGCGATCGTAGGTTCGAATCCTACCGCCCCAGCCAGTATGAAGGAGGGCTGTGAGCCCTCTTTTTTAGCTCCTGCTCTCTTTATCGCGCCGGGTGAGGGTGGAACGTGCCCGGCGGGGGCACACGGGCTGCCGCTTTGCATGCGTGGGCCCTTTGTCTGGTGGG
>JACVJH010000011.1 GCA_015711895.1 Candidatus Solincola tengchongensis | reverse complement strand
TCTCCCGCACTATATCCCTCATGAGATGCTTGGGCACCGGCCGCGAGGTGCGCACTGGGAGCAGGGGGAAGTCCCGGTCGTTCGTGCGCAGGGTTGTGGTCAGGGTGCGGACCGGCTCCTTGAGCTCCTTGAGCACGTACCTCTCGCCCTGCCGGCACTGGGCACCCCGTATGCCCGTGATTCGCCCCCTCCGGTCCACGGTCACGCTGACCCGACAGCCGAGAGGACAGCCGATGCAGATTACTGTCTCCGCAGCCAAGTCAGGCCTCCTCGCCTATCCGGCAGTCCACGCGGAGTTCACCCCCGCGGATGGCCTGGGATAATCTTCCAACATCGACCTTTTCCACGATCATCTCGCTTGGCCGAACGGAGCGGAAGCGTTTGAAGGGTTTCCCTCCCAGGAGGAGAACGGCCTTCAGCCCGGGGCGGGCGACGCGCAGGTGCAGGGTGACCTCCTCCTTCCCGGAGATGAACTGGGGGACCACGTACTTGACGTTCTCCCCCGCCCTCACCCTTACCTCGCCCCGGAAGGGGATGCCGCCCAAATCGGCGAAGCGGGCGGCGTTCCTGCCGGCCATCTCCGCTTCCCAGCTCACCCAGTCCACCAGGTCGTGGACCTGCACCACGTTCCCGCCCGCGAAGATGCCTGGGACCACCGTCTGACGGTTCTCGTCCACCAGCGGGCCTCCGGTCACCGGGCCCAGGTCCACCCCAGCCCTCACCGACAGCTCGTTCTCAGGGATGAGGCCTGCGGACAGCAGGAGGCAGTCGCAGGTGATGAACCTCTCCGTCCCCGGGACCGGCCTTCGCTTTTCATCCACCCGGGCCACGGTGACCCCCTGGATACGGCTCTCCCCGTGGATGAAGGTCACCGTGTGCTCCAGGAGCAGGGGGATCCCGAAGTCGTGCAGGCACTGCACTTCGTTGCGGATGAGGCCCCCCGGCCAGGGCATGATCTCCACCACCGCCTCCACACTGGCCCCCTCCAGGGTTAGGCGCCGGGCCATGATCATCCCGATGTCCCCGGAGCCCAGGATGACGAACGTCCGGCCTGGTAAGTACCCCTCGATGTTCACGTACCGCTGGCAGGTGCCGGCGGTGAGTATGCCCGCGGGGCGCCCGCCGGGTATACCCAGGGCCCCGCGGGCTCTCTCCCGGCAGCCCATGGCCCGCACCACCGCGCCGGCTTTTATCTTCCCGTATCCGTGGCGGCTGCTGGCCGTGGTTATCTCCAGGCCGGGGGAGATGTCCAGGACCATGGACTGGAGCCTGGCCTCCACCTTCGCCTTCTCGGCGCGCCGCACGAATATCCTCTCGTACTCCGGACCGGTCAGGTCTTCCCCGAAGTAGAGAAGTCCGAAGCCGTTGTGTATGCACTGGGGGAGCAACCCTCCCAACCTCTCCGCCCTCTCGATGATGGCCACCCTCTCCGCTCCCTGCTCCCGGGCGGCTACGGCAGCGGCCAGGCCGGCCGGACCTGCCCCTATGACCGCCACGTCCACCCTCTCAGCCACTTTTCCGCTCCTCTTCCCGCTCTTCAAGGAGGTTCTCCTTGACCCGGCAGCAGAGATGGGTGGAGTCCCCGCCCTTCTTGGTTACCGCCGTCTCGGGTATGCCCAGCTCCCGGGCCAGGATGCGCGTCACCCGCGGGCCGCAGAACCCTCCCTGGCAGCGCCCCATGCCCGCCCGCACGCGGTGCTTGACCCCGTCCAGGGTGTTAGCCCCCCGCCGGATGGCCTCCACTATCTCCCCCTCGGTCACCGTCTCGCAGCGGCAGACCACGTGCCCGTAGCGGGGGTCCTTCCCGATGAGCTCCTTCCTCTCCCCCTCGGAGAGTCTGCTGAAGTCCGGGATCCCCTTGCGCCGGGGGTCGAATTTAGGATTGGGCTCCAGGCGGAGACCGTCCTTCTGCAGTATCTCCACCACCTCCGCGGCGGCGCCGGGGCTGGCACTCACTCCGGGGTACCCTATGGTCATGTTGATGAAACGGGGCACGCGCCCGGACATGCCCACCTCGCACTCGTGCCACCCGATCTCGAAGTTGCGGAGCATGAGGAACCCGCAGAACTCGTTGATGACGTCCTTTTCCGAGATCTCCGGGACCAGCTTGCGCGCGTTCTCCAGGGCGGCGCGGGCCATGTGCGCGGTGGTGGAATGGTCCCCCCGCCGGTTTATCTGGAGCTGGATGCCGAAGAGCAGGTTGCCCTCCACGGTGGGGACGATGACGTTCATCTCCCCAGGACGCTCGGGGAGCACGCTCACCAGGCCGTTCACCAGGCCTTCCAGGCGGCGGTCCAGGACGCCCACGTATCCCTTCACCGGGAAGAGGACGAAGTCGTCGGCTCCTACCATGGCCGCCACCTTGTCCACCCACTCCCCGGCAGCGTTGATGACGTAGCGGGCCCTGAAGTCGCCTTCGGTGGTGCGTACCTCGAACCAGCGGTGACCCGGTCTTATGCTCAGGACCTCGGTCCCCAGCTCGAGGTGTACGCCGTTGTGCACGGCGTTTTCCACCAGGGCCTGGGTTAGCCATACGGGGTTGACAACGGCGATGTCCGGGTCGTGCAGCCCCCCAGGATCCGGTCCGAGACGTTGGGCTCCATCTCCTTGAGCTCGGGGTACCAGTAGAAACGGTCCTTCCCCAACCCCAGGCTCTCCGTGCGCCGGGCCAGCTTGTCCAGTTTCTCCTTGGCC
>JACVJH010000010.1 GCA_015711895.1 Candidatus Solincola tengchongensis | reverse complement strand
TGCGAAGGGCCCTGGAGGCGGGATAAAGCGGTAGCCGGCGGCCGCTCCCGAGGGGAGGGCCGTGGATTTCGGACCCGGAGGATCGGGTTCCCGGCGAGACCGACAAGGAAGAGAAAAAGCGGGGCCGGTGACCGGCCCCGGCCACGGACGGCGGTTACGCCGTCCATGTTTTTTAGAAGCCTGATGACGGAATGCCGAGCCCGACCCATGGTTGGTAGGACCGGGATCTCAAGGTCGGAAGAGGGAGGTTGAGGCGGAAAATGGCCGAGGAACCCCTTTCTCAGGAAGAGATCGACGCTCTTATCAGGGGGGAATCCGGAGGTTCCGAGACGGGAGGAGGCCCTCCACCGGCGCCACCAAGCGATCCATCTCCGGGAGGAGGAGAACACCCCTTGAACGAGGACCAGCTGGATGCCCTGGGCGAGTTCTTCAACATCGCCATGGGCAGGGCGGCCACCGTCCTCTCCACGATACTCGGGAGGGATGTGGACATTACCACTCCCCGCGTGACCTGGGTGGACTGGAAAGAGATGGTATCTTCCCATCCGGTGCCCTGCGTGGTGGTCTGGGTGGAGATCAAAGAAGGGTTGGAGGGGAGCACGGTACTGGTGCTCTCGCAGCGGGATGCCAACCTTTTGGCGAACATCATGGACGAGGAGGAGAGGGACCTGTCGGAATCCCTCGACGAATATCGCCAGAGCGTGGTGGGAGAGGCGGTCAACCAGATGGTGGGCGGCGCGATCTACGCCATGTCCGAGATGTTGGGACTGGAGATGAGCATAAACCCCCCGCAGATTGAGGTGCTCGATTTCTCCGCGGCAGGAGAGGTCTCTCCTCCTCCCTCCTACGGTGAAGGCGACCTGGTGCAGATCTCCTTTCAGTTCCGCGTGGCCGACCTCCTGAAGAGCGAGATGATACAGCTCATGCCGGTGGGCTTCGCCGCCACCTTGGCGGACATGATCCTCGATGACGAGGAGGAGGCCGAGCTGGCGCCGGAAAAGATGGGGGACGCGATAGCGATCGCCGGGATGGAGTCTCCGCCGCCAAGCAGGTCGGAAGAGGAAGTCGAGGTGCGACGCGCGGAATTCCAACCCCTGAGCGGTAACGGGCGGGGGGACCGGTCCGAGGAGGACAACATCCGGCTGCTCTTGGACATCGAGTTGGAGGTCTCCGTGGAGATAGGGCGCACCCGCATGAGGATAAGAGACGTCCTCTCCCTCGGCGAGGGCTCCATAATCGAGCTGGACAAGGTGGTAGGGGAGCCTGTGGAGATCTACGCCAACAAGAAGCTCATAGCACGCGGCGAGGTAGTGGTGATCGACGAGGACTTCGGTGTCAGGGTGACGGAGATCGTGAGGAAACAGACCTGAGTGACATGTCGCGAGACGCATTAACCCCATTAAGGCACCGCGCCGCGGTCGGCAGATCCGTGAGGGACTCCTGGAGGAGGGCCCTGGCGGGGCTGGTGCTTCTGATTCTTCTCATGGTCGCGGTTTCCTTCCTTTCCGGAAGGATGAAGGGAGGCGAAAACGCCGCCCGAGCGCTGGAGAAGGCTGACGACGGCGGCCCGGCTGCGCAAGGAGAGGAGGCGGTCGTCGCCGAGGGGGAAGGCGACAAACCCGTTTCTCTGGAGCGGGATCCCGTCCCGGAGGAAATACGGACCAGCGCGGAAGCAGAAGACGTCTTCCGCGATGCGGAGGACCCGACCCTGGAAGGCGGAGATGTCGCGGCCAGCCCCGATGTTTATCGAGAGACCCCGTCTCCAGACCTGGGGGGCGGCCTGCTCAGGGTCTTTGCCGGTCTGACGGCCGTGGTACTCCTCATCATGGTGGTCAAGAGACTGGCGGGAAGAAGAGCCACGAGAAGAGGAGGTTTCGCCCATGGAAGGCTGGAAGTGGTGGGGTATACGCCGTTGGGGCCCGCCTCGGGCATCTTCGAGGTCAAGTTGGGAAACAGGATCCTCATGATCGGGGATTCGGAGAAGGGGCTGACCCTCTTGGGAGAGGTGGACGTGGAATCGCTGGTGAGGGCGGAGGAGGCCGAGCTACTGGAGGACGAGTTCCTAACCATGCTGCGGGAGGAGATGGAGCCTGCCGCAAGGCCGGAGCCGCCTTCCGTTAAACGGCCCTTTCTTGAGGAACTCAAATGGAAGACGGCGAGAAAGCGCAGACGTGCGCGGAGATGACCGAAGGCAGATGATGGATGAGCGGGAAAAGAGGGCTTATCTTCTCTGCTGCTGGAGCGGCGTTGGTTCTCTTCCTTGTCGCGGCTTTCCTTTTTACGGGAACGGGGGGCGCCATGGCGCAGCCCGAGGAGGACGGGCTCATAAACACCCTGGAGGAGGGCACGAGAAGCAATTCCCTGGTGCAGCTCCTCATCGTCATCACCCTGTTGGCCCTCATTCCCACCGTGCTCATCTGCATGACCTGTTTCACCAGGGTGGTGGTGATCCTTTCCTTCATGCGCAACGCCATAGGCACGGCGCAGTTGCCGCCCAACCAGGTGATAATCGGTGTGGCTCTCTTCCTCTCCCTCTTCATCATGTCGCCGGTGATCAACAGGGTAAACAACGAGGCGGTGAAGCCCTACATGGAGGGTTCCATCCAGAGGGAGGAGGCCTTCAGGCGCGGGTTGGAACCCTTTCGGGAATTCATGCTGCGCCAGACCGAGGAGAAGGACCTGGAGCTGTTCGTGGACCTCTCCTCCGAGGAGAGGCCGGAGAATCCGGAGCAGGTCTCGACCATGGTCTTGGTTCCGGCCTTCGTGGTCAGCGAGTTGAAGAAGGCCTTCATCATCGCCTTCCTCATCTTCATACCTTTCCTGATCATAGACATATTGGTCTCCGGGACCCTCATGTCCATGGGCATGCTCATGCTTCCCCCCATGATCATCTCCCTCCCCTTCAAGTTGCTGCTCTTCGTCTTGGTGGACGGGTGGGGTTTGGTGGTCAGGTCCCTGATATCCAGCTTCAGGTGAGGTTGGCGTCTGAAAGGGAGGCTGTCATGGGGCAAGGCGGGAAGACGGCAGGTGGAGGTGGATGCGGTTGCTGGAGATAGTGGGAAGGGCCTTTTTCCTGGCCCTCATCATGTTGCTTCCCCTGCTGGGGGTAACCATGCTCGTGGGGGTAATCATCAGCATCCTCCAGGCGGCCACCCAGATTCAGGAGATGACCCTGACCTTCATCCCAAAGCTGTTCGTCACCCTCCTGATGATTATCCTGAGCGGCCCTTGGATCATAAGGACCCTGGTCAACTTCACCCTGGAGCTATTCAGGAACATACCGGAATTCATCAAGTGAGGAGGGGACGGTGTCCGTGAGTCGGAGGCCATCCGACGCGGAAGGAAGAGCTGGCGAGGCGATATCGGTGTGGACATGGCCGGCGGTAAGGGATCTTGTCAGTCCGAAGGAGAGGACATCGCCCAGGGAGGTAGTATAGTTGGCCTTACATGCCAATGAAGCCACAATTTCCGCTTTTCTGCTGGTGATGGGGCGCGTGGCCGGCGCGGTTTTGGCCTCGCCCTTCTTCAGGCGGGGGCAGGTCCCCGCACTGGTGAAGGCTTCCCTGTGCTTCCTCCTCGCCCTCTTCTTCGCTCCCCTGGTGGGGGCGGAGGCATTGCGCCTGGACCTGGTGTTTCCCCTGCGTCTAGCCTACGAGGTCCTGGTGGGGGTGTTCCTGGGTTACCTCTTCACCCTGGTGGTGAGCGGGGTGGGCATGGCGGGAGGGATACTGGATTTCGAAATGGGATTCGGGCCGGCGCATTCCTTCGATCCCGGCTCGGGATCCTCCGCCAGCCTCCGGTCTCGCTTCTCCACCCTGCTGGCG
>JACVJH010000009.1 GCA_015711895.1 Candidatus Solincola tengchongensis | reverse complement strand
TCGTAACCCCTATAGCACCCGAGACTAAAAGGACCCGAGACCGCAAGGGGGTGAATATGGGTTCGCCTTCACCGCTGCAGGAGATCGTGGTCGAACTGGAGGCTCTTGCCTCCATCCTCGCCCTAGCCGACGAGGACGACCGCGAATCGCTTGACGACGCGACTCACCGGCTCCAAAGGATACTCGGTCTTCTCAAACCCCCTCCTCTGGGAATCGTCAAGGAAGCGCATGCTTTCTCCAGGGCGTCCGGAAAGTTTCTCAGGGGCAGGAAGGGGGGGTTCAAGGAGCTTTGCAGGGCTCTGGACCGCATGCTCATCGCCCTGCAGAAGATTACTCCGTCAGACGCCTTGTCCGCGGAGGGCGATGGCGGGGACACCAGGGTAGCCGGTGATGTGCCCGTCACCTCCCGGTTGAACCTCCAACGCAAGGAACTGGAGGACCTGTGCATGGACGTCGACGTCCTTACGGGTCTGGCCGAGGAATTTCAACCTTCCTTCGTGCCCGGCATGTTGAACATCCTGGAGCGCAACCTTTCCATCCGTGCCCTCCCCCGATCCATAAAGGAAAAACTTGCGACGGTGAAGGAACATCTTCTTCGATTGCAGGGAGGAGACGCCGAAGCGGGAGAGATGCTGGAGACTTTGCTGCGGATGGTCCGGGAGGACCTGGCCTCCCTCAGCGGCGCCGACGGCCAATACCGATATGCGGGTTCTTCCGGTGAGGAAACTCGTATCGAGGAAGAACTCGAGCGCCTCGACGAACTGGAGGCGTTCTTGCTTTCCGAGGAGGACAAGGAAAACCCCGATCTTTCCCCCGCCGCCAGTTATTTTGACGGGCTTCCGGGCAGGTCGGAGTCTCTGGGGATGGAGGCGCTTGTCGAGCTCTTCGCCGACGTCTCCGAGACGCTCAAAGCGCTGCCCGATACATCCGTGGCGATCGATCGACTCCTCCGTTTCAAGGACCTGATGCACCGCCACCTCCAATCCATCCTCGAAGGAAAACGCTCTGAGACCGGATCGGAAGGCATCAGGGAAATCTTGGAAGACATCGCCGCTCTCGACAAAGACGCGTCCGGCGGAAGGCTTTTCCGGGAGGACGCCGGCACCGGAGAAGTCCGTTCGGACATAGAGCCGCAGACGGGGATCGACGCCGACCCGGAAGAGCTCAACGACTTCATAGCCGAGGCTCCGGAGGACATCCAGAGAGTGGAGACAGCCCTCCTTGAACTGGAAAGAGACCCCACCTCCAAGGAATGGCTCAACGAGGCCTTTCGTGGCTTTCATAACCTCAAGGGAAGCGCTGGTTTCCTCAACCTCAAGGACGTGGTGAACATTGCCCATGCCGCGGAAAACCTGCTCTCGGAGGCCAGGGAGGGGAAGATCGAACTCACAGGGGCATACGCCGACCTCGCCCTGCAGGCTCTCGACCTGCTCAAGGAGATGCTCGTAAGGGTGGAGGGCTTCACCCGCGGAAAGGGTTACTCGTCGCCGGTCAACTATCCGCAGGTCCTCCAAAGCCTTCTTTCATGGAAGGAAATGCCAGTATCGCCGCCTGACACACGGGAAGGGAAACCATCCGCATCCCGCACGCCTTCACCCACAGGCGTTGTGGCAGGAAAAGTGGCCGAGGGCGGCGGGGCTCGCCACGATGGGGTCAATGCCGTGTCGGACGGTCATCTTCCGGCTCGCGCCGGGAGCGAGCATTTCATAAAAGTGAGCACTCGCCGCCTGGACGGGCTCATCGACGTGGTCGGCGAGTTGGTCATCGCCCATTCCATGGTGGCACAGGAGGACGAGCTGCGCCTAACCAGGAACCCCCGCCTGGCCAAGAACCTCTCGCAGCTTTCCAAGATCGTGCGGGAGCTTCAGGAGTTGGCCATGTCCCTGCGCATGGTCTCACTGAAAGGTATATTCCAAAAAATGGCAAGAGCCGCCAGGGACCTCTCCGTGAGGTCGGGAGTCCCCGTCGAGTTCACATATTCGGGAGAGGACACGGAGATCGACCGCAACGTGGTCGAGGAGATCGCCAACCCCCTGGTGCACATGATACGCAATGCCATCGACCACGGCATCGAGCCGGCGGAGGAAAGACGGGCATCGGGGAAACCGGAGAGGGGTCGTTTGCACCTGCGCGGTTATCACCAGGGGGGGAGCGTGGTCATAGAGCTGGAGGACGACGGGAGAGGCATCGACCACCGGAAGGTCCTGGCCAGGGCGCGCTCCCTGGGTCTCTTGAGGGAGGGCGAGGAACTATCCAGGGAGGAGATACTTCAACTCATCTTCCGCGAGGGTTTCTCCACCGCCGAGAAGGTTACCGACATCTCCGGGCGGGGCGTGGGTATGGACGTAGTGAAGCGCACAGTGGAGGCCCTCAGAGGGCGGGTGGAAGTCCACTCCGTTCTCGGCCGCGGGACAAGGGTTACCCTGCGCCTGCCTCTCACCCTGGCCATAATCGACGGGATGGTCACCCGTGTGGCCGGGGAGAACTACATCCTTCCCTCCATAGCCATCCTGGAGTCCTTCCGCCCCGAGCCGGGACAGGTCAAGACGGTCTCCGGACAGGGCGAGGTCATCCTCTCCCGGGGGGAGCTCATCCCCCTTTTCCGTCTCCACCGCCTCTTCGCGCTTGTGGGCGCGGAGGAGGACCCGTATCGAGCCCTGGTCCTGGTGCTGGGGGAGAACGGGAGAAAATGCGGACTGCTTGTGGACGACATCGAGGGCCAGCAGCAGGTGGTCATCAAGCCACTGGGGGAGGCACTCCCGCGCCTTCCCGGGGTAGCGGGGGGTGCCATCATGGGGAGCGGCCGGGTTGCCCTCATCATCGACCCTCAGGAACTGCTCGCCATGGCCGTGAGGAGGTGATGTCGAGGGTTGATGGAGAAAAAAGCCGCGCACCGCTGGACGCGGGCCAGCTCGTCGCGCGGCAAGTCCTCGTCCTCGCGGGTCTCCGACCCACGCGAACGGCGCGACGAAACGGCCTAACGGGACAAAAGGAGGTGAAAACATGGAGGCATCCACCGTCCAGCTCAGCGAGAGCAGGAATTCGGGCCTGAACAAATACCTCACCTTCGTGCTCGGGGAGGAAGAATACGGCCTGGACATCCTCAAGGTCAAGGAGATCATCGGTCTCATGGAGATAACCAAGGTCCCCCGTATGCCGGACTTCGTGCGCGGGGTCATCAACCTGCGGGGGAGGATAATCCCGGTCATCGACCTGAGGCGCAAGTTCGGCATGCCCGAACAGGAGGACACCCGCGAGACCTGCATCGTGGTGGTCGACCTGGATGGCATGAACATGGGGGCTGTGGTGGACCGGGTATCCGAGGTCCTGGACCTCGTCTCCGAGGACATCGAGGATACGCCGGAGTTCGGGGCCTCCCTGGACACGGAGTTCATCACCGGCATGGGCAAGTCCGGGGACCGGGTGATCATGCTCCTGGACATAGGGAAGGTGCTCCTGGGGGAGGAGCTGTCCTCCCTGGCACGGCTGGAAGTGCCGGAGGAGCAACCGTTGGAGGGATGAAGAATCTGTGCTTTCGCCATAGGAGGTGAGACGGCCATGTTACGCAAGGTGAGACTGGGACCCAAGATCCTTCTCTCCTTCGCCCTCTGCCTGGCCCTCCTGGTGGTGGTGGGCGTGGTGGCCATAACCGGCTTGGGATCGCTGCGTGGTTCCGTCAACGAGCTCGGGGAGGACGCGCTGCCCTCTGTCGAAGCCCTCAACCAGATCGACATCGGCATGAACGAGGTGCTGGTCGGCACTCGCGGACTGTGCATCGGCAGGATCTTCCAAGACCCCGTTACAAGGCAGGCCCAGTTCGACTATATTGCCGGAACCGGCCAGTATGAGGGGGCGGGTTTTGCCCGTATCGACGAACATCGGAAATTGTACGAATCCATGCCCCATACTTCCGGCGAGGCCGCCCTGTGGGAACAGCTCAAACCCCAGTACCAGGCCTTCGCCGACGAGACCAACGCCTTTTTGGCCGCAGCCAGGGAGTACGAGTCGCTGCTCAACTCCGGCGCGGACGAGGACGACCCCCGCGTGCAGAGGCTGGACAGTCGCATCGAGGACCTCATGCTCTCCGCCCGGGAGAAGTGGAAGGAGGCCAATGCCACCCTCGATAAGATAGTGGAAGAGAACATGGCTTCCGCCGAGGCCTCCGGGAAAGCGGCTTATTCCACTGCTTCCCGCGCCAATATCGTTTCCGTTATCATGCTCGTCGTCGGCGCGGTGGCTGCCCTTACTATCGGGCTGTATTTCTACCGGAACGTCAAGAACATCCTTGGCGGTCTAATGAGCGAGACGAACGCCCTGGCCGCTGCCGCCGTGGCCGGGGACCTCGACGTCCGCGGCGACACGGAGAAGATAAACTTTGAGTTCCGCCCCATCCTCGAGGGCTTCAACGCTGTAATTGATAGATTGGTTGGTTATATCGACTCCATACCTGCGCCATTCATGATCGTGGACAAGGAATTTAACGTGCGCTTCATCAACAAAGCGGGCTCCGAAATCGTGGGGGTATCAAAGGAACAAATGTTGGGAACCAAATGTTATACCCACTTCAAGACCGAAGATTGTCAGACCGTCAACTGCGCCGTTGGGAAGGCGATACGCGAGGGCATGTCCTTTTCGAGCGAGACAAACGCGCGGCCCGGAGGAAAGGAACTAGACATATCCTATACCGGTTTTCCCGTCCGTGACATAAACGGCGAAATTGTCGGCGGCTTCGAATTCGTGACCGACCTCACGGAGATCAGGCGTGCTTCCCGGCGCATGCAGAAGCTCGGCGAGTTCCAGTCCCGGGAGACGGAGAAGCTCATCACGGCCATGGAGTCCCTGTCCCTGGGCGATCTGAGCACCTCCTACGAGGTGGAGGAAGGGGACGAGGACACCGAGGCGGTCAGGGAATCCTACCTGGCCATCAAGGAGTCGTTGGACCGCCTCATCGGTTACCTCAAGGACATGGCCGATGTGGCGGGCAAGATCGCCGTGCGGGAGCTGGACCAGGAGGTGAGGCCCCTCTCGGAGAAGGACGCCTTCGGCATCGCCTTCCGGGCCATGATCGAGAACCTCAACCAGGCCCTCTCCCAGGTGAGGGAGGCCGCCGCCCAGACCGCCGGGGCCTCGGAGCAGATCTCCGACTCCTCCCAGTCCCTGGCCCAGGGGGCCTCGGAGCAGGCCTCCTCCCTGGAGGAGGTCACCGCCTCGGTGGAGGAGATAGCGGGCATGAGCCGCCAGAACGCCGAGAGCGCCGAGGAGGCCCGCAAGCTGGCCCAGGAGGCCAAGGCCTCCGCCGACCGCGCCGAGGAGGCGGTCTCCAGGATGAACGCGGCCATCTCGGACATCAAGGCCTCCTCCGACGAGACGGCCAAGATCATCAAGACCATAGACGAGATCGCCTTCCAGACCAACCTCCTGGCCCTGAACGCCGCCGTGGAGGCCGCGAGGGCCGGGGAGGCCGGAAGGGGCTTCGCCGTGGTGGCCGAGGAGGTGCGCAACCTGGCCATGAGATCGGCGGAGGCGGCCAAGAGCACCGCCGCCCTGATCGAGCAGTCCCTCTCCAGCGCCGAGGGAGGGGTGCAGGTCTCCGCCGAGGTGGCCGAGGTGCTCTCCGAGATCAACTCCTCCTTCGAGAAGGTCTACAACCTGGTGGGGGAGATCGCCGCCGCCGCCCGGGAGCAGATGCAGGGCATCGAGCAGGTCAACCAGGCCATGGGGGAGATGGACAAGGTCACGCAGCAGAACGCCGCCGCCGCCGAGGAGGCCGCCTCGGCCTCCGAGGAGCTGGCCGCCCAGGCCTCCCAGCTGCAGGAGATGGTCTCCACCTTCCGCCTCAGGGGAGGGTTGGAGGCCCCGCCGTCGGTCCGGGCCCAGGCCCCGCGGAAGAAGAAGGTCCCCGTGACCCAGAAAGCCTCCCTCACCGGCGGGGACGGGAAATCGGCCCGCACGGAGCTCTCCCCGGAGGAGGTCATCCCCCTGGAGGACTTCGAGGAGTTCTGAGGGGCGAGCCACGCTGGCTTTAGGTAAAGGAACGCCTTACGGACGGGATAAAGCGGCGAAGATCGAGGGAGAAAGAGGTCGTCATGGCGGGAAGGGCCCAGCCCGTACAGCAGGCTCCCTTGTTCCAGGACTACGAGCTCGAGCGCGAGGAGTTTCTCCGCATAAGCACCTTGGCCTACGAGGCGGCGCGCCTGAACCTCCACGAGGGGAAGAAACTGCTGGTGCAGAACCGGCTCCGGAAAAGACTGCGCGCCCTCGGGCTCTCGGGCTTCAAGGAATACCTGATCTACCTCGAGGAAAACCCGGAGGAGATACGTACCATGGTTGACCTTCTGACAACGAACTTCACCCGCCTCTTCCGGGAAAGGGAACACTTCGATTTCCTGCGCGACGAGGTCTTCCCCTGGCTCAACGCATCGGGCTTCGAGAGGATAAGGCTCTGGAGCGCAGGGTGCTCAAGCGGCGAGGAACCTTACTCCCTGGCCGTTTATCTGCGGGAATACCTGGACGGCGTGGACCAAAAGGACGTCCTCATACTGGCCACCGACATATCCCTGCGTGCCCTCTCCAAAGCCAAAGAAGGCCTCTATCGCGAGGAGCAGCTCAGGGACGTCCCCGCGCAGTGGAAGTTCAAGTATTTCCGGAAATGCAGGTCCAATGGGGAAAGCTGCTTCCGGGTGACCCCGGAGCTCTCCCGCCTCGTCCGCTTTCGCTATCTCAACCTCGCGGACGCCTGGCCCATGCAGGGACCCTTCCAGGTGATCCTCTGCCGCAACGTGATGATCTACTTCGACAAGGAGACCCAGCAGGAGCTGGTGCGACGCTTCCATCGCTACCTCGTTCCCGGCGGCTACTTCATCGTCGGCCATTCCGAGAGCCTGACCCGCATACAAAACCCGTTCCGCCACCGCAAGCCCTCGGTATATCGCAAGGAGTAGCCGGTGACGGGATGCGGGGTCCCTCCCGGACGGGGACTTTGCATAAAGGGATCGGAGGAGTAAACCAGCTGAACGGCGAGGAGGTTGGATCCTGAATGAGGGGGTTGTTCGCCAGACCCGTCAGAGTACTTGTCGTTGACGATTCCGCGATCGTGCGTCAGATACTCACCCGGGAGTTGTCCGCGGACCCGGACATAGAGGTGGTGGGTGCGGCTCCCGACCCCTTCATCGCCCGCGACAAGATAGTGAGGTTGAAGCCCGACGTGGTCACCCTGGACATCGAGATGCCCCGCATGGACGGTCTCACCTTTCTCCGCAAGCTGATGAAGCACCGCCCCTTGCCGGTGGTGGTGCTCAGCTCGCTCGCCCCCGAGGGAAGCCAGACCGCACTGCAAGCCCTGGAACTGGGGGCCGTGGAGGTGATGAGTAAACCCGGAGGTCCATATACCGTGGAGGAGGTCGTCCTCCAGCTAAAGGACAAGATAAAGGCCGCCGCCCTCGCCGATCTGAAGCGGCTCAAACCGTCCCCAGGGCCTCAGGCCGAAGGCGAGGTCAAGGAGTTCCCTCCCCTGCCCCATCTGCGCACCACCCTGAAGATGGTGGCCATTGGAGCCTCCACGGGAGGGACGGAGGCCATCCGCAGGATAATCGGCCGCTTCCCCGCGGGAGGCCCTCCGGTCCTCATCGTCCAGCACATGCCGGAGATGTTCACCCGGTCCTTCGCCGCGAGCCTCGATTCCATATCCGAGATGGACGTCCGGGAAGCCGCCGACGGCGATTCCCTCCGCCCCGGGCTCATCCTTCTGGCTCCCGGCAACCGCCACATGGTACTGTGCCGCAGCGGCGCCCGCTATTACGTTGGGGTGAAGGAAGGCCCCATGGTCCACCACCAGCGGCCCAGCGTGGACGTCCTCTTTCACTCCGTGGCCCGGAACGCGGGCCCCAACGCCGTCGGGGTAATCCTCACCGGGATGGGCGAGGACGGCGCGGAAGGCCTCAAGGCCATGCACGACGCAGGTGCCTTCACCATCGCCCAGGACAGGGATACCTGCGTGGTTTACGGCATGCCGCGCGCCGCGGTGGAACTGGGGGCGGTTGACCTGCAACTGCCGTTGGATTACATTGCCCCCGCCGTCTTACGCCTCCTGATCCCCAAGGAGGGCGAGGCGAGACGGGGGCGCGAGAAGGGAAAGGCGGTCACAAATTGACGGCAGGGAAGCGGGGGCTCACTCCACCAACCCCTTGCGCAGAGCTATGGCCACCGCCTCCGTCCTGTCGCTGGCTCCCAGCTTCTGGAATATATGGATTATGTGGCTCTTGACCGTCTGCTGGCTTATGAACATCTTTTCCGCGATCATCTTGTTCGTGTAACCGTAGGCCAGAAGTTGGAGGACCTCCAGTTCCCTGCGTGTGAGGTTGAACGCGGAGGCCTCCTCCTCCATCTTGCGGCGGAACTGGTTGATGACCTTCATGGCCGCCTCGGGGCTCAAGGGGGATTTGTCCTCCACCGCCAGCTTTACGGCCCTCACCACCTCGTTCACGGGCATGCTCTTGAGGCTGTACCCGCTGGCCCCGGCGGAAATGGACTCCAGGATGCTGGCCTCGTCCTCCATCATGGTGAGCATCACCACCCTGACCTCCGGGAGGGTTTGCTTTATGAGGCGGCAGGCCTGGATCCCGTTCATGCGCGGCATCTTGACGTCCATGAGGATGACGTCGGGCTTCAGGGACTTGGCCTTTTCCAGGGCCTCCCTTCCCGATCCTGCCCCACCAACCACCTCGAGGGCCGCCGAGGTGGCCAGGGCCGTCATAAGGCTCTCCCTCACCAGAGTGTGATCGTCGACCACCATCACCCTTATCCTGGACATACTCCTCCCCTTTCCGCGAAACTGCTGCCGGAAACTTCCCTCGAGCGCCGCCGTCCGCTCATTCCGGGAAGGCGGCGTTACGGCGACGACTCCTATCGGTGTTCCCCCAGAATCCTGCATTCTCCGCTCTGCATCCACGGACGGAAGGGGATCCCGTGAGATAATTTTCCCTCCGCTTCGGAGCGCCTAACGTTCCTGGTGGAGAGTCTCCGCTCGACCCTCTTTCTTATCGGAACGTCGGAAAACCGCCTGAACCCCTTCGCGCGTTCACGACAAGTTTGCATGCCGCTAACCTCCCTGACTGTGTCCATGGCAAGCCGAGTCCGTCCAACCCAAGACGGTCAGCCGCTTCTCCATTCCGCCGCCACCGGCCGTCTGTCCGCTCAACCCGGATCATCCCGTCATTTTCTAAACGATGATGTCGTGCTCCCCTTCCTCCGCCTCGTCCAGCCCGTGCAGGTTGGCCTTTCCGTTGTACAGCGAGCCTTTGCGTCCCCTGCCTCGTTCTTTCCCGCCATGTCGGCCCTTTTCACGAGAGGCGTTCTCCTCCTCCACCCGGTTGTTCTCTCCCCTGGCCAGCTCGTTTACCCTTCGGGATTCCCTCTCCACCTTTTTTTCGTAGGCCTGCGGTATCTCCTGCGCCTGGTGATGCTGGCGCACCTCCTGGAGCCTCTGTATCCTCTCTATCTCCTTGGACATGACCACCATATGCTGAAAGTCGACGGGGCCCAGGCTCATGCCCGCACCGCCCTCAGGAACGTGGTAGGAACGCCACGCGTCGCTCCATCGGTGGTTTCTGATCTCCAGATCTTCCCGAGAAAAGCATCCTATGCCTCACCCGTTTCCTCGCTCTCCGCACGGCCTCGAGACTCCCCGGTAGTCGAGTCCTTCTTCCCCGCTTTCTTCACGCCGCCGAAAACCAGGAACAGGGACATGACGAAACGGCCGAGCAGGCCTGCGACGTAGACGACGGCCATGGCCGCAAGCGTCCTGACCAGACAGTCCTCGAGGGGATAGTTCCGGAAAAGGCCCCACCAAAAGGCCGCTGCCCCCAGCGCCAGC
>MU158574.1:540-6696 GCA_015711895.1 Candidatus Solincola tengchongensis | reverse complement strand
CGAGTTTCTCGGGCTCGCTCAGCTTGGCCAGCATGGCTATGAGTCCGATGAGGGTGCCCAGGAAACCGAAGGCGGGCGCAAGGGCGGCGCAGATGTTGAAATAGCGGATCCCTCCCTGGTGTCTCTGCTCGAGGAAGATGATCTCCGTTTCGAGGATGTCCCTTATGAGCTCTGGCTCCGTGCCGTCAACGAGCAGTTGCACCGCTTTCTGGATGAAGGGGTCCTCGATGTTCTTCAGCTCCTTATCCAGGGAGAGTATCCCCTCCTTTCTCGCCATCTCGGCATAGTGGACCAGTCGAGCCATGATGCCCATGGCGTCCACCTTGTACTTCTTCAGTATCAGTTTCAGCATTCCGGGCGCAAACGGCCTTTATTGCCGACAAGTCCACAGCGAGCACGCTCGCCCCCACCGTCCCTCCCAGGACTATCACCAGGGAGGGCACGTCGATGTACTGCCCTATGCTCCCGGACATGAAGAGGCCCACGAAAAAGGTCCCGAAGGTTATGGCCAGTCCGACAACGGTGGCGATGTCCACTATTAGGCCTCCCCGCTCTCCTCACCGGCAGTCGGGAACTTCTGCCGACATCGCTTTCATCCTCCCGCCTTTACTTCTCCAAGACGTCCTTTTCCGGGTCCGCCACCACCGTGCATTCGTCGAAACTCAGGGGCACGTTGGTGCGGATGACCGGGCGGATTATCTGACGATATTCGATGACCCTGCGCACCACCTCGCTAACGCTCTCCGCCACGAGTATCTTCTTGCCCGTGGTCATGGTGATGATGGTGTCCGGCCGGGCCTCGATCATCTCGATGAGCTCGGCGTTGATGACCACCGGATCGTCGTTTATCCTGGTCACCTCGATCAACGTTTGCACCTCCCCTGTGGGGATGCGGCCGGGGGCGGGGCCCCGCCCCCGGCCTTACCGCCTTACCTCTTTATGTTGACCAGCTCCTGAAGCATCTGGTCGGTGGCCGTTATGATCCTTGAATTGGCCTGGAAGCCGCGTTCAGCGATGATCATGTTGGTGAACTCCTGGGCCAGGTCCACGTTGGACATCTCCAGAGTCCCCGCGGTTATCACCCCGCGGTTTCCCGTTCCGGAAGTGCCCACCAGGGGCTCCCCCGAGTTGCTGGAAACCCGGTACATGGTGTCCCCCACTTTGATCAGCCCTTCCGGATTGTTGAACACCGCAACAGCTATCTGGGCCAGCTGCTTGTTCAAGCCGTTGGAGAAGAACCCGGTTATGATCCCGTTGTCGCTGATGGTGATGCTCTGCAGATAACCTGCGGTGTAGCCGTCCTGGAATACGGCGGCCACGGTGGAATCGGAAGCGAACTGGGTGACTCCGGATATCCCGCCTATGGTGCCGAAGTCCGGGGTGATGCTCACCGTGGCCGCACCCGTCGGAGTGAACTCTATGGGGCCGCCGCTCGTCGAGGCCAGGGCGCCGGTGCTGTCGAAGGTCAGCACGCCGGTGTTTCCGGAGATTCCCGCCGGCCCCAAGGCCTCCCATGACCACTCGTTGACGTCCGTCTTGGTGAATGTGAAGGCCAGAGTGTGCTTCTCCCCCAGGGAATCCACGACCTCTATGGAGGTCACGTAGCTGTCGCCCACGGAAGCGCCGGCGGGCAGGTTGCCCTGGAAACGCACCTCGTCCGTGGCCTGGGGGGCCATGGTCTGACCTACGGGTATGGAGATGGGCTCCAGGGTTGCGTTGGTGTCTATGGCACCTGTGTCGTCGGCCATCCAACCCTGCACCACGTAGCCGTTGGAGGGGTTGATAAGCTTTCCCAGGGCGTCGAAGCTGAAATATCCGGCCCTAGTGTAGTAGGTGCTTCCCCCGTCGGAGAGGATGAAGAACCCGTCGCCCTGGATGGAAAGGTCTGTCATCCGCCCCGTGTTCTGGAGGGAACCCTGGGTGAAATTGGTGCTCACCAACGCCAGTTTGACCCCCAACCCTATCTGTATCGGGTTGGTCCCTCCCAGATAGCCCGCGGAAGCCCTGGCTCCCCTCAGGGTCTGGCACAGTGCGTCCTGAAAGCTCAGCTGGCTGGTCTTGTAGCCTACCGTGTTCACGTTGGCGATGTTGTTACCCACCACGTCCATCATGGTCTGGTGATTGCGGAGTCCGGAGACTCCGGAGAACATGGAACGCATCATGGCCTCATCAACCTCCTTAAGACCTCCTTATTGGGGCGGGCCGCTCCCTCTGAGGAGGTCCGGCAGCCCGCCTCTTCCTTCAATCCGCCTTTTCGTCCGCTGCCCCCTCCACCACCACCGCGCTGTCTATGTGGGTGAAGATCCCGTCCTTCAACCTGGCGCGGTGAAAAGCGGATATGACGTTCCTGGTGGGCAAGTTGATTATCAGCGCCGCCTCCCCCACCAGGACCAGGGACTGGACGGCTCCCTTCCTCTCCGCCGCCGACACCGCCCTCTCCACCCGGCGCAGGTCTTCCTCGCCGAGGGGAACCTCGCGTCTTTGGAGACGTTCCGCGGCATGGCGCGTGAAGCGGAGGCCGGTCTCCTCGAGGACCTGGCGAAACGTTTGAGCGCCACTTTGAGCTCCCCTCTGTACCGTGAGGTCCGCCCGGTCTCCGACCCGGCCGCCTGCACCCTGAACCTTCCCGACGACGCCCATGTTCGAGCCTCCCTTCTCAGGCGTACATCTCCACCACGTCCTGGAGCTCCACCTCGCCCGAGTCCGTGGCAAGGAGGATTCTCCCTCCCTCCAGGCGCACCGATTCCACCTTTCCGCAGACCTCACCCCGGGGGGTAACAGCCCTCACCGTCCGGCCGAGAAGGCCTCCGGCCTGCCCCGCCAGCATCATGTTGGACATGAGGCTCACCGCTTCCCCCAGATACCTCAGTTCTTCTAGGCTCTGCAGCTGGGCCAGCTGGGCTATGAACTGCTGGTTGTCAACGGGGTTCAAGGGATCCTGGCACTTGAGCTGGGCGACCAGCAGCTTGAGAAAGGCATCCCTTCCCAGTACCTGTTCCTGCCGGGACTGCATCGCCCTTTCCGCGCTATCCGTCCCCACGCCGGCCGCGGTTCCGGCAACGTAGCCGTACAGATGCATCCTCTCACCTCCTTTCGAATTACATCCCGACTTTTCACACCCATAGGTCTAGGGTCCCCAGGGGCCAACCGCGGGTTCCCGTCTCCGGTGCCGACTCCGTCACCGCCTCACGGGCGGGTGGCGAAGCGGGCGTGAGCTCGCCCCCTCCCTCACCCCTCCGGCCGTCTCCTTTCAGTGAGAGCTGCAGATCCTGAAGTGGTAGCCCCTGCGTGAGGAGAAGCTGCCTCAACTGCTCGAGCCCCTCGCGAATCACATCAAAGGCCTGGGGGGACTGGGCCTGAAGGCTTACCCTTAGCATGCCGGACCATTCCGCCTCCACCTCCAGGCTTCCCAGCTGCGGGGGGTGCAGCCTCAAGCGGGTCCTGAACACTTCCCCCTCCCTGACGGTACGCAGGGCTCCTGCCACTCGTTCCATGAGACGGTCCCAAACGTGCGGGTTCTTAACGGGGTTCCCGGGCTCGGCACCGATGGCCCTTTCCCTCGACGGGACGCTCGGCATCCCATCTCCGGATGAGGCGGGCGAGGCTGCTCTCGACGCTCCACGGACCGCGTTTTCCCGCTCGGCTCCCGCCCTTGGGAGAGCTTCGGCTTCTCCCTCGCGCGGCAAGTCTCTCCCGCCTTCACCGCCGGCCACTCCGGGCCGCACAGGTGCGTCAGGGGAAGAAAGTCTTTCGGACGCGAATACCGACTTCCCGAACTCACCGGCGAACGGCTCTCGAGAGGTGGTACGCTCCGCGTCCGCGCTCTCGGGTCCCCGTTTTCCGGCCCCTTCCCGCGGTCCCTCGACGTGGCGGATCCGCACGCTCTCCCGCGCGACGTATCCGGCCCTCTTTCCGGTCAGGTCCCTTCCGGTGAACGCCACGCCCGCAGGCGTAGATCCGGTAGCCCTACCTCCCGCAAGGTGCGGCCCTTTGGAGAGGGGAATCGCACCTTCGGAATCCTCAGAAGCGGTCGGCCCTTCGCGCAACGGGGGACGGGGCCGTTCTACAGGTCCCGTCCTCGAAGGGTGAAGGACCCCGCTCCCTCCCGCGGTTCGAGGCAACACGGCGGGCGCCTCAAAGCGCGAGGCGTAAGCGGCAGAACGGGGTCCGTCCGTCGGGTTCGCCACCCAGACTTGATCCGCGCTAGCCGCGCCATCCTCTCCCAAGAGCAGATGGTACGCCGAACCCTCGGCGGGCAATGCCGGAGCCTCCCGCATCGCCTCGGCTCTGCCCGGCGTTTCCGAGAACGTATGCGCCCGCGCGCCCTCCTCGGCGGCCGGGAGGAAACATCCCTCCAATGAACCCACCGGCGCCAGAAGATCGGCGAACCGGGCGATCCCGCAGGTCTTACCGCCGCGCGGCGATGCCTCGTGAAGGCGTTCCTGCCTTCCCCTAGGGGAGGGAACGATGCGGACGGCGACCGCCCGCAATCTCCCCGCCTCCGGCGCGGGGACCTCGACCATAAGCTGCGGTACCGCTCTCTGCATATCATCACCTCCTTTCCTCCGGACCAGCGGTCCTTATTCGGCGTCCGTGTGGCTCACGGAAAAGGTCCATCCGGGCGCTTGGCCTGTCCCCTTCTTCCCACGGAAGCTCCGTACAAGAAATCCCCGTTTCGGACCTTCAGCCGTGGAATCACGGGCGATTTAGGCCAATCCATCAAAGATACCTGCGTGCACAGGCGAAATTCCTGTCGTATTTCCCCTCCAGAGCGCTCACCTTCACCACATCCCCCGTGTGGGGAGCATGGATGAAACGGTTGTTCCCGATGTATATCCCGACGTGATAGAGGAACCCGCGTCCGCCGTTCTCCCCGAAGAAGATCACGTCGCCGGGCCTCAATTCCTCCCTGTTCACGGGAGTTCCCCTTTGGGCCTGGGTCACCGTGTAGTGTGGGAGCTCCACCCCGAACTTCCGGAACACGTACTGCACCAGCCCCGAGCAATCGAAGCCGTTGGGAGTGGCACCGCCGTATACGTAGGGGACACCGAGGTACTTGGAGGCCTCCCTCACCACCGTTTCGCCGGACCCGGAAAGGGCGGACTGGAGACAGGTCCCGAAGGTGGAGGAGAGAGCGGAGCCACCCCCGAGGACCTCCCGGCAGCTCGGCGACTCGGCGTAAATCCCTTCCCGGAAGAGTTCCTTGAGGCGGGCTTCGATCTCCCTTATCCTCTGGGCGACCTCGACGATCCCTTCCACTTCTCCTTCTCCTTCTCCTCTATCCCCGTCTTTCAGATCCTGGACATCTCCGAGAGGACCTTGTTTATGTAGGCCTCTCCTCCGGAGGGATTGTATTTGTGCAGGATGGCTCTCAGATCGTTGCCGAAACCGTATGAGGCCACCAGTCGGTTGACCTCCCAGACGGCCTCCCTCCAGCTCGAGAAACTCCTTCCCATAATCCCGAAGGGGTTGTAGGGCCGAAAACACTGCTTGCCACCAGAGGATTCCACGGTGGCTAGGGCGACTCCCAGCCTCCAGTCCACCCCGTAACGGGCGGCCGCCTCGACGAAGTCGGCGGCGTGTTCGGCCAATTCGGGATTAAAGAGGCGCGAGCGCATGTAGTTGCGTAGGCGGTCCGCCATGGCGTTTCCGTCCGAGGAAAGCAGGTTGGAGCCGTAGGACGGTGCGGTGCCCTCGGCGGCGCTTACCGCCAGGGCGCTCTCCACGAGAGAACGGAAATCGGGGTCCGCGGCCCCTCGCCTAAGGGTGCTCAGGCCCGCCTCGATCTCCGCGATCCGCGTCCGCACCTCAAGCAGTCCCTCCAGCATCGGGCATCACCTACACAAGATCCTCGCCACGACTTCCGCGGACATCAGTCCCCATCCCTCTCCGAGCTTTTCCTCCAGTCCGATAGCAGGTTCTCCACGGCCAGAAAACGGACCCCCGCCACCTCGTCCAGAAAACCTTGTTCTTCCCTGGACGTCTCGTAGATATGGCGTTCCAAGGCTCGTTCCCGCAGCTTGTCCACGACCTTGCGCTCCCTCGAGGCCTCGACCAGGAGCCGGCGTTCATCCTCCATCCTCATCCTGGCCTCCTCGGTCCTCTCCGCCTGGACCCTGATGCGCGCCGAATTGCCCCTGAGGAACTCGCTGAACA
>MU158574.1:0-530 GCA_015711895.1 Candidatus Solincola tengchongensis | reverse complement strand
GGGCCTCCCTCTCCCGGTCTTCGAGCGTGCGCAGGGCATCCCGTTCCCGGTGATAGAGCTTGACGGCGGCACCGAAGGCTCTCTTGCGTTCCTCCTCCTGGGCGGCGCGCAGTCGCCTGAGCGGTTCCAGCCGGAAGAAAAACTTCTTCATGCCCCAGCTCTCCTCGAGACCTGTCGCGAGCCCTCGACGCCACAGACTTCAAGTGTGGCTTGGGCACTTATCGGGAACGGGCTCCCCTCCGCCCTCACGACCTCTCCCCCTCCTCATATAGGGAGACCAGCATGTCCACTGTCTCCGCGTAGGTGAAGCTCACCTCCACCTCCTGGCGCAGAAAATCGTTTATGGATCGGATATGCCTCAGGGCACGGTCTATCTCCGGATTGGAACCGGGCCGATAGGCGCCGATGTTTATAAGGTCCTCGTTGGATCGATAAACGGCCAGGTTGCTCCTCAACCAGTCGGCGGCCGCCCTGTGCCGGGGATCGGTTATCTCCGAGGCCAGACGGCTCACGCTCTGGAGTATGTCTAT
>MU158573.1:11415-15346 GCA_015711895.1 Candidatus Solincola tengchongensis | reverse complement strand
GCATGGCCGAGGCCATCGCCTCCGCCCGGGGGCGGAAGATACTCCTCCCTCTCACCCACCCCCGCATCGACATCCTGGGAACCGTGGACACCCCGCTTCCCAAGCTCATCGAGCAGGCGGTGGAGATGGTCAGGCGGATGTGCGAGGAGGTCGAAAAGGATGTGTGAGGCGGCTGTTTATATAGACCGGGGCGGGGAGCTGGAGAAGGTCATGGAGGACGTAGTGGAGGTGCGCCCCGAGGAAGGGAAGCTCCTCCTGGTGGACGTCTTCGGCGAGCAGAAACTGGTCTCGGCCCGCATAGCCGAGGTAGAGCTCCTCGACCACCGCATCGTCCTGCGGGAGCCCGATTAAGGTTTCCGGTGCTCAGAACCTCCGGGCACCGGAGATCAGAGCGAAGCGGCCCGTTCCGCCCGGGCGCCCGGCAGGTCCACCTCCCACTTCCCGCAGCGGCCGCCCCAGCGGGCCAGGGTCTCCCCCTCCACCATGATCTTCACTATCTCGCAGTTGTTGGAGCACCCCTTGCAGTTGAAGCTGGAGGTGCGGTACTCGATCTCCGTGACCCGGAAGCCCTTGAAGTTGGTGACCGTCGGGTTGAGCTCCCTGGCCAGAAGCGCCGCCCCGATGGCCCCCATCACGTTGTAGTGCTCGGGGACCACCACCTCCATACCCAGGGCCTCCTCGAAGGCCCGTTTCATGCCCACGTTGGCCGCCACCCCTCCCTGGAAGACCACCGGGGGCTCGATGCTCTTACCCTTGGCCAGGTTGTTGAGGTAGTTGCGCACCAGGGCCTCGCACAGACCGTAGATGATGTTCTCGATGGGGTGGCCCACCTGTTGTTTGTGGATCATGTCCGACTCGGCGAAGACCGAGCAGCGCCCGGCTATCTGCACCCCCGTCTCCGCCCGCAGGGCGTACTCCCCGAACTCCTCGATGGGGATTGCCAAGCGCGCCGCTTGGTGATCCAGGAAGGAGCCCGTGCCCGCGGCGCACACCGTGTTCATGGCGAAGTCCACCACGATGCCGTCCTGGAGGATGATGATCTTGGAGTCCTGGCCCCCTATCTCGATGACCGTGCGCACCTCGGGAACCACGTGCAGGGCGGCCACGGCGTGGGCAGTGATCTCGTTCTTCACGATGTCCGCCCCCACGATGATACCGCTCAGGTGGCGGGCGCTCCCCGTGGTCCCCGCCCCGATGACCTCCACGTCCGGAGGGAGCTGGGCTCCCAGCTCCTTCAGGCCCTCCTGAACGGCACGTATGGGCTGACCCATGGTCCTCCGGTAGACGGAGGCCGCCACCTCGCCGTTCTCGTCCAAGAGCACCAGGTTGGTGCTCACCGAGCCCACGTCCACGCCCAGGTACCCGCGCATGTCTTCCCTTTCTTCTCCCTCCTCGACGTGATTCCGAATCGGCGGCCGGGCTTCTACCGCGATCCCTCGTGCCCTCTGTGGCTCCTGTTTTTCCTTTAATAATCTAACACATCGCCGTGAAGGACCCAATCGGCTCCTCCCTCCTCTATCAACCCTCTCTCTTCTCTCCTCCCTCCTCCCTCCTCTTTCCTATATCAACCCGAAAAGCGCCTACAAAAACGATTTAGAACCCTCTATTCTTCCATCACCTCGCTTTACTGCCGGATACAGTATGTTCTCTATCCGAGAGAGATCACCCCTTACCGCCAGTTGGATTTGCTGGTTTATCCGGGAAAGGATGTCCTCTCGGCCTTCTTCAACCCGAAAAGCGCCTACAGAAACGATATAAACCCTCTATGTCTTCCATACCCTCGCTATCGCGACCGAACGGAGTACGAGTTCGTATCCAAGAGCGACCAGCCCTTGCCGCCTTCTGGATTTGATTGCTTTGCCGAACGCTCGGGAAGATGGAAAGTTCGTTGAAGCGACGGGTTTGGATCCTTAAAGAGGATGGAAAAAGATAATATGGTTTATATGGGCTCCCGGGACGGGAAGGCGGGGCAAAGGCGGCGCGGCTTTAAAGCTCCCCTCTCCCTTACCCGGATGAGGAGGGGCATTAGTGAACCTGTGACGCCCGTGAGCGGTAATCTTTTCCGCGAGGGCAGCGGAAAAACATGCCGCGGCTTTTCGACTCGGTGAGCGCAAGAGGTTACAGGAGGTGATCCCATGCATCACGACTTCTTCGAGGGCGTGGAGCAGGTCGAGGCCACACTTTTGGGAAAGAAGGTCAAACTCCCGGTCTTCTACCGCAGCGCGCGGTCGATGACTGCCGTCTTCCCGGCTACGCTGCCGGCCCTCAAGAGGCTGGTCCCGGACCCGCGCTACGCCCCGGCCCAGGTGGTTCCGGGCATCGGCGCCCTTCACCTAACCGCCTTCGAGTACTACGACACCGACATAGAGCCCTACAACGAGTTCGCCATCGGGGTCCTGCTCAACGACCCCCAGATCCTCCCCCTGCCGGGATACAACCTCCTGCGCCAGCTCGTGCGCAACGCGTTTCACACCTACATACATCACCTGCCGGTGACCACCGAGCTGGCCCTGAGGGGCGGCATCGACATCTACAACTACCCCAAGTTCCTGGCGGGGATCGATTTCTCGGACAGCGAGAGCGAGCTCACCTGCCGCCTCTCCGAGAGCGGGGAGCACATCCTCACCCTGAGAGGTCAGAAGGTGGACGCCTCGAGGAGCGGCATCATGAAGTACTTCTGCCACCTCTACCAGTTCAAGCAGCCGCAGGGGGCCGAGTTCAAGGTCAACGCCCTACGTTACGCCATGGTGCCCGGGTGGGGCAAGGCTAGCCTGGAGCTCGGCGAATCCCACCCCGTGGCCCGGGAGTTGAGAAAGGCCCTGCTCACCACCCAGCCCTTCCTCTACTTCTACATGCCGGAGATACAGTGCATCCTCTACGGGCCGGAGAACCTCTCCCTCCCCCTCCTGGCCAGGCTGCTGCGGGAGAACATGGGCATACCTCTGGAGGAGCTGGCGTCCAGATAGGCGGGCACGGGCGGGACCTTCGCCGAGATGAACATCCATATCAACCTTCTGCCTGGGTTGGGCAAGGGGACGAAAAGGACGCTGAGCCAAGACTCGATCCTGATGGGACCAGGTCCTATGCGGATATCGGCGAGCAGGTTTGACCGTGTGGCAGAAAAATCAACGATCATGGTTTGCCAAAATCTGTAATCGATAATTTCCATCATATTTCATCTTCCGCCCCGGTGAGACGGACGGTTGATCGTGGCAGACCCCTTGACCAATCGAAACGGAATTTTTTCCCGCTTCAAGGCGAGGATTAGCGTTCGCGCAGCAGGACTCGGATCCTTTCCGCGATGGAGCAGGCCAGGGAACGCTTGTCCCACCCTTCCTTCAAGGCTTGGGCCAGGACGTCGAGGCATGCTTTGACCTCCTCGTTGGGTCCTGGAAGGGAGACGATCAGCGTCTGATTGTACTCGCCGACAGCTATCCTCACCCCATCTTTGGCGTGCCTGCCTGTCCCCACCTCGTAACGGCAAACGTAAGGCGTTTCGGCTGCTGGGTCCAGGTCCAACACCGCCTCAACGGTCTGGTCTTTCTCCTCGGCGCCGATGCCGCCAGTGGTGATAACCACCCCGTACCCATAGACCTCAGAGGCCTCGCGTATCTTCGCCGCGATGGAGGTCCTGTCGTCGGGCAGGACCTCTCCTCGTGATACCTTGAAGCCCTCCTCCTCCAGCCGTTCCTTGATGGCCGGCGTGTTGGTGTCTTCTATCTCCTGGTTCTGCACCTCGCTTCCCGAAGGGAAGACCATCACCCGTCTTTCCACATTGCGCCTGATCTCCTCCGCCAGCTCCCTCCCGGAGTTTATGGCTCCTACGGCCGCGTCTCGGTCGTGAGCTATCCACCCCAGCATGCCCCGAGAAGATACAAACGCTTCCTCCACGACCGTCCCGCCCGGAAGGGCGCCCAGCGTCTTGCGCCGC
>MU158573.1:0-11405 GCA_015711895.1 Candidatus Solincola tengchongensis | reverse complement strand
GTCGGTTCCCGGCCGGCGTTGTTCAATGCGTCTATGTCCGTCCCGTGGACGTCCAGGACGAGCGTTCCGGGGCGGTAATCCGTCACCAACACGTCGCGCTCCTCCAAGCCCAGGACGTCGGCAGCCGCCTGGGCGATGGTCGAGAGGTTGGCGCGCCGCAGGTATATGCCCTGTATCTCCAGCTCCGTCTTGCGTAGAAGACCAGATTCTTCCATATGCGTTGTTCACTCCAGGTTCCTCTGGCGGAGCCACCGCGGCAGGAGCTCCTCTTCCACCTTCCTCCTCACCTCGGGGGCCTTGCGAACCAGCTCTTCCGCCAGCGATGGACTCAGATTGAGATGTCCGAAACTTCCGTCGAAGACGAGCACCTTGTCGGTGCGCGCCGCGCGCCGGGCTTTTTCCAAAGCGGTTTGAAGATCCGGCATGGCGCGGATTATCCCGAGGTCGCCCATGGCCTTGAAGAGCGGATTGGCCCGGTCGAGCCTCAGGTAGTCCAGCTGGTCGCGACCCACCACGAATATGGGTTTTGAAAACAGGTTCAGGAAGGGGATGCCTGCCCACTGCTGGTTGATGACCACGGCCTTGAGCGCGGGGTTGATGCCCGTCCGGAGCATCTTTGTTGGCAGATTTTCCCTTTCCTGATAGGGGACCTCGTCTATCATCATCAGGGCGGAGGGGGAGTCCAGGTCCAGGATGTCGTGCCCGGGGCAGTTGGAGAACATGAGGACGCCGAAGGTGACGCCCCCGGCATGGACGTAATAACCCCATCTGCCGCCGTCTATGACCGCTATACATTCTTCGATGGACTCGAAGAGTTTCTGCATCTTCCCGAACCTCTCCAGGTGGCCGCGGGTGATGCGCCGGTCCAGCGCAAAGAGGTCGTTGTCCGCGTCGATGGCCATTATCCCGGCGGGGGAAAGCCTCATTATGCAGCTGAAAGCATACCTTTCCTGCACGTACGGTGACCGGAATATGGCCACCGGCAGGAAGTTGCAGCTGCGGTTCTTATAGGAATAGTGATAAGCGGAGCGCGTCTCCAGGCGCGCGTAAGACATGGCGAAGGCCTTGAAGCTCCTGGCGAGGAAACGGTGGAAATACATCTCCCGAGGGTCGTCGTAGTAGGAGTGCACGAACCAGTCGGCATCGTAAGCCTTTTTGACACCGTATAGGGTCCCCACCTCAGTGTCGATGGCCACTCCCTCGTCGTAGGGGCCGAACTCGAACACCCTACCCTCGAAGAGCTCCATCAGGCGGAAGGCCTCGATCACCTCGCGCGATTCCCGGAAGCCTCGGTAGGCGGCCACCCCTAGGTATATGTCCTCGCAACCGGTGCGCTCGCGGACAGCGTCTCTTATGGCGCCGAGCATCTCGCGGTAGGGCCATCCGCCGAAGATGCTGAAACCGTGTTCCGAGGCCAGGAGGTGCACGCGGTGCCCTGACCTGATCATGCTCATGTCCACGTTTTCCAGGGCCTGGAAGGTGTTCGGGCGGATCGCCGAACGATCCTCTCCGTAACCATAGATGGCCTCCGGGAACTCGGGAAAGAGGGAACTCACCGGAAGGGAGACGAACCCCGGGTGTTCAGCGGCACGCTTGCGGGGTGGCGACTGGTAGACGGACTCCATGAAGGGGAAGGGCGGTACTGCAGGCCGATACATCGTTCACGCCTCCTCGAGCATCTCCCGCCCCCGGAATTTTCTTATCAGTGATACGTCATCGAGGATCCGGAACTGAGGAAATCGGGCATCGATCTCCCGCAACCTCTCCTCTGGGATGTCCAGGGGGTCCAGGGGGTGGTGGTAGAGGCGGCTTTTCCGCCTCTCCTCCGGCGTGACCCCTCCGGCTTCCAGGATCTTGAAGACGTTCACCAGGCAGTAGATGCCGCATCCCCGGCGCACGCCGGTCATGGCGCACACGTCCTCCGGGGTCCTGGCCCCCAGCAGGACGGCGCCCGCCAGCTCCCGGGCGGTGATGAAGGAGCAGGCACAGACGGCCTCGCCCGGAGCAAGACCCACCCTGCGGCAGAGTCGCTTGATCTCCCACGGGTCCAGGCACGAGAGGTCGATCCGCAGCACGCGGTCGGCCTTGCGGGGGAGCATGGTGATGGCGTTCTCCGGGCAGGCGTCCATGCAGCGCTGGCAGTCGATGCACCTACCGGGGTCCACGGCCATCCTCTTCTCCTCTTGCACGAGGGAGACGGCCGCGGCGGGGCATATCTCCTCGCATTTGCGGCATCTTCGGCAGAGGGAATGGTCTATGGAAGGCAGGTACTCGCGCAGTATCACGGTTCCTCCTCGCTGAGCTCAGCCCTTCTGACCGGGGCGGGCTTTATTCTCCTGAGGCTCCCCAGCGCCTCCCCGAGGAACATGAAAAAGGCGATCACACAGGAGAGGTCTCCCTCCAGGGTGATCATCCCCCGGTTCAGGAACTCCGCCGTGTGGAGGCGCAGCCTCTTGCCCCAGGTGTCCGCGTCCCCCCATCCCATCCAGGTCACGGTGAAGTCGGCCGGCTTTTCGCATCTCCGCCGGTAGCCGAGCCTCCCTCCCCGGAGCTCGAAAAGACCGGCGGACAGTCCGTTTCCGGAGCGCACGGCAAAAGAGAGGTCAGCCTCCGCCAGGCGCCCTTTCAGGGATGGGTCGATCAGCGTGGCGAGGCTGAAGAGTAGGCGCAGCGCCAAGTAACAACATACGACCGCCGCCTCGAACAGCATCGGGAATTCCTTCCTCCCTACCCTATCCTTTTCCGGTATCTCATATCTCCAAGGATTCTGTTTATTCCAGGGGTGGGCACTTCTTAGCATCCTCACCTCTTGAGCGAGTTTGTCAGGGTCACGTCGGCCTCCTATGCGTGTGACCTTTCCTCAAGGCGTTTTCCTCCATTCGCGGAGATCGCAACCCGGCGGAGGGTTCGCACTTCTACCGCACCCTCCCCTCCGTGTTCAATAGCGAATGCCGTCGAGAGTTTTCGCCTTCCTTTTTCTCTAAGGTCCGACCACCTCCATACGCATGTCGAGGAGCGGCGCGTCCACGATGGCCCTGCCTACGTCCAGGATGTCCACGTCCATGTGTTTCAGTTCGGCCACGTCTTCGTACCTGACGTTGCCGGCGAAGGCGACCCTCACCTTTTCACGCAAGCCGGAGGATTGCAGGGCTTCGGATGTCAACCGGATGTCTTCTTTCCTGCCGGTATCGATGAAGACTATCCCCGCGCCGTAATAGGCGGCTTCGCACGCCTCCAGGGCCACACCGCCTCGGTCCCCCTTGATCTGGATTACCTTTACGCGTCCTTTAAAGGCCGATGCCGCTTGCAATGACTTCCTGATGCCGCCGAGCATGCGCACGTAGTTCTTGTCCAGGTATACGAAGGGCTCGGAGGTGATTCTGAAATGGCCCCCTCCGGTAAGTACGGCCATGCGGATGGCGTTCTTTAGCGCAGGGGGCATCTTTTTCCATGCCCCGCAGACTATCCGTGGCTTCTCGCCCGCCAGCTCGACGAAGGCGCGGGTGGCGGTCGCGATACCCGAGGTCTTGGCCAGGAAACCCAGCAATGACTCCTCGGCCGCGGCCACCTGATTCGGCGTTCCGCGGAACGCGGCCAGGATGTCCCCTTCGTGGACCCACGCGCCCTCACCGACCATTTTCAATAAGAAAATCCCCAGCCTCTCGGCTTCCCTCGCGACATCTTCGGACCCAGAGAGGACCCCTTCCTGATCGGCTATGATGTGGACGGTGAAGAGCTTCTCCGCGATGCCGCGGAACAGCTCCTTGCGCACGTCCAGGAACCCGTTTGTCCTTATCGCCACCGAGCCCCCCTGCACAATGGCCGCGCAAAACCCCCAAGGGCTTTTACCGCTTCATGCCGTGAAGCCGGACAGCGTTGAGTCACACAAGCCTTCCGTTAAAGATTCTATCCGCATGTTTACTTTCCGGCAATGACGGATCACGCTTCGAATTTCCTATAACGAATAGGAACCGGAGCCGACACCGTAATCAAACGGGTTCCCTTTCCCTTTGTGCCCTCTTTCTTTTAGCCTCAACCGAGGCTTGTGGGTGACAGTCGTTTTGAGGGATCGTGCCGGAGAGACGCAAGGATTATCCGCCTTATTGCTTGATGTTTGAGGTCTTTTCGAAACCGATGCGTATCCATTCCTCCAGAGTTCAAGAAAAGCTAACAATATCCACTCGATGACTCTAGCGGTAAGGGTTCGCCGTCGATTCGGTGTGATCGGCGATTTCCTTTCCTTACCTTTCCGCATCTTTTAAAATTGATTGGAACCCCTTGGGAATGAAAAGGGTGTGGTGTATGCATGGAGAAGGCGAGCAAGCTGTGGCGCCTGCTCAAGGTCTTCACCCTGATAGAGGGAAAGCCGGGCATCGGGGCCGCGGAGCTGGCGGAGCGCTGTGAGACATCCCTGCGCACGGTCTACCGTGACGTCTACCTCCTCAAGCTGGCGGGAATCCCCATCTATTACCAGAAAGGCTACCGCATAGCCCCCGGTTTCTTCCTGCCCCCGGTGCAGTTCGACCTCACGGAGATGCTCTCCCTGGCCATGGGGGCCGAGCTCCTCTCCCGCCAGAAAGGGCCCCCCTTCCCGCGCGGCGTGGAGAGCGCCATGGAGAAGATCTACGCCGCCATCCCTCCCGGCATCCGGGAAGCCGTGGAGCGGGAGTCGGTGCACTTCACCCCCGCCTGGGAGCCCACCGTGGACTACGCCAGGCGCCTTCCAGTACTGGACACGCTGGAGAAGGGGGTGGAGGAGGAGCGCTCCGTTGCCATCTCCTACCACTCCCTCTCCCGGGACGAGGTCACCCGGCGCAAGGTGGACCCCTACGGTTTCCTCTTCCGGAGCAACGCCTGGTACCTGGTCGGCTACTGCCACCTGCGTGGGGAGATAAAGATATTCAAGGTGGACCGCATCCTGGAGGCGGAGCTTTTGGGGGACAGGTTCCAGCTCCCCGAGGACTTCAGCATCCGCGAGTACATGGGCGATGCCTGGCAGGTCCTGCGCGGCGAGCCCCGCGAGGTGGAGATCAGGTTCAGCCCCCAGGTGGCTCCCTACGTCAAGGAGAGCATCTGGCACTTCAGCCAGCGCTGCCGCGATTGCGAGGACGGAAGCGCCGTGCTCTCCTTCCGGGTGAGCGGGCTCACCGAGATATGCTCCTGGCTCATGGCCTTCGGCGGCGAGGCCGAGGTGCTGCGCCCTCCCGAGCTCAAGGAGATGCTCCTGGAGCGGGCCCGGGGCATAGTGGAGAAATATTCATCATGAGTTGACTGCCATACAGTTGGCAGTCTTCAGATGAAAAATCTCAAGACCGTTTCCTCAGACTGCCAGAGTGCTGGCAGCCCATCCCCTCATAATCAAATTCGCCGTCTGTGACTGGGCATCGGGCGGTCAAGAGACGCGGCCGAGTTGACGGCCTCGCTTCCGCCGCCCGAGCTCCGGAATATGCGATGAGGTGCTGACCTCTCGGTTCGTGCCCGCGCGCCCTCAGGGATGGCGGCACGGCGCCGATCTGCACAGTCGTCTCGGGAGGCTTCTGAAGCGGCCTCCCGAGGGAGAAATACCGAAGGGGTGTGAGGATATGTCCGGCGGGACTTCTATACCAGGGGAGAGGAAGACATGGGTGGCCTACCTACTCTGGCCTACCCTGGTGGGACATCGCTGGTATGTGGGGAAGGTTTCACCCCTTTATACCCTGACTCTGGGATATTTCGGAATCATGTGGTTCGCCGACCTCTTCCGCATCCCGGTCATGGTGAGGGAGTACAATTCCTATCTCTATCAGAGGCGCGCGGCTCAGGTAACGGAAGCAAGATCGCCTTCCTCAGATGTCATATTCACCAAGGTCGTCGGAGTTACCAAGGGGGAAGACCGGCAGGATCTCATAGCTTATCTTAAGGCCGGAGAAGAACTTGTCCTCAAAAGAGACAGAGAGAACGAGTTCGACAAGAACGCGATAAAGGTCCTCAATAAAGAGGGCGAGCAGCTGGGGTGGATAAACAGAGAATTGGCCGCTGAGTTGGCACCGGAACTGGATGCCGGCAGGGAATTTAAGGCCCTTGTTACCGAGGTCACCGGTGGGACCGAAGACAAGCCCACTCTTGGTTGCAACATCTGTTTATTGAGACTGGGAGAGTCTTCGAAACCCCTTACTACAGCCGAAAAGGTCGAAACCCCCACCGAGAAAGCCCTCCGTTGGGCGGAACCCACCATAAGCGTCATGGAGCAGCTGGCTCGGACCTGGGACGGGGTGCGTGCGAAGTGGGCCTCGTCAAAGAAATTCAAGGTTTTGACCGCCGCCGCTGCGATCCTGGTGATCGTCGCCTTGTTGTCCGCTATCGTCAGTAAGAAAGGCGGGGAGGAGACGCAGACCTCAGCCGCGGTGACGGCGGAAACAGAAGAGAAGGGTTTGAGCATCTCTTTGAAAACTCCTTCCGGACTAACGGTGGCCTCTCCCTCCTATACCATCGATGGGGTCACCGAGCCCGGTGCCAGAATCACGGTGCTCGGCTGCGCCAATGCCCCGGTCCGCGTGCAGGCCGACGAGGATGGTAAGTTCAGCGCCGGCCTGACCATGAACGAGGGCACTAACACCCTGACCGTGACCGCTGAAAAGGACGGCAGGAGAGGTTCGGCGAGTTGCTCCCTGACCTACCAGCTTGACGAGGCATCCTACAAAGCGCAGTGCAAGGCCATCGAGTTCAAGGTCCTCAACAAGAACCCGGAGGCCTATAAGGGGCAGAAGTACTTCGCCACCGGCCAGGTGGTCCAGATAATGGAAAACTTTGGGACCACGGACATCCGCCTTAACGTGACACGGGATCAGTGGGGCTACTGGGACGACACCATATACGTGACTTTCAAGGGCACCGTGCCCGCCTACGAGGACTCCATCATCAGGGTGTGGGGGGAGATCAAGGGTTCCTATACCTACACCTCCGTGGCGGGCTGGAACATCACCCTGCCCTGGGTGGAGGCGAGATACATCGAGGTGGTACAGCCGTGAGCGCATGCCTTTGTGATCGAGGCAGTTTAACTTCGCGCCCTACTGTAGTGAAAACGGCACGACAAGGGGACGTAACTGAACTGCGAATCTCGTGTGTGCGACCTGGAATATGCAATGAAAACCGGTTTTCGTCAGTTTAAAGGGCAGGGTGATGAGAAAAGTATCGCTTGGGGTTGGCCGCAGCCGGTTTTTATCCAAGGCTTTGGGCTTTGCGACGGTCGGCGGAAAAAAATCATCCCCATCCGGAAACCGCCGGCCCGCAAAGCCCACTATCATAATTTGGTAAGAGGTTAATTTTAGAGGAAGAAATTTTCAGGTTTAACAGGTGGTGTTTGGAAAACTGTTGATGACTTTTAATGAATTAATCGTCATGTCATGAAACGTTAAAGATAAACATGGAAATTTCCGAAAAGATTATTTGATTATACGTGGATAAGGCAAGTTGGGTATTATGGGCATAACTTGGTTTATGGGGTAGTGGATGAGGTTTTAGCTTGAAAGGAGGGAGTCCATGAGTATTTCTGAACTAACTTATGAAAAGTTGTGTGATGCTGTGGGTGGAAAAGCGTATGCCTTTCGCGCAGTAGTAGACCTTTACCCGGCAGGTGGAACGGGGGATAAGGTGTTTCCCCCGACTTATGAAGGCTCCACCTATGCAATTGAGGAGAGAATAATCGATGGCGAGAGGCTCCAGTGCGTGCTTTTGGATTCCGTCCAGTCACAGGCGAATCGCATGGAGCTTTTATTACTTGAATGGCACAGAGAGACCAAAGGCGAAAAGCCATTTCCATTGGTGCAGATAGATTTCCGCGACACGGAAGCCAAAGAAGCGGGTGTGCTCACGGCGTTAGAAACTCCCCACCGCATAGCGGATGCCTATTTTTTGAACTGCGAGATATTTGAGGGCGGAAGTTGGAAATTATTCCGGAGCGCAAAGAATAAAAAGAAGAGCAGTGAAATTGGAAAGGAGATCGACGAGGCCAGCCCGAGAAACGCTACCCCGATTTTTAAGCTCTGCCCCACGGCGCTTATCTTTGGCATGTGGGACTCGCATGGACCAATGGGTGGCTTGGGCGTAAAATTTCAACGCGTTCTCGTGTCCGAGATAATAGGTGTGGATATCACCGCAGAAAACAAGAGACCGACCAGCCGCATCGATCCATTGATAAGTGTGGCAGGAGAGAGCCTGAAGGTCTCAGAAAAGCCCGATGGCACTTTCGAATTGAAAGACGAAGCGGGAAAAGAAGCAAAAAGACTCTCCGAGGTTGGCCTTGGGAATGTTACCCCGACCCTCTACAACAAGGAAAAAGCTAAGTTAAACCACGGCGGTGTCACTTTGCGATATGCGCGACAGATAGCGGTTCTCTCCCTACCGGCATTGCGGAGGTTGCGATTTCCTCTGCCGGACGATGGTGGGATGAAAGTCGACGAAGATGTGAATATAGCTGCACGGACTACACTCGCGGCGCTAGCTCTAGCCGCACTGGCTCGACAATGGGAAAGTGGGTTTTCTCTTCGTTCTCGATGCGATATGGCACCGAGGCCTGGTGAAAAACCCTATCTCTCCTTGCTCTCTCCCGAAAAAGAAGAGCGTTTCATGTTGTCCTTCGAAGGTGCGGTGGAAATAATGAAAAGGGCAGTCAGCGAAGCCAGGAAAACGGGGCTTCCTTGGCCAACGTCAAACCAAGAGAAGCCATGGGAGAACGGTATCCTTACACTAAGACCGAATAAAAATCTGGTGGATATAATCCTCAGGAGCTGGGAGCTGGCTGCGAGCAAGAAAGACCAGCAAAGCTGAAAATGTTCGGGATAAAGGTTACCTACCTGCGTGGCTCGGTGACGGCAGCCGATGTAAGGACTGGGCAAGAAAAAAGCGAGGTGGAATGGCCGCCCCATCCAGACCGCCTGTTCTGCGCAATGGTCCAGGCATGGGGGGATATTGGGGAACCGGAGGGAGGAAGGAATGCCTTGCTCTGGCTGGAGAAGTTGTCTCCCCCTCTCATTACCTGCGGAAGGGCTTTGTACTGCAAGAACCCCATAGTGTACGTGCCCGTTAACGAGAACATCGAAGGGAAAAAGAAGAGCTCTCAGGTACAAGGAACTCAACTTCTCCGTGTGCGACAAGGGAGGCGTTTCGCAAGGGCCCCATTGACCGATCCACGAGTCATTTTTTGGTGGCAGGACGTTGTGCCTACGCTCGAAATCCGCAGGGCATTGGGCGAACTCGTGGAAGGCATAGCAAGTTTGGGGCATTCCTCATCATTGGTGCGGGTGGAGATTGTGGATCGTCTTGAGGAACTCGAGCTAACGGTATTGCCGGATGAATACGGGAACATGACAATGCGCACACCCTACCCTGGACGGTTGGATGAGCTATGCTCGGCGTTCAAAAGCAATCCAAATTACCGCCCACCCTTGGCCCGCAAATGGACCACTTACAAAGTAAAGAGCAACGATATGACAATTCGACATGGAAGCCATGGAGAGATGTTCATCTTCCGCCTCAGCGGTAGTGCGCCCTTCTATCTTCCGATAGAATACTCGGGAACTATAATCGACGTTTGGCGACGGGCACTGGTCCAAAGAGCCGACCAACCGCCTTCCGCCATGATAACCGGGCATGCTCCGGGTAGCAGCTTGGAAGACCCAAAACCCTTGAAAGGGCCGTACATGGCCCTTCTCCCCCTCGCTGATATAGGCCATCGTTATGCGAGAGGGCACATCATGGGGTTGGCTGCTGTCCTTCCAGTGGAAATAGAGAAGCAAGAGCGAGAAAGTTGTCTCACGGCGCTGAGAAGGGTCAAGAAACTCAACCTTGGGGAATTGGGGGAATGGAGCTTAGAGCCGTGTGACGCTTCCGAACGCAGAAAAGCGCTCCAGGTGGAGACTTGGACTCAATCATCCCGTGTCTGGGTAAGCGTGACCCCATTTGTATTCGGAAAATACCCTAAGCGTCTTTGGGATGGTGACGCGGAGAAGGTCATACAAGAAGCCTGCTTGATTGCGGGACTTCCTGAACCTGCCGATGTATCGATTTCCCAATACAGCTTCATTCTCGGGGTGCCGCCATCATTCCGCTTCCCGGGATTGCCACAGAAAAGCGGGAGACCCAAGCGTTTCCATATTCATGTGAGGCTGGTCTTCGCGGAAGAAGTGCAAGGTCCCGTACTGGTGGGCGTGGGGCGACACCGTGGATATGGTCTGTTCCGTCAGATAGGGGGCTAGTCCGGCATGAGCAAATTCGGGGTCAAGATAACTCCTTCTCGTTTTGAGGAACTTTTTTACGAGCTAAGCGGGCACGAACCCTTTCCATGGCAAAAGAGGCTGTTTTTCGACTGGCTCTGCCCGCAGCAGCCTAAAAAGTCTAGGTGGCCAAGGACGATCGTTATCCCGACAGCATGTGGGAAGACATCGCTGATCGATCTTTCCCTCCTGGCGCTGGCTGCGGGCGCTGATTGTGCCAGGCTGAGGACGGTTTTCATAGTCGACAGGCGTGTGGTTGTGGACGAAACCTTCGACCACGCTATGCGATTGAAGGAGCGCCTCGAAAAAGCCATGACACGCTACAGCCGAAGCCCTCTCAGAGACGTGGCCAGAACACTGGCGGACTTGGGTGGGGAGGGGAAGCCCTTGGTTATAGCTAGACTCCGTGGTGGGATAGTCCATGACGAGGATTGGGCGTCTTCTCCATTGCAGCCTGCCGTAATTCTCTCCACCGTGGATCAAGCGGGATCCCGCCTGCTTTTCCGTTCGTATGGGGTAGGTGGCCCAAGGTCTTGGCCTATCAGTGCCGGTCTGCTCGGAAGGGACTCCCTATTGATAGTTGACGAGGCCCATTGCTCCAACGCTTTCTGCGAGACGGTCACAGCCATTGAGGAGTTGTGGCAGAAGCTCGCCGCGTGCGATGTAGGAAAACCCCTTCAGGTGGTTAAAATGTCCGCCACCCTTTTGGGGGAAAAGGAGCTTACCCTTGACGCAGAGGACAAGAGCAATGAAGAGATAAGGATGAGAACGGATACGCCGAAGATAACAGAGCTCCTTCATATCGATACGGGGGAGGAAACGTGGAGTGATGCCAGGAGGGAGTTGATCAATGGAATCCTTAATAAGGTTTATGAGTACCTCGAGGAAATGGAGGATGGAGTTATCGGGGTAGTTGTCAACAGGGTTGCGGATGCCCGCGCCGTTTTTGAAGCCTTGAAGCTGGAGGAGGACAAAAAGCTTTTACTCATCGGAAAGGCCCGCGGTTGGGAACGGGATCGTCTGCTCGAGGAGTGGTTACCGCGGATAAAAGCAGGTTCGACCGAAAGGCCATCCCCTCCTGTGGTTGTTGTCTCCACCCAGTGCATCGAGGTGGGAGCGAACATCGATTTCGATGCACTCGTCACCGAGATCGCC
>MU158572.1:9318-10783 GCA_015711895.1 Candidatus Solincola tengchongensis | reverse complement strand
TTCTTACCCTGCGACCTGTCCGCCGGTCAGTCGGCGAGATTCTCCGTGCTCGTACGGCCGCCGAGCGAGCCGGGGGAATACGGCCTCAATGTAGCCCTTTACGACGAGCAACTGGGCCAGTTGAGCGAGATGTCTCAGATTAAAGTCAGTGTAAGTTTGGGTGAGGGCAATGCCGACCCTTGAGGTAAAGATCGAGGCAAGCTATCCCGATTTCGTGTCAGAATAAGAGGAATCGAAAGAGCGAGCCGTAGCCTGAACGAGTCATTCCACCATCCACAGGAGGTTCTCGGCCTCCTCAGCCCCGCCCCCTTCCTTCATCAGGTAAGCGGCCAGTTGAGTGGCCAGTACCTTGAGGTCATCGGTGTTCAGATATCGGGAGCTGCAGCGGTCAAAGAGTACCCGGCATTCCGGAGGGAACTCTTCGTCACCCCAGTGGAGGACGAGGAGCAGGGGCACGCGGGGAAAGGCACGGAAGACGAAAGATTCATCGCCGAAATCCGCCTTCACGCCGCCCAGCCGTGCCGCGATCTCCCCGAGTGCTCCCCGCCGGAATCCGAACATGTCGGCCAAAGGCCTTTCTATGGTCGGGGAAATGGTGGCGGCGTAGAACCTCCCTCCTGGGAGGTCCCGATAAGCTATCCATTCGCCGCTCTCCGGAACCCCACAGGAGAGCTTGACATACCGGAGTGCCAGCACACGCAGAGACAGGCTCTCCAGGTGGGGAGGCAAGGACATGCGCCCTTCGGGCAGCCATATCTCGATCTCCCCGTTGAAAGAGGGGATGAGGAGTTGAAAAGCGCCATCTTCCAGTTCTTTACAGGAAAACCCTCCCAGTTCCGCCTGGCGGCAGAGGTCTAACCCTTGTAGTTCCTCCAACGCCTGGAGAAGGGTGGCCCTCCGTTTCGCCTCGACATCAGGCTTACCGCTCATCATCCCTCTTAACCGCCATGTTCCTCCCCTGCCGCAGGCAAGTGAGGAGTCGCCTCCGTTCGTCTCCCTTTCCGCTTGCGGCCTTTACTGCTCCTCCTGCACCGCGTCCCCTTCCCGGGGTTGGTAAGGGGTGTCGTCCTTCACCTTCCTGCAGGTGGCCTGCTTGGAGAACCTGCCCCTTCCTCTCCAGAAATCGGGAACCAGCATCTGCAACTCGACCACCTCCCGAGGCTTTCACCACTCTTTTACTTTTTTAACTTAATTATAAAATAATATAATGTTGATAAAAATTACAACATCTTGATACGGAGCATGTGGGAGGGAGGAGCGTGGAGAAGGGCATATTTCACCGCCGCATCGAATTCGATATCGGGGAGGACGAGGAGGGAAGGGTCTTCCTCACCGGAACGCTCCAGGACACCCGCCTGGGACAGCCCGTGCACCACATGTCGGTCAGGGCTGCCGTGGACCTCGTGGATGGCCGCATCCAACTCCTGGAGGGCGAGATGCTTCACGTGCCCCACCAGGATTGTCG
>MU158572.1:0-9254 GCA_015711895.1 Candidatus Solincola tengchongensis | reverse complement strand
ACCTCGCCGGCCCGGTGCCCAACCTGGGGCACGTCAGCGTGCAGGGAAGGGGTGCCCTTCTGGTGCACAGGTTCGGCGGCGGCGAAAAGGCGGTGCGCATGATGCGCGAGCAGGCTATTCGCCTAGGTATCATGGGAAGCTGCTACACCTGGAGGGAAGACGGTCCACTCATGAAGCGCATGCGGGAGGAAACGGGGCCATGACTCGCACACCCCGCTCCGTGACCCTGCCATGAAGACCGCGAGCGAGCGTCCGGAATGCCACCCGCCGTTTATCGTCACGGGACGCGCACATAATGCGGGGTCGGAGCTCATGAAGGTGTGCCCCCCTGGCTCGCGCCGCAGGCCTGACATGCTCGTCCCAAGGGGCCAGGGGCATGCTCTTGCAAATGCGCAGACACCCTCAGTTCAGCCCTCGGGACGAGGCGAGTGGCCGAGGGGATTCCAGGTCGGGTTAACTCAAAACGGGGACGGGCCGAATATTCGATTGATGCACCGAAAAGGTGGCCGCCGCGCCCGAGTCAAGGGGCGGGTGGATCGTCCGTCGGTCCTGAAGGCCGAGGAAGGGGCCATTCCCGAGAGACGCGTTCCGAGTCGAGGCCTGGTGAGTCCATGGGATGGAAGATCTACGGATCGGCGATCGTGTTTCTTTTTGGTCTGGCGGTGGGTAGCTTCGACAACGTCGCCGCCTACCGCATCCCGGAGGGAATATCCCTCTGGTCGCCACGCTCCTTCTGCCCCCGCTGCCAATCCCAGATCGCCTGGTATGACAACATCCCCATCTTGAGCTTCGTCCTCCTCCGCGGGCGCTGCCGGAGATGCGGGGAGGCCATTTCTTTCCGTTATCCTCTCGTGGAGCTGGCCAGTGGGCTCCTTTTCCTGACCGTATTCGCCAGGCTGGGGTTCGAGTGGCGTGCGGAACTCGTGCCCCACCTCTTCCTGATCACCATCCTGATCATCGTCTCGGCGATCGACCTGCAGCGCCAGATAATCCCCAACCGCGTGATCTACCCCTCCATACCCCTGGGCCTGGCGGCCATGGGGGTTGTAGCCCTGGCTAGAGGAGATGTCTGGATCATCCTTCGCAGCTTGGCCGGCCTGGCCATAGGGGGCGTTCCATTGGGACTCCTCGCCCTCCTCCTGCCCCGAGGCATGGGTATGGGGGACGCCAAACTGGCCGCCTTCACGGGGATCTTTCTCGGGTTCCAACAACTGACGGCCCTATTCCTGGCCTTCCTCACCGGCTCACTAGCCGGCATAGCCCTCATTGTCGCGGGCCGCAGAGACAGGAAGTCACGCATACCATTCGGGCCCTTCCTGGCCCTGGGTGCCTTTCTGGCCTTGATGTTCGGTGAGAGGATCTGGGCGCTCTACCGGGGATTGTTTTGAGGTCTTACCTCCAAGGACCACCGTTTCCGTCCGTTTCTTACCCCGCCGGAAGGCCGGTAGCGGGTGGGGAAAGAATATATACCATGATAAGCAGTTATGACGCGGCGAGCCGGGTGGTTCCCCTTTACCCCGTTCGCGGCGTTCGCGTGGGGGAAGCCGAGCGGACCTCCCCTTCATCGGTCGAGAGGCGTTCCTGACCCGAGGAAGGCTGTCCGATGGAAACACCGGGCACTGAGGAGAGCATGGGTGGGACGAAGAAGGGCATCGTCCGTGCCCTCCGTGAGGCGTTGCGCAGGGCGGTTAGTCGCCTGTCCCCCGTAGCCGAGAGGTATTACCGGTCCACTGCCCCCTACCGGCTGTCCTCAGCGGACAGGGCTGTCGCCTTTGGCCTTACGACGTTCTTCTTCCTCCTTTACCTCTATACCTGCAGCCACAGCCCGAACATGGCGGGGGATTCCCCGGAGCTCGTCGCCGGCAGTTATTCGCTCGGCGTGGTGCACCCTCCCGGTTATCCCCTATATACCCTGATCGGCTTCCTTTTTTCCCGCCTTCCCTTTGGAAACATCGCCTTTCGCGTCAACCTCACCTCGGTCATCTACCATACCTTGGCGCTTTTCCTCTTTTACGTCTGCACCTTGAAGATCACCGGCAGCCGGGTCACTGCTTCCATCGCCTGTGCGGCCCTTGGTTTTTCGCCTCTTTTCTGGTTCTATTCCCTGATGGCCGAGGTCTTCCCCCTCAACGACCTCTTCATCGTCGTCATCCTGTACACGGCGATAAGGTCACGCGAGAGGTGGCAGGAGGGAGACATTAGTGGTTCCTTGCGCCGCCTGCTCCTCCTCTCCTTCCTCTTAGGACTTAGTCTTTGTAACCACCAGACGATTATTTTCCTCTTCCCCGCCGCCCTCCTCATAGCTCTGCAGCCCCTTTTGCACAACCTGAGGAAGGTGCGCTTCGCGGCTCTTTTTACGACAGCCTTTCTTCTCGGCCTCCTCCCCTACGTCTATCTCCCGTTGAGCGCCTCACGAGGCCCTTATGTGAACTTCGGCGACCCCTCGACATTGAAGGATTTCCTCAACGTGGTGACCAGGCGCTATTACGGCACCGCGAGGCTTTGGAAGGGCGTGAGCGCCGAACACCGCCTGGATCTCATCCTCGACTGCCTGAAGAGCATAGGGTCACAGGCCCGCGCCTTCGGCATGGCCTTGGGTGGGATAGGCGCCTTCCGCATGGCCAGAAGGAGGATGGGCGACTTCCTGCCCCTCATCGTCGCCTTCATCGGTGGTTTCGTGGTCTTCCCAGCCCTGGCCAACGTGAAATTGCTGGGCTCCTTTCACATCTCCACCATCGAGAGGTTCTACCTCCTCCCGGGAATCCTCTTTTTCTTCTTCATCGGGGAGGGAATCGAGGCCATACGCCAGGGGGTAAGGGGATTCCTTTCCAAGACACCATTCCGGGCTGACGTCCTGAGGGTCGTGAACTGGACACTTGCCCTGCTGCTCTCCTTGCCTTTCATCCTCCCTGCCACTAAAACGGTCACCGAGGTCAGCCTGAGATACGACGTCATCGGAGAGGCTTACATAGACGACCTCCTGGCTTCCGTGGAGGAAGGCTCTCTGATCTTCGTGGAGGGCGACGTCCCCACGCAGCTCATGGAATATTACGAGACCTGCCTTCCGTCGCGGAAAAGGATCTACGTCGTCATCTATCCCTTCATCTTCAACACTTGGTACGCCAAGACGCTGCACAAGTGGTATCCGGACCTCAACTTCCCCGAACTTTCCGAGCTCCCCATCCACAGGGGAATGTCCATGGACGAGATGAGGCTCATCTACGTGCAATACATCGTGGCCTCCAACCCCCAGGTGACCAGCTTTCACACGCTCACCAGACCGGCATATCTGGATGAGCACTTCGAGATGGTCCCCTGGGGGATGACCTTCAGGCTGTTCCCCAAGGGCACGGAGCCGGAACTAGGTGGTTATCTGGCCCGCCAGCTGGAGTTCTGGCAGCGTTTCCGACCGCGCGGCATGGACTTGTCCTATTACGGCTATAACCGCAGGGAATACGACATCATCCCCTTCTTCTCCCAGTTCCCCGGGGAACTGGCGGATTACCTAGCGGAAAGAGGCCTGCGTCAGCAGGCGCTCCGCTTCCTGCTCATAGCCTATTCCATCGCCCCGGATCCGGATTACCTGCGCCGGATAGCCGAGATATATAGGGAAGACGGCAATCTCAGGGAATTCTTAAACTTCTACGCGCTGACCATCGGGCTCGAAAAGTACGACAACCAGGTCATCGCCGAGGAACTGCTGACCCTCGAAAGAGCCCTGGAGGGCTACGGTGAAGAATAGGCTGCGCCCCGAAATCGGTTTAAAGCTCCTTCTGCTCCTGGGAATGCTTTTCGTCCTCCTGCTTTTCACGCTCCCTTTCTGGAGCTCCACCCGCATTCCCTACCAGGGGGACGTGATAAACAGCGATGTGACGGAGTATAACTTCCCGATCAAGGTGTTTTACGCCCAGTCCCTGAGAGAGGGCAAGTTGCCCTTCTGGGTTCACGAGCTGGGCTGCGGCTTTCCCCTCCTCGCCGAAGGGCAGAGCGGTCTACTTTACCCCTTGAACCTCCTGCTTTACCGCTTTGCCTCTCCCATCCCGGCTTTCAACCTGTCCATCATCGTGAGCCTGGCCTTGTGCCTTCTCTTCTCCTACCTCCTCTTCCGGGAGTACGAGCTCTCCCGGGGGGCATCGTTCTTCTCCTCCGTGGCCTTCACCTTTTCCGGCTACACCATGGCCAGGCTCAAGTTCAATTACTTGGTGCTTTCCCTGGGTTGGACCCCCCTGGCCGTTCTCGGCCTGGAAAAAAGCTTCAGACACCGGAACTTCGCCTATATCCTCCTAACCGTCCTGGCCCTGTCCATGCAGATATTGGCCGGCGGACCTCAGCTGTTCATGATCACTTTGTCCCTTCTTGGTTTCCTCTTCCTCTGGAGGTATCTGACCTCGCTAGGGCGGCTGAGGTCCCCGGAGGAGGAGACGGATAGGAGGGCTGCCCGGCGCGCCGCCGTCATCCCCTTGCTTTCCATCGTCATATGCGTGCTCCTGGCCCTCTCCCTGGCCGGTCCCCAACTAGTGCCCATGTTGAAGGGGTACACGGTGTCCGACAGGGCGATGAACCAGACCTTCGATTTCTCCCTCGGGGTGTCCATGCAGCCCCGCAACCTGGCGATGCTCTTCTCTCCCTACCAGTACGGTAACCCGGCACGGAACACCTATGACCTGCACCGCGACTATTTCTGGGAGGACATAGCCTATCCCGGCCTTCTCACCTCGGTACTCGCCCTGCTCGCCCTCTTCATCTTCCGTTTGAGGGATGAGACGACCCTGATGTGGTGTGCCGCGGGCGTGCTCGCCCTGATGATATCCCTCGGCGCGCTGACCCCCTTCGCCGAGTTCCTGTGGCGCTATATCCCCGGTTTCCGTTTCTTCCGCTTCTGGCAGAGGTTCCTGGTGGTGATGGTGCTGTCTCTCTCCTACCTGGCCGGAAAAGGCTTGGACGCCGTGCTCGGAAGAGTAGGACCGGGGAAACTCTGGCGTTTCTCCGTGGCGACCCTTTGCATAGGGGTGCTCCTCGTGGACCTCGGGCTCTTCTCCTACCAGCAGGTCACCACCATAGATGCCAGTCGCCTCATGAAAGACAATCCCACCGCCGAAGCCCTCAAGGAGAGGTTGGAATCCGGGGGATCGGGGCCGCTGCAGCGCGTGGCCATGGTGGGCGGGGAGGACCTCTGGAAGGAGGTCATGAGGCAGTCGAGGGGTTGGCTCGGCGACAAGGACGTCCTGCAGGGCTTCTTCCTGTTTCTGCCACCCAACCATAACCTGCTCTTCGGCCTGAGCTCCTTCTCCCAATACGGCGATTACGGGATCTATCGCTTCAAACTCCTCGATGACATGGCTCATTATTTCTACGTCCGCGATGAAGATTGGAAGGGAAGGCTGACCGACACCGCCGTGAACATCCTGGCCTTGTTCGGCGTCCGTTACCTGATCAGCCCGCTCAAGCTGGACCAAGAAGGCCTGCGGCTGGTGGAGGTCGAGGACACCCCTATACGCGGCGTTACCCTGAAAATATATGAGATCGAGGACCCCCTGCCGGCAGCAAGGATGGTGCAGGACGTCCGGGTTCTGGAAACCGGAGAGAGCGTCGGATTCTCCCAGATCATGGAAGCTTTGTGGAACGGGGAGTCCTCCCGGAATAGCGTCATCCTCGAGGAACGCCTCGGGGAGCAGTTCGGTCCCGGTTCTCCCGGGGAAGCGGAAATAACCTACCTCTCAAGCGCCAGGATATCCGTTTCCGCAGACACACCGGGGGGAGGTACACTGATTCTAAGCTCCGCCTACTACCCCGAATGGCACGTCTACGTGGACGGCGAGGAGCGAGAGCTTCTGCGGGTCAACTTCGCGGCCATGGGAGTAGTCCTAGGACCCGGAAAGCATGAAGTTGAATTCGTCTTCCGGCCCGTCTCCTTTTACTACGGCATTTTTCTGTCCGCAGCCTCCATCCTCCTGACGGCCCTTCTTTGGATATGGACCCGGAAGATGGGCTACCTGCGCCTGAGATGATCTCGGACAAGGTCGTGAGCCTTAAGACGATCCTCCGGAGCATGTCCAGGAGGGGCTTGGTGCTCACGATATAGAGCCGGGCAAGAGAAAATCCATTCCCTTCTGTCCAGCATGGTGCGCTTCGCAGTGGAGTCCTTAATCCCAGAGAAGTCCTTACTACGAGACCGGGAAACCTCGGAATACGCAGACCGGCCCTCTACCCTTATAAGCCCGTAAAAAGGAATGGGGACTTTTTGTCCCCATTCCTCCGCTAACGCTCGTCCCTGTTTTAACCTGAAGGTGTCCCGTGCGATGAGCACGAGGGGGAGGGCGGCGCCGAAATGGTGAAGTTCCAGGTAATGCTCCCACCTGCCGGGCAGTTGGTGATGGAGCTCAGGTTCTCGATGTAGCCGCTGAGCTGCCCGATGGCCGTCGGATAAGTCCCGTCGTTGCTGGCCGCGTAGACGTTGGACTGAGTCTGAACGGTCTTCATGTTGGCCTTGCAGGTCTTGGCCTGGGCGTTCCCCCTCGCCGCCAGGAACACCGGCACGGCGATACCTACCAGGATACCGATGATTAAGATGACGATCATCAACTCGATGAGGGTGAAACCCTCCTGCCTGTGCATCCTCTTGGCCATACCCTTTTTCACCTCCTTTCCTTTACAAGTTAAAAACGACTGCCGAGCAGTGAATTCCAGCCCTCGACCACCTCCTTCCTCGCATCCCGCCTTTTGTTATCTTTTTGTCGGCAATTCGCCCGCATTTCTTTAGCCAAAACCGACCCCGCGCGGGCTTTCAGACAACCAAGCCCTTATATTTAGATATCCAAAATCCTCTTGCGGTAATGCGCAAAATAAAGCCCTAATCCTATGTAAAATTACCACCCTCCAAGATAAACGGCTCCATCGCATCTCACGGAGAGGGGTAAGAATCATCGATATCCTCCTGCGGTACTGAAGGATGCCTCTCCGTGCAGGGATAGGCTCTCTCCCAACCCTCTTTTCAAGACTTGTTCCTCCAACCCAAGAACACCGCCGGAAAATACCAGAACCGCATTAGTGGGCTTCTTCATGCTGGATTCCCTACGGCGTAGGCACCTTTCCTCGCCACCGCGACCACCGAAAGGCCCCAGGGAAGGGGTACCCTGCCAAGCAGGAAACGCTCTGCTGCGAAGACGTCTTTCAGAAAGGAGTTCAACACCCTGGGCAGTTCCCTCAGATCGGGACCCGGCTTGGCCCCGCGGAACCTGCACCAGAGCCTCTGCGCCGCGGCCAGGGGGAAGAGAAAACAGTTGTAGTAAGAGGTGAAGACCTCGCTAAGACCCGCTTTTCTTATCATCTCCCTCACCTCTCGCCGGGAATACCTCCTGCGGTGATGGTGAAACCGGTCCCGGGGGGAATAGAGCCAGCCGTAGGCGGGAACGGTGAGCAGGAGGATTCCACCCTCCGCCAGCAGGTCCGCGGCGGCGGCCACCGCCTTCTTGTCTTCGTCCAGGTGCTCCAGGAGGTCCAGCATGAGAACGGCGTCGAATCTCTCCCGCAGGCCGTGCAGATCCTCTGGAACGCTCCCCCTGAGAAGGCGCGCCCGGGTACGCGTGGCGGCAAATTCCAGGGCCTTTTCGGAGAGGTCCATCCCCGTGGCCTCGCCGAGCCCCTCCAAAGCCTGGAGTATGGAACCCGTCCCGCAGCCCAGGTCCAGGAAGCGCGGTCGTTGATCCTTCGGGGTAAGATACCTCATCAGGAGGTCCAGGACTATCCTCCGCCTGGCCAAGAACCACCAGTGGCGGGTTTCCATCTCATACATCTCGCGGTAGAGTGCCTTCTCCACCTTCCGCCTCCTGGATCCCCAAGGTCTCCGAAACCAGATAAAGCGGTCTTTCCTGCACCTCACGATACATCCTGCCAACATATTCCCCAAGGAGGCCGATGAAGAAGATCTCCACCCCGTTGAGCAGGAAGAGGCTGATTACCAGGAAGGCGTAACCCGGGACGGGGATGCCGAAGAAGATCTTCTGGACGAAGACCACCAGAATGGCCACCATGCTGATGAAAAGCATCACGAACCCCAAGAGGCTCATGATATGCAAGGGGACGGAGGAGAAGGAGGTTATCCCGTCCAGGGCCAGCCGGAGTCTTTTCCAGGAGGAGTACTTGGTCTTGCCCTCCAGGCGGGGTTCGCGCCTGTAGGGCACCTCGATCGCTCTCCCACCCAGCCAGGCGATCTCGGCGCGCACGAAGCGGTTCCTCTCCGAAAGGAGGCGGAACCTTCTTACCACCTCCCGGTCGATGAGACGGAAGTCGCCCGTATCCTCGGGGATATCCACCTCTGTGAGCCTCCTTATCAGGCGGTAGAAGAGCCGGGATGATGCTCTCTTGAGAACCGGCTCGCCGGCCCGCTCCAGCCTCTTTCCGTAGACGACGTCGTATCCCTCCTCCCATCTCGCCAGCATCTCGGGGATCACCTCCGGCGGGTCCTGGAGGTCGGCATCGATGATGACCACCGCATCGCCACGGGCGAAGTGCAGTCCGGCACTGGTGGCCATCTCGTGGCCGAAGTTTCTGGTGAAGGAGACCAGCTTGACCCGCGGATCCTCCCGGTGCAGTCCGGCGATGTCGTTCTTGGAACCGTCGCTGCTCCCGTCGTCCACGAAAAGTATCTCCAGGTCACCGACCAGGGGTTCGACAACGGAGACCAGCCTCCGGTAGAGAGGGACTATGTTTCCCTCCTCGTTGAAGACGGGTACCACGACGGTGAGCAGGGATTCGGAGGCTTTCCTCCCCTTCTCCGTCGGTCCCGTCTTCCCACGCTCAGGCGAACTCCCAGCCCAGGACACCGGGTTGTCCATCATCAGACCCTTCCTCTTCAACTGATGCCCCTGCAGGCTCGCGGAAAAGACATGCGGCAGATTCCCGCCCGTATCCCCACCGGCTATCCACCTCCTCAACCAATCACCGCGTGGAAGCACGTCACCGCTTGCCTTCGGGTAAAGGGTTCAGGACACATCACCGTCCATCCTTCCACATAGAAGAAAATCGTCCCGCGCTTTCCTCCCCTTTACCTTGAATCCCATCCACTATGGTACCCGGTGGAGCCCGCCAGACACACGAGAGGCCAGGCCCTGCCGGGGGCTAAAACCGCTCCCAAAGTTATTCGGAGCAAGAACAAGATTGAAGAAGATGCCAGAGAGTTCTGCGGAGAGAAGTTCATTCTGGTTGCAATGCGACCTGCGGCCCGACCAGAGAAATACCCTCACTTTCCAAAGACC
>JACVJH010000002.1 GCA_015711895.1 Candidatus Solincola tengchongensis | reverse complement strand
CTCTCCTCCGGAGAAGGCGAGGATGGCCTTGGCGCCCGCCGCGGCGTGGGCGGGAAGGCGATCGCCCACCGTCCCCGCGATGCGCACGCGCTGCGGCCCCTCTTCCACGTGGGCAATATAGGTGGCGTTGCCCGACCAGACCTCGAAGACCACCGTCTCCCCGAGAGCGTCGCGGAGCTCTTCCAGGTAGGGCCGCGCCAATTGCACCATCTCCGTCCTCAACGAGCGGTAGAGGGCGTTGGCCAGGCTCATGATCGATGGGCCCAGATGGTATTTCCTGGTATGCCGGTTCTGCTGCAGGAACCCCTTCCCGGCCAGGGTCTTGATTATGCGGTTGGCGGTGGCCGCGTGCAAGTCCAGGCGTTGGCTTATCTCCGTCACCCCCAGTTCCCGGTTGGAGGGGGCGAAGAGCATGAGCACCTCCATGGCCTTCTCGATGGCGTTGGGCCTTTTTGTCGTCATAATTATCACCATAATTTCAAAATATGATTACAAATTTTATAATATGATATATCATGCGGAGGGAGGCGAGGTCAACGATTAAGGCTTAAAGGCCATATCTCTGCGCACGACGGCCGCGTTACCCCGGTTAGCCGAAGCGTCAAGGTGGAAAGATCACCTCATACGCCGGCATATCTTATAGGCAAACCTCCCGAACAGGATACGGTACAGGTTTGGGGACAACCTCTTGAGGGAGTACATGAAATGTGCCGCGGTGGTGAGGACGATCATGCGGCGGTCCTTCTTCACCCCCTGTATGATTAATGAGGCCGCTTTCTCCGGCGCCTGCGGGGCATCAATCCGAAAGAGGCCCTGGCCAGCTTCGCGCGGTCGTAACCCCTAACGACAACGCGATCGATGACTGGAGTCCGGATATTGCCGGGACAGACCAGGGTAACGGATATGCCCAGCGGTTCGAGCTCGTGCTGGAGGGTCTCCGTGAGGCCCACCAGACCGAACTTGGCAGTGGAGTATGCACTCAGGGTGGGCATGGTGACCAGTCCTCCCAGCGAGGCGATGTTTACTATATGTCCGCTGCCCCGCTCTATCATCCCGGGGAGAAAGGCGCGGATGGTGAGGATAGGACCCCAGAGGTTGACCCCCATTACCCACTCCCAGTCCTCCGGCGTGGTGTCGATGAAATCAGCCCAAACGAATACGCCGGCGTTGTTGATGAGAACGTCCAGCCCCCCGAACTCGCCAAGCACCGCCTCAGCCACGGCCTTCACCTGAGAGGAATCGGATACGTCAACCACGTACTCCCTGGACTCCACCCCCGTACGACGTAAGAGCCCGGAGGTCTCCTTGACGCCTTGTGGGTCGATGTCCGCCAGGAGGAGCACTGCCCCTTCCTTCCCTGCACACAGGGCCAGTTCCCTTCCCAAGCCGCTGGCCGCTCCCGTTACCAATACCGTCTTTCCCCGGAGATCCCGCATGAGCTCTGCCCTTTCACGCTTGGGTCGGCTCTCCCGCAATGGTTATAGTCGGCAAGATCAACAAAATGGTGAACAAGGACGGACAGCGATTTCTTAGCGGCCCTACGCAGGTGGCTCTTGGGACCCATTAGCAGGAGACAGTGCTTAAAGGCTTGGCCTTATTTTGAAATACCGGGAAAAATCTTTATCATGAGCTCACCGGCATATTAACTTGCAGAACCATGCATGGAGAAGTGCAGGTGAATCTGGAAACTGATACCCTTGAAAACTGAGGCTCTCCCCGCGGTTTGAGGTTCTGCTCTGTAGGTGTAGATTACGTCGAAAGGTAGCTCCCTAAATCCCGTATTTTCTTTTCAGGAGCGCCTGAGCGCCTCCGGGGGAGCAGGACATCAGGTCCTTGTACACTCTTTCCACGGTCTTTGAAAATTCCTTGTTCACCCTTTCGGACAGTTCGCTTTCATTCCAGCTCGCCAGACGCATGCAGGAATATTCACCCTTCTTTATCCGCGCTCCCGGGATGATGATCCAACCCTCCCCAATGTAGTGTGGCCGGAAGAGGAAAGCGAAGTAAGGCTCATAGCCGTCCACCTCGTGCCTGGTTCTCAACCCTTCCACGTCCTTTTCCGCAATACTCACCCTCTCTCCCTGACATGTCTTTACCTCGAATGACATCTTTCTCCTGCGCTTCTCGCACAGGACGTCTATGTCCACCCCCTGCACGGCGCGTTCCTCGGCCAGCCTGTAACCGAGCTCCATGAAGGTAAGCGCCAGGAGTTTCTGGACCACCTTCCCGAACTCCCTTCCGTGTCGCCTGTGGATCTCCTCGAGCTTCCTCTCCGCGCTGAAGGTCAGGCCCATCCCCGAGCCACCTCATTCCCGCATAATGCTGGGTCCGCTTTGAGGATCCCACTCCCCCAGCTGGTAGACTACCTTGGCCCTGGAAACCTCCTCCTGTAAGGATTGGAGCAACTCCCCGTCCATGGTAGCCAGAAGCACCTGCCTTTCCGACGAGACCTTATCGATAAGCCTTGCCAGCCGGCGCTTCTGCTCCGTGTCCAGGCTCTGGGACGGGTCGTCGAGGATGATGAAGCAGGGTCCGCCCTCGCGGGAGGCGCTCCCCCCAAGGGCCAGGAAGATGCTGAGGGCAGCGCAGTTCATGTCCCCCTGGTTGAAGAAACTGACCACCTTTTCCGAGTCCCCGTCACTTGCCGCATACACCTCGTTGTCGCCATCGGGGTCGATGGTTATGCCCTCGAAGTCCGGCCTCTCCACCAGGACACGGTAGTACTCTTTGATGCGCTCCTCCGCTTCCCCCAGTCGCTCGCGCTTCTTTTCATTAAGCGCCGCCTCCACCGAGTCCCTCGCCTTTTCCACCGCATCCAGCATGCGGTTGAGCCTGTCGCGGGCTTCGTTCATCGACCTCCATTCCGGAGAAGAGGATATGGAGCGAATGACCTCTACCTTCGCTCTTGCCTCCAGGACCTCATGGATGATGCCTGCCTGCTCCAGCGTCTCTTCCGCGGAGGCGATGCCTTCGTTGTAGCGCTCCAGCACTTTTTTGGCTTCATCGAGCCTTTTCTCAATTTCTGCCAGCTTATCCCTCACCATTTTCTTAACGTCGTCGTCATCGGTAATGGCGACTTCCAGGAGTTCTCCGATACTCTCCCGCAGCGACCTGGCTTTCCCCTCGGACTCGGGGATCCTGCGCTCTACCAATTCCTCAAGCCGCCTTATGTCCCCCTCCAGACTTTTTACCTTTTTCGACAAATCCTCGCTTTCCTTTCCGAGACCCTCCACCTCCTCGCCCATCTCCTCCCGCACGGCTCGGAGGCGCTCCATGAGACTCTCCGGAACGACATCCTGTTCACAGGCGGGGCACGGTGTACGAGAGCTCTTGTCCTCCAATTCTGACAGATAATCGATTGTCGCCGAGACCACGGGGAGGCGTGCGTTTATCCTTCTTAAGCGCTGATCTAACTCCTTCCGCCTGGCGATGTACTCCTCCTTGCGGGCGCGGAGGACCTCCAGGTCCCCACTACTCTCGAGTTCTTCTTTCTCCCTTTTCAGATCCTCCAGTTCCTTTGCCGCGCTCTCGTATTCGGATATGGCCCTGTTAAGCCGCTCGCGCAGATCTATCAGGCCACGCTGGGAAACCGTTCCAGGGTTTTCCCCGCGAAGCCTCCGGATGACCTCTTTCGCCCGCCTCTCATAATCCGCAAAATCCTCCGTGCCCCCCGCCGCTTTTAAATCCGGGGCACCGATACCCGCTTCCCGAGCGAGGGAACCCAGAAGGTCGGCAGCCTTCGCGGACAGATCGACGATCGTCTCTTCCGTGAAGCTGTCTCCCTTCAAACCCCTTTCTACGCCTTTCTCGCGCAGGGCTTCGATCCTTTCTTCGTAAGACCTCGACCTGGCCTCGAGTTCACGCTCCAGTTCCCGGTATATTTGCTCCGTTCTCTTCTCGTAATCTCTTACCCTTATCCTTTTCAGCGATTCGTAAAGAGTACGCAGGTCGGAGATGCCCAGCAAGCGGTCGAGCGCCGCCCTGCGAACCGACGGTTCGCTCACCACGATATCCCGGATCACTTCCTGGTGGAGATAGACAAGGCTCATAAAATCCCGGGCTTCCAATCCCAGGAACTTCCAGAGATCCACATCCTCCTCGTGCTCGTTGCCTTTCTCGTCCACAAAGGAAAACGCTTCGGTCTTCTTCCTGCCCGTTTTGCTTGATTTCCTCGTGACGGCGATCTCCCCTTCCTGCGACGACATGACCAGCTTCACGCGAGCCGATTCGCACGCGCGGTTCACGACCAGCCACCCTCTCTTGCGTTCGACGATACCGGTTGCGCCCTTGCCGGTTACCTCCTTCCCGTACAACGCCCACTCTATGGCGTTCAGGGTGCTGCTCTTCCCGCTGCGGTTCCCTCCGAAGAGGATGGTCACAGGCGCGGTGAGGTCCAGGGTCCTCTCCTCATCCCCGTACCCGCGAAAGCCCTTTATGCTGACCTCCTTGAGTCGCAAACCTTGAGCCATTCAAACCACCCGCCTTATATCGTTTCCCTGATTTCGTCCGCTAATTTCTCGATCTCCCGCAAGGCGGCGTCGAGCCGCTCCTTCACCTTGTCGACCACCCCTTCGGACAGACCTTCCTCGAGGCCCCTGTAGGCATCGTCGATTATCCGGAAGGCCAGCTCGGCGGTTTCCGGGTCCCCCGCGATTTCCCTTACCTTCTCCCTTACAAACTCTTTCTCTTCCATACGCCCATTGCCCCCTTGCTCGAAGAACATTCACACCATATGCGATCTTATGTTAAAGGCAGGCACTGACATCCTAATAATGCCCGGGAGAAAGCCGGTTCCTAAGGCCGGGGGTTGTAAGAGTCGAGTGACAGACGAGGCCGTAATGCGGGAAACCTATGGTGGTGATTGCAAAAGCCGGAAGTCATGGAAGCCAAACAGGAGGGTAAAGAGATCAGGAGTGGCGTCCTCTTAAGATCGCGAAATTACGGATACTCCGTGCAGTGAATAATACGGGGAGGGCGCGAAAATCAAGAGTTGCGTATCCGGGAAAAGAGCCACATACAATCGGCAGCCGGCAATTGAATAAGGGGTCGAAGGGCATCGGGCAAACACAACATCTTCGGGTATTGAGGTCTATACCTCTCTGCTTAGAAGTAACGACAACCGACAAAGTGAGTGGTGTATATGTACCGTTTATGCTCACCCTGCGAGAGGGAGCAAAGAAACGACCTACAGCAATGGAGAGGTTTTCTAGGATAGAAGAAGAATATCATCTCGGCGGGTTACAGACGCTGCAGGGCTCATAGCCGCGGGCTTTGGCCTCCGCCAATGATATGGGTATCTTGCTCTTGCTCAGGCAGCGGCAGCCGTCGCGATGATACTTCTCCCCGGTCTTCGTGATATACACCGTTATGTCCCCACTAGACGTACCCGCCTGGGTGGTCGTGAAAGGCTGGGTAGAAATGGCCCACAGGCCAAGCTGCTGTTTCTCGCCTGGGCCTCCAGAAAGACGAAGCAATCGGCGTACTTCACGTCCGGGGGGTAGATGGCGGCGTTGGCATACCCCTTGGCCACCAGCTCGGCGTTGACGAAGAGGCTCCCCACGTAGACGTAGCGGAGGAGCCTCCCGTACCTGTCCCTCTCGCTTATGTCCCTCTCCAGCCGGACCTCCTTTCCGGAGACCAGGGAGGCGTTGAAGGCTCTGGCCTCGGAGGCATAGGGCTGCCCCATCTCCGGGGCGTTGATGCCGATGTAGCGCAAGGCTTCCATCCGGCCATCGGGGAACCTCACCTTGATGGTGTCCCCGTCGACGACCTCTATGACCGTGGCGTATTCACCTTCTTGCGCCTGCGGGGGCGTCTCTTCCTGCACCCTTTGGGGTTGGCTTACGGGCGTTCCCTGCTGATCTATGGAGGGGACATCTGGTTTTTCCTCCTTCCCGCCACGGCCGGTGAGGGCGATGACCAAAACGAGGATGGAGATGATGAGAAGAAAATAAGCGAAAAACCTCTTGATGGCGGATTTCCCCTTCACGGCTTTCCACCTACCCTAAATCAAGGATATCTTCACCCCCGGGGAATAACAACTCCGCCGATTTATCCGACGTACCGTCAGCTAATTCTCCTTTGGAATAGACTTTCTTATCGATGCCCCGTTTCGCCCCGACCCCAATAGCCGGTTACCTACCCCACTCCCGGCATGGCCAGGCGCCTTTGGAAAGGAGAACCCTTTTCCGGAAGCAGGGGCTTAAAAGCAGAAAGCAGAATAAGAAGGGGGCCGAGAAGCATACCTGCCTATTATGCTGGGCGGATATAATTTGATTGAAAGGGTGGTCACCATGGCAAGGAGAAGGAGTTTCACCTCCATGCTCTACAGGCTCGCAAGGCTGAGCCGGGATGTCCAGGTCGTGGCCAGCGGGAGCCCCAGGAAGATGGCCCGGCGGGCGAAGAACAAGCTCATCGGGCGCAAGTTTTTGCGGAAGATATGGTGAACCTGCTCGACAACCCCAGAGGTTGTGGTGTTTTGCGGCAAGGGTCCTGTCACGACAGAAAACCACATCTGGAAGCACCGGCTTTCCGTCTGGAAGGGGGTCCAGGGCTCCCTCCGCGACCTGTCAATATAAAACCAGGCCGAGAAATATGCCCTCTGACCTGGTCTTTTGCTGGTGGGCCCTGCAGGACTCGAACCTGCGACCCGCGGATTATGAGTCCGCTGCTCTGCCAACTGAGCTAAGGGCCCCTCCCTCTCTCAAAAAAATTATAGCACAACGGTCCTAGACAGAAGCGTGCGTCCCTTCCCAGATATACTCCTTTTCGACCCCTCGCGAACCAGGAGACCAACCACTCCACAGTGCTGATCTTGCGTCATCGAGTGATCGCGTTTTCATCTCTTGGCAGGCTTGGAATCCCTTACGCCCTCCAGATGATATCCGAGTGATTCCATCGCGGACATGAAGGATCAGTCCGGCAAGAGCGGGCAAAGGACATGATCCGGGCCTCAAAGAAAACACCAACCGCGGTTATCCATGCGCAATTTCGGATCGTTCGCACTTTGACCCAGTCCCCATGGATCTGGCGAGAGCGGAGGACGACTTGTTCCTTATCCGGCCCAGGCCCCACGGATGGTCCGGCCGGTCAATTTGGGTAGATGGGGCGAATCCCGTCGAGCTCGTGAGCCGCCCGCATTGCGTACATCATATATCCCGAAAGCCTCTAGACCCGGAGGCTTCCGGTTCAAGCCCCTGTTTCTCCTGGTGGCTGGATAGGTGGCTGGGATGGACCTCCGGTTGGGCTTGTCGGGTCAGTGGGGCCTGGTGGCCCGAATGGCCCGGCTGGACCGCCGGGTGGGGGCGGCGGTTCCAGCATATCCCGTGGCGGGGAGACGGGTGGCGCAGGCTCGGCCCTCCCGCTCACCGGGGGAGGGACATGCGGAGAAGGGGGGTAAAGCCCGGGGCCATAGGCACCAGGAGGCGGTGGTGCCTGCGTCCTGGCCTGCCCGCGCATGAGGATGAGCATCACGATGATGAGGATGATGCCCAGGAGGAAGAGGCTCGCCACGCCGACGATGACCAGCCAGCCGTAATCGCG
>JACVJH010000001.1 GCA_015711895.1 Candidatus Solincola tengchongensis | reverse complement strand
CCCCATCGATTACGAGGGGGAGGCCGTGACTATAGCCTTTAACGGGAAGTTTCTTGAGGACGGAGTTACCTCGGTAGAAGGGGAGGTGGTGGTCATTGGGATAAACGAGCCTCTGAAACCCGGGGTTATAAAAGAGAAGGACAAGGAGGATTTTATATATATAATAATGCCGATAAGGATCTAGGAATTGCTGGTCACAGTAAGGCTGAACAACTTCAGGAATTACGATGAATATACGATAAACCTCGGACCAGGCTTGAACCTCGTCTTAGGTGAAAACGGCGTCGGGAAGACCAATCTTCTCGAGGCCATTTTTTTCTTATTGGAGGGGAGGTCGCTGAAAGGTGCGGATGCACAGGAGATGATAAGAAACGGTTCTGACGAAGGGATGGTCGAGGGAAAGGTATCCGGAAACGTGGAGGGGGAAGGAAGGGTAGTCATAAGGAAAGGAGAAGAAACGCGAAGGAAAAGATTTGAGAATATAAGAGCGGTGGCCTTCGTTCCTGATGACGTCTTTCTAGTGAAAGGAAATCCGGAACAGAGGAGGAGGTTCATCGATGATGTCATAAGAGGAACAAAACCGGCATATTTAGAGTTGTTAAGGGACTACAGCAGGGTGTTGAGGCAGAGGAACCATGCCTTGAAAATAGCAAAAAAGGAGAGTTGGAGGGCTAGCGACGTGGAGAGCTGGGATATCCTGCTGGTGAGGCAGGGTATGGAGATAGTGAAGGAAAGGAGAGAAGCCCTCCGTATATTGTCCCACTCACTGGAGGAAGTATTGAGGGAGTGGGGGATGGGGGAGGTGGAGATCAAATATTATTCGTCCTTCTCCTCGGAAAGTGAAGAGGAGAACCTGCGTAGGATAAGAAGGTTAAGGGAGGCGGAGATAAGACGGGGGGTGAGCCTCTCCGGCCCTCACAGGGACGAGATCCTGTTCTATCTAAACGGAAGGAATATACGTAGGGAGGGATCACAGGGGGAACAGAAGATGTTCTGCCTGGCGTGCAAGTTGGCACAAACCAGGATAATGGAAGAGTTGACGGGAAAAGAGGTGGTCCTTCTTCTAGACGATTGCTTCTCTGAGTTGGATTCCAGGAACCGAATGAGACTCGCTGAAAGTCTTAAGCGAAGGTGGCAGGTACTTGTGACTTCAACGGAGGAGGTAAAGGAGCTTGGGGCGGACAGGATACTTAAATTGACGAGGCGAGGGGACAGGGATTCATGAAGGTGAAGCCATACGCTCATACCGCCGTGAAGAAAATTGAAACTGCGGTTTTTGGACAACGTAATAGAGAGTAAAAAAGACACGATGAGGGCGAAGATGTATGTCATCGGCGGCGGGTATCATCTGACCGGGAACCAAAGGGTAAGGAACGGCGATGAGAGAGATAAAAGACCTGATAAAGGAAACGCTCGCCGAAGAGGGCCTGAAAAAGGTGGAGGACCTGCTGAAGGTTAAGAAGGCGTGGGAAAAGATGGGGGGCCTCCCGAAAGGGGCTCCATGCGGGTTTAAAGGCGAGAAGCTTGTCGTAAGGGTTGACTCCCACGCCTGGGCGCAGGAGTTCAGCGTGCGCAGGAAGGAGGTAATAGAAAGGGTAAGGGATGAGACGGGGCTAAAAATAGAGGATATCATTATAAAATATAAACCTCAAGTTTAACTATAGAGTCATGGTGAATATCCCGTTTTCACGTGAAACCGCCCAGAATGCTATAATTTAACTTGTAAAAAGCAAAATTCCGTGCGAGAGCCTCGATCTTGGAGGAAAGATGACCGGAGCGAAGGACGCCGCTGAGGTCTACGACGAGAGGTCCATCTCGGTGCTCGAGGGCCTGGAGGCCGTTCGTAAAAGGCCGAGCATGTACATAGGCTCAACGGGGCCGAGAGGACTACACCACCTCGTCTATGAGGTGGTGGACAACAGCATCGATGAATGTCTGGCTGGTTATTGCAACAACATATGGATCACCATCCACAAGGACAACAGCGTTACCGTGATAGACGACGGACGCGGCATACCCGTTGGGATCATGGAGAAGCAACAGAGGCCGGCCGCGGAGGTCGTTCTCACCACTCTTCACGCCGGGGGCAAGTTCGGCGGGAAAGTGTACAAGGTATCGGGCGGGCTCCATGGGGTAGGCGTGTCCGTTGTCAATGCGCTGTCCAAGTGGCTCATTCTCGAGGTGGGAAGGGACGGGAAGGTATATCAACAGAGGTACGAGAGGGGGGTTCCGACCACCGAACTGCAGGTGGTGGGTGAAACGAGAAGAACGGGCACCATTATAAGGTTTTCCCCCGACCCGGAGATATTCGAGACCGTGGAATTCGACTTCGAGACCATCGCCCAGCGCATGCGGGAGATGGCCTTTCTCAACCGGGAACTGCGAAGCGAGATAAGGGACGAGAGGAAGGAACCCCCGGAAGAGGTGGTATACAAGTATGAGGGCGGAATAATCGACTTCATAAAGCACGTGAATTCCAGCAAAGAACCCCTCCACAACAAGATAATCTACATGAGCTCCGAGCAGGAGGAGGCTCAGGTTGAGATAGCCATGCAGTTTAACAAGGGCTATGTGGAAAACATATATACCTTCGCCAACAACATAAACACCCACGAGGGAGGGACCCACCTGGCCGGATTCAAATCCGCCCTCACCAGGGTGATCAACGATTACGCCCGCAAGAAGGGCTTTCTCAAGGAGAAGGACCCCAACCTGATAGGGGAGGACGTGAGGGAGGGGCTGGCGGCCATAATCAGCGTGAAGCTCAAGGAGCCTCAGTTCGAAGGCCAGACCAAGACGAAGCTGGGAAACACAGATATAAAGGGCTTCGTGGAGTCCACGGTGAACACCAAGCTCTCGGAGTGGCTGGAGGAAAACCCGGCGGAGGCACGGGCCATAGTGAACAAGGTGATAGGTGCATCCAAGGCGAGGATGGCCGCCAGGCACGCGCGAGAGCTGACCCGTCGGAAAAGCCTTCTCGAGAGCACGTCGCTTCCGGGTAAGCTGGCGGACTGCACGATGAGAGACCCCTCCATGTGCGAGATATACCTGGTGGAGGGTGACTCCGCGGGTGGATCGGCCAAGCAGGCGAGGGATAGGCGGTTCCAGGCCATACTGCCTCTAAAGGGCAAGATCCTCAACGTGGAGAAGGCGAGGCTGCATAAGATACTCAACAACAGCGAGATACAGGCCATCATCTCCGCCGCGGGGACCGGCATAGGCGAGGAGTTCGACATATCCAAGGCCAGGTACCATAAAGCCATCATCATGACCGACGCGGACGTTGATGGGGCGCACATAAGGACTCTCATACTGACCTTCTTCTTCCGTTACATGCAGGAGATGATCGAATCCGGTTACGTATACATCGCCCAGCCCCCTCTTTACCGCGTCCACTGCGACAAGACGGATTACTATGCCTATAACGATACCGAACTGGAGGAGCTGTTGAAGCGATTCGACGGGCGCAAGTACGAGATCCAGAGATACAAGGGCTTGGGCGAGATGAACGCCGAGCAGCTGTGGGAGACCACCATGAACCCGGAGAAGAGGGTCCTCATACAGGTCACCCTGGAGGATGCCATAATAGCCGACGAGATATTTAACACCCTCATGGGCGATGATGTGGAAGCCCGGCGACAGTTCATCCAGAGGCACGCCAAGAACGTGCGCTTCCTGGACATCTGAAATCGATAGCCCGCCAGAACCTCGCCGAGGGGAGGATGGAGGATGGTACAGGCATTGTCCGGAAAGATCAAGACCGTGGAAATAGAGGAGGAAATGCGCCGCTCCTACATCGATTACGCCATGAGCGTGATCGTGGGTAGGGCGCTCCCCGACGTGCGGGACGGCTTGAAGCCCGTGCACCGCCGCATCCTCTACGGGATGTATGAGCAGAACTTGACCCCCAACCGGCCCTACCGGAAATCCGCGAGGGTGGTGGGAGATGTCATGGGGAAATACCACCCCCACGGCGACGCGGCCATTTACGACACACTGGTGCGCATGGCCCAGGACTTCTCCAGCCGGTACGAGCTGGTGGACGGTCACGGGAACTTCGGCTCCGTCGACGGGGACAGCCCGGCGGCAATGCGCTACACGGAGGCCCGCCTTTCACCCATCAGCATGGAGTTGTTGAGGGACATCGACAAGGATACCGTGGACTTCATTCCCAATTACGACGGGTCACTCCAGGAACCCACCGTCCTTCCCTCGAGGTTTCCGAACCTGCTGGCCAACGGGTCATCGGGCATTGCCGTGGGTATGTCCACCAACATACCCCCACACAACCTGGGGGAGGTCATCGAGGCCACCATTGCCCTGATAGAGAACCCAGATCTCGAATCGCGTGACCTTATGCGTTATATCCATGGGCCCGACTTCCCCACCGGCGGCGTGGTCATGGGCCTAGAGGGCCTCAGGGAAGCCTATGAGACGGGGCGGGGCGTCATAAGGGTCCGGGGAAAGGCGCACATCGAGCAGACCAAGTCGGGCAGAAGCCGCATCGTCGTGACCGAGATCCCCTTCCAGGTGAACAAGGCGCGCCTCACGGAGCGAATAGCCGAACTGGTGAGGAGCAAAAAGCTGTCGGGAATAGCCGACTTAAGGGACGAGAGCGATCGCACCGGGATGAGGCTGGTGATCGAGCTGCGCAAGGAAGCCGCCCCCCAGGTGGTCCTCAACCAGCTCTATAAACATACACAACTACAGGAATCCTTTGGCATCATAATGCTGGCCCTCGTGGATGGGGTACCCCGCATCCTCTCCCTTAAAGATGCGCTCGCGGCCTATATAAACCATCCGGTGGAGGTCATCACCCGGAGGACGCGGTTCGAGCTGGATAGGGCGGAAAAAAGGGCCCACATCCTGGAGGGCCTTCTGATTGCCCTGGCCAACCTGGACGCGGTCATCGAACTGATAAAGAAATCGCGCACCGTTCAGGATGCCAGGGAAGGGTTGATGAAACGGTTCAAGCTGAGTGAAGAACAGGCCCAGGCCATATTGGACATGCGGCTCCAGAGGCTCACCGGCATGGAGCGGGAGAAGGTTCGGGAGGAGCACAAGGAACTCCTGAAGGAGATAGCCCGTTTGAGGGAGATCCTGGCCGACGAGAAGAAGGTCCGCGCCCTGATCGTGGAGGAGCTCACGGAGATCAAGAGAAAATACGCCGACCCTCGCCGTACGGATATAGTACCCGACTATGATGATCTGGAGATCGAGGACCTGATAGCGGAAGAGGAGGTGGTGGTCACCATCACCCATTCCGGCTACGTGAAGAGGCTGCCCATCGCCACCTATCGAACCCAGAGAAGGGGAGGCAAGGGGGTTACGGGCATGAACCTCAAGGAAGGCGATTTCGTGGAACACCTGTTCATCGCCTCTACCCATCACTACATACACTTCTTCTCCAACCGCGGGAGGTCATACCGGCTGAAGGTCTATGAGCTTCCGGAAGGTTCCCGCACCTCCAGAGGGCATGCCCTGGTGAACCTACTTCCCCTCGGGCCCGGCGAGAAGATATGCTCGGTGATTGCGACCCGTGATTATCCGGAGGAGAGCTATCTGGTGATGGCCACCAGAAAAGGCATGGTCAAGAAGACCCCCTTCAAGCAGTACGATTCTCCGCGCCGGGACGGACTGATAGCCATAGACCTCCAGGAAGGGGACGAGGTCATCGACACCCGTCTTACCGATGGGCAGAGCGAGTTGATACTGGTCACCAGGGAGGGGCAAGCCCTTCGTTTTCCGGAAACGGATTGCCGCCCCATGGGAAGGGATACGCGCGGAGTACGGGGGATAAACCTGTCGCCCGGTGACGAGGTCATCGCTATGGGCATCGTCGCCGAGGACGCCGACCTCTTTGTGATCACCGAACAGGGTTACGGGAAGAGGACGGCCATTTCCAAGTATCCGAGGCGCCACAGGGGAGGCAAGGGAGTGCGCACGATAGCCGCCGGTGGGGCAAGAGGGAAGATAGTGGATGCCAGGGTGGTCAGAGAGAACCAGGAGCTGATGGCCATATCCGTAGAGGGAGTGGTCATCAGGGTCCCCGTGGAGGATATCTCCCGAATGGGACGCGCCACTCAAGGGGTGAGGGTGATGAGCCTGCGGGAGGACGACAGGGTGGCATCGATTGCCCACCTTGCCTCCCGCGAGGGTTGGTCGGACGAGAGGGAGGAAACTGAGGAGGGGGGAGAGAGCTGAAGAGGTTCGAGGTCCTCGACCACACCGCAGACGTAGGTATAAGGGCCTACGGGAGGTCCAGGGAAGAGGCATTCGCCAATTGCGCGCTGGGGATGATGTCCCTCATCCTGGATGTGGAGAGCGTGGAGCCCAGGGAGAGAAGGCATGTGGCCGCAGAGGCCTCGGGCCTGGAGGAGCTCCTGGTGAGGTGGCTATCGGAAATCCTTTTCTTGGTCGAAGCGGAAGGATGGGCTTTCGGAGATTTCGAGGTTCGCGAGGTGACCGAAAGACAGGCCGAAGGATGGGGGCTGGGAGAGCCTCTTGATACGGGGAAACACAAGGTCTCCGGGGAGATAAAAGCCCCCACTTATCACATGTTGTCGTTCGGCGAAGATAACGGCATCTGGATCGCCCAGGTCATATTCGACGTCTGAATTGAGGGGGGTTTTTCCACTCGCGCCGCAGGCCACCCCGTCGCAGGGAGGTGCACGGAAGGGACTGCATGAGTTGCGTCTCCGTTTGGCGGGGCTACGACCCCCAACCCCTCGCGCTATGTCTCGAAGCAAGTGAGGAGAGCCCGCGCCTCGGAGGCGGCGGTGAACCATGAGCCCGGCTTGATGAAGGAGAGATTCGCCCGAAGGGGGTGAAAAAGATGGGTTTTCTTGACAAAGTTAGGAAGATTGACGAGTACACGTGGGAGATACCGGCCGACGCCCAAGAAGGCATGAGGGTCCCGGGCATCGTCTTCGCCGATAGGGAAATATTGGAAAAAGCAGACGGGGACAACGCCCTGCAACAGGTAGCCAACGTGGCCTGCCTGCCGGGCATCGTCAAGGCCTCCCTGGCCATGCCCGATATCCACTGGGGATACGGCTTTCCTATCGGAGGCGTTGCCGCCACCCTGGCGGAAGACGGCGTTATATCACCGGGCGGCGTGGGTTACGACATCTCCTGTGGGGTGAGGCTCGTGCTCACCTCCTTGTCCTGGGAGGAGGCGAAAGAAAAACTGCCCGAGCTT